>URRP01000038.1 GCA_900550375.1 uncultured Alistipes sp. | reverse complement strand
TCAAGCTCAAGGGCGACCTCAAATCGCCGATCCTCTGCCTCTACGGCCCTCCGGGAGTGGGTAAGACCTCGCTGGGCAAGTCGGTCGCCGCGGCATTGGGCCGCAAGTTCGGCCGCATCGCGCTGGGCGGTCTGCACGACGAAGCGGAGATCCGCGGACACCGCCGTACCTACATCGGAGCGATGCCGGGCCGGATCGTCCAGACCATCAAACGGTGCGGATCGTCGAATCCGGTCATCATCCTCGACGAGGTGGACAAGATCAGCGTGTCGAATCACGGCGACCCGTCGAGCGCATTGCTCGAGGTGCTCGACCCCGAACAGAACACCACGTTCCACGACAACTACCTCGATACGGAGTACGACCTCTCGAAGGTGCTCTTCATCGCCACGGCCAACAACGTCGCCAATATCAATCCGGCGCTGCGCGACCGCATGGAGATGATCAACATCCCGGGGTACATCCTCGAGGACAAGATCCAGATCGCCCTGCACCACCTGCTGCCCAAACAGCGCGAAGCGCACGGCATCAAGGAACCGGAGCTGATCCTCACGCCGCAGGTCATCGAGCAGATCATCGCCGGCTACACCCGCGAATCGGGCGTGCGGTCACTCGACAAGCATATCGCCAAACTGGCGCGGGCGCGGGCCAAGCAGATCGCTTCGGAGGAGGCGTTCGCCCCCGAGATCAGCGCGACGGAGGTCGAGCAGATTCTCGGCAAACCCAAATTCCTCAACGAGGAGTACGAGGTGAGCGGCATCGTCGGCGTGGTGACGGGACTGGCGTGGACCGAAGTGGGCGGCGATATCCTCTACATCGAATCGGTGCTCACGCCCGGCAAGGGACGTCTGAGCCTCACCGGTAATCTGGGTGACGTGATGAAGGAGTCGGCGACCATCGCTTTCGAGTGGGTCAAGGCACACTGCATGGAGCTGGACATCGATCCCGAAAAGTTCGAGAAATACGACCTCAACATCCACGTGCCCGAGGGTGCCATTCCGAAGGACGGACCGTCGGCCGGCATCACGATGGTCACCTCGATCGTCTCGACCTACACGGGACGCAAGGTGAAGGATCGCATCGCAATGACGGGCGAAACGACGCTGCGCGGCCGCGTCACCCCCGTAGGCGGCATCAAGGAGAAGATTCTGGCCGCCAAGCGCGCCGGCATCACCACGCTGCTGCTATCGGAGGAGAACCGCAAGGACATCGAGGAGATCAAACCCGAGTACATCAAAGGGTTGACGTTCCATTACGTCCGCACCAACGAAGAGGTGCTCCGGTTGGCGCTCGAACCGAAAACCGAACAATAAATCGATGAAGCGAGAGCCGGAAGATTGCGGGACGAAGATCCGGGTCTTTCGGTTCCTCTTTTTTTAGCGAATATGCACCCTCTGAAATTTCTGGCCGTCATTCCGGCCCGTTACGCTTCGACCCGATTTCCGGGTAAACCGCTGGCGCTGCTGGGCGGCAAGCCGGTCATCCGGCGCGTCTGGGAACAGGTGACGCAGGTATTCGGCGACGCGGCCGTCGCCACCGACGATCGTCGGATTTTCGATGCAGTGGAGGCTTTCGGCGGCCGAGCCGTCATGACCTCGCCCGACCATCGCAGCGGTACCGACCGTTGCTGGGAAGCCGTCGAGACGCTGGGCGGCAGCCCCGACATCATCGTCAACGTACAGGGCGACGAACCTTTCATCCACCCCTCGCAGCTCGAAGCCATCGCCCGCTGCTTCGACGATCCGGCCACCGACATCGCCACGCTCGTCAAGCCCTTCACCGAGGCCGACGGACTCGACGCACTGGAAAACCCAAATTCGCCGAAAGTCGTGCTCGACGCTGCGTCGCAGGCTCTCTATTTCTCGCGTTCGGTGATCCCCTATCTGCGGGGCGTGCCGCGCGAAGAGTGGCTCGCGCGCCATACCTTCTACAAACACATCGGCATGTACGCCTTCCGCCGCGAGGCGCTGCGCAAGGTAACCGCCCTGCCGCAGTCCGTACTCGAACGGGCCGAATCGCTCGAACAGCTGCGGTGGCTGGAGAACGGTTTTCGCATCGGCGTCGGCATCTCCGAGGTCGAGACCATCGGCATCGACACGCCGGAGGATTTGGCCAAAGCGGAAGTTTTTTTGGAATTAAAAATGAAAAATTAAGAATTAAAAATCTTCCCGTACGAATCAGAGGGGTCAGATCGATCTGCTTGCAAACGAAGTTTCACCGCCGAGCAACAATCGTCGCTCTTCGCACAAGAACGGAATTTTTAATTCTTAATTATTAATTCTTAATTTTATGGATATAAAATTCATCGCCGGGCCGTGCGTGATCGAATCGGCCGAACTGCTCGACACGGTGGCTGCGCGTTTGGCTGAGATCAACCGTCGGCTGGGTGTGCAGATCCTCTTCAAAGCGTCGTTCGACAAGGCCAACCGCACCTCCATCCGCTCCTATCGGGGCGTGGGCATGGAGAAGGGGTTGCAGATGCTCGCCGACGTGCGGACGAAATGGGGATTGCAGCTGCTCACGGACATCCACGAATCGTGGCAGGCGGCGCCCGTGGGCGAAGTGGTCGACGTGATTCAGATTCCGGCCTTCCTCTGCCGCCAGACCGACCTTCTGGTCGCCGCCGCGAAGACGGGACGCACCATCAACATCAAAAAGGCCCAGTTCCTATCGGGCGAAGACATGCGCTACCCCTACGAAAAAGCGTGCGATGCCGGTGCCGCAGAAGTGTGGCTTACCGAGCGCGGCAACTCGTTCGGCTACAACAATCTGGTGGTCGATTTCCGCAACATTCCCGATATGCTGCATATCGCACGGACGGTCGTCATGGACTGCACGCACTCGGTGCAGCGTCCCGGAGCCGCCGGAGGCAAGACGGGCGGCAACCGCGAATTCGTCCCCGCAATGGCGCTGGCGGCCAAGGCTTTCGGTGCCAACGGCTATTTCTTCGAGGTACACCCCGATCCCGACCGCGCCTTGAGCGACGGTCCCAATATGTTAAACCTCAACGACCTCGAAGGGGTCGTCAAATCCCTACTCTAATGGAGCAGTCCAAACAAAACGAAATTCTGACGGTAGCCCGCGAAGCGATCCGTACCGAAGCCGAAGCGCTCGAAAAGATGGAGCGGTCGCTCGACAGCCATTTCGTCGACGCTATCGCCATGATCCTCGGAAGCAGCGGCAAGCTCATCATCACCGGCATGGGCAAGTCGGGACTCATCGGCCGCAAGATGGCCGCTACCTTTGCATCGACGGGCACGCCGAGCTTCTACCTCCATCCGGGCGAAGCCTTCCACGGCGATCTGGGCATGATCTCGAAGGAGGACATCGTGCTGGCGATCTCCTACTCGGGCGAGACGGACGAGGTGCTCAAGATCGTTCCCTTCATCCACAACAACGGCAACCGGCTGATCTCGATGACGGGCAACCCGAAATCCACGCTCGCCATCCACTCGGATATCCACCTCGACGTCTCTGTCGACCACGAAGCCTGCATCCTGCACCTCGCACCCACGACCTCGACCACCGCACAGATCGCCATGGGCGACGCGATGGCCATCGCACTGATGAAGGCGCGCAGCTTTTCGAGCTGCGACTTCGCACGGCTCCACCCGGGCGGCAGTCTGGGCCGCCGCCTGCTGGCTACGGTCGGCGACGTCATGCGCAGCGACAACCTGCCCGTCGTCGGTCTCGACTGCACGGCCAAGGACATGATCCACACCATCAGCTGCTGCGGGCTGGGACTGATCGTCGTCTGTGAAGGCGACCGCATCGAAGGCATCGTCACCGACGGCGACATCCGCCGTGCCATGGAACGGACGGGCGCCGGCTTCATCGACCTGCGCGCTGCCGACATCGTCACACGCAACCCCAAGCGCATCCACCCCGAAGAGAAACTCATCGAGGCGGAGAAGATGATGACCCGCCACAAGATTACCTCGCTGCTGGTCACCGACCATGACGAACGTCTGGCAGGCGTCATCCAGATCTACGACATCAAACTCTGACGGCAGCATTCACCGGATACTGCGGGACGGCTCATGGGCCGTCCCGCATTTTTTTTTCGAAACGGCCTCCGATCTCATTATTGATAGGTATGCCGTTTTCGCTTTTTTTCCGTATGTTTGCAGATATCAGGTATCGTCCTTGCGCCGGCAGGCACATCCGAAACAAGCCGCTGCCGCGCGGGAAGAGATCTGGGAACGATTTATGCAACGGGATTACGGACATTCACTTTAATCTCATACAACCATGAACAAGACCGTTGAGCTATTGGGCGACAAGGCCGATTACCTACTCTCCCACACCTGCAAAACCATCGACAAACGCGCTCTGCACCTTCCCTCGCCGCACACCATCGAAGAGGTATGGCTGGCGTCCGACCGCAACATCCCGACGCTGTGCAGCCTGCAACGACTGTTGGGACACGGACGGCTCGCCGGCACGGGCTACGTCTCGATCCTGCCCGTCGATCAGGGCATCGAGCACACGGCCGGCGCGTCGTTCGCGCCCAACCCGATCTACTTCGATCCCGAGAACATCGTCCGGCTGGCCATCGAAGGCGGCTGCAACGGCGTGGCCTCGACGCTGGGCGTACTGGGCGCCGTGGCCCGAAAATACGCGCACCGGATCCCGTTCATCGTGAAGATCAACCACAACGAACTGCTGACCTACCCCACGGCCTACGATCAGGTGCTCTTCGCCTCGGTCGAACAGGCATGGAACATGGGCGCCGCAGCCGTCGGAGCGACGATCTATTTCGGGTCGCCCGAAAGCCGCCGCCAACTGACCGAGATCGCCGAAGCATTCGAACGGGCCCACGATCTGGGCATGGCGACCTTCCTCTGGTGCTACCTGCGCAACAGCGCCTTCAAAAAGGAGGGCGTCGACTACCACAGCGCCGCCGACCTGACGGGGCAGGCCGACCACCTCGGCGCGACGATCGGGGCCGATATCGTCAAGCAGAAACTTCCGACCTGCAACGGCGGATTCAAAGCCGTCGGCTTTGGCAAGACCGACGAAAAAATGTATACGGAACTCGCGTCCGACCACCCCATCGACCTGTGCCGTTATCAGGTGGCCAACAGCTATATGGGACGTGTCGGCCTGATCAATTCGGGCGGCGAATCGCATGGCGCCTCCGATCTGGCGGAGGCCGTCGCGACGGCCGTCATCAACAAACGCGCCGGCGGCATGGGACTCATCAGCGGCCGCAAAGCCTTCCAACGGCCGATGGACAAGGGCATCGAATTGCTCAACGCCATTCAGGACGTCTATCTCGATACATCGATCACCATCGCATAAATTACACCCCTATGAAACGAATCGTACTGCTCCGCCACGGGCAGAGCACTTGGAACAAGGAGAACCGTTTCACCGGCTGGACGGATGTCGACCTCACGGAAGAGGGGGTCTCCGAAGCCGTTCAGGCCGGCCAACTGCTCCGCAACGAGGGGTTCACCTTCGGCAAGGCTTATACCTCTTATCTCAAACGTGCGGTCAAGACGCTCGACTGCGTACTGGACCAACTCGACGAAGCGTGGATTCCGGTCGAAAAGTCGTGGCGTCTCAACGAGAAACACTACGGTATGCTTCAGGGACTCAACAAGAGCGAAACGGCCGAGGAATACGGCGAGGAGCAGGTGCTTATCTGGCGCCGGAGCTATGACGTGGCACCCGACCCGCTGCCGGAGGACGATCCGCGCAATCCGCGTTTCGACGTGCGCTACGCCTGCGTCCCCGACGCCGAGCTGCCGCGTACCGAATCGCTCGCACAGACCATCGCACGCATCATGCCCTACTGGCACTGCGTCATCTTCCCTGCGCTGATGCGTTACGACTCGCTGCTGGTCGTCGCCCACGGCAATTCGCTGCGCGGCGTCATCAAGCATCTCAAAGGGATTCCCGACGAAGAGATCGTCTCGCTCAACCTGCCGACGGCCGCACCCTACGTCTTCGAATTCGACGATGCGCTGCGCCTCACGCGCGACTACTACCTCGGCGATCCCGACGAAATACGCCGGCGCGCCGAAGCGGTCGCCCGACAGGGCAGCGCCCGCTGACAACGAAAAGGAGGCCGGATTTCATCGAAATCCGACCTCCTTTATAAATTACAGGAGCTACAACTCTCCAGCGATCCGCTTCACAACGGCTTCGGCACGAGCATAAAGCAGCGGCAGGTCGACCGTCAGCAGACGGCCCCCGTCAACGACCACTTCGCCGTCGACCACCACCGTCGCCACATCGGCCGCCTTGGCGCAGTAGGCCACATTGGCCACAATGTCGTGCTGCGGGTGGTAATGGGGTTTGTTCGTATCGAGCAGCACCAGATCGGCCAATGCACCCTCCTTCAGAACGCCCAATTCGCCGCCACGACCGATGGCAGCCGCCCCGTTCACGGTCGCCATCTCGAGCAGTTCATAAGCAGGCACGGCGCAGGGATTCATCGTCGCCACCTTTTGCAGGAACGACGCACACCGCATCTCCTCCCACATATCCAGATCGTTGTTCGAACTGGGACCGTCGGTGGCGATCGTACAGTTCACCCCCTCGGTACACAACTGTTCGATCGGTGCGATACCGCTCGCAATCTTCATGTTGCTCGTCGGACAATGCGCCACGTTCACGCCCCGCTCACGCAGGATACGGCGATCCTCCTCGGTCAGATGCACGCAGTGTGCCGCGATGAGCCGCTCGTCGAGCAGCCCCAGCGAATCGAGATACTCCACGGGCGTCGCACCGTAACGTTCACGGATCATACGCACCTCGTCGAGCGTCTCGGCGATGTGGGTCGTCATCGGGATATCGTAGCGGCGGCAAGCCTCCATACCGCGCCGCAGGTTCTCCGCCGAACAGGTATAGGCAGCATGGGGCGCTATTCCCGCACGGATGCGCGACGAACCCTTGCATTTCTCGACGAGCGCCGGAAGGTCGCTCTCGAAGGCTTCGAGCCGCGTATCGAGATAACTGGCACACAGCAGCGCCCGCATTCCGGCCTGATCGACCGCATCGAAAACCGCCGCTTCCGACCAGTACATATCCACGACCGACGTCACGCCGCCCAGCAGCATTTCGGCCGCGCCGAGCAGTGCGCCGACACGGATGTCGTCGTCGGTCTGATGCGCCTCGAAAGGCCAGATATGGTCGTTGAGCCACTCCATGAGGGCCATATCGTCGGCATAGCTGCGCTGGAGCGTCATCGCCATGTGGCAATGGGTATTCACCAGTCCGGGCATCAGGATTCCGCCTCGGCCGTCGATCTCGCGCACGTCGTCGTGCGCCGCACGCCACGCTTCGGCATCGGCGGCATCGGCGGTCACCAATGCGATGCGGCGTCCCTCGACACCGACATAGCCCTTGAAATACTTCGTCTCGTCGGTTGCCGCCGTCATCGGCAGCACCGTACAATTCTTGAACAGTAATGTCATAATTTCTTTACATCGATCGAATTTCCCCTCACGGTAAGGACATTGCGTCCCTCCACCGAGGTGGAAAAGATTTGAATCACTTTGCTGAAAGCACCCGGCTCCTTCTTGTGCGGTTCGTAAACGACCTTGACGACGCCGCGCTCGCCCGGAGCCACGGGACGCCGCGGAAAGGAGGCCTTCGTGCAGGTGCACGAGGTCAACACGCGCAGGATCACCAGCGGTTCCGTGCCGTCGTTCACGAATTCGAACTCCCGCACCAGATTGCCGCCCTTGCGGGGAATGTCGCCGAAATCGTGCGTCGTCTCGTAAAAATGCAGATGGGCGCCGCCCGCCACACGGCCGGCATAGGTCGCCGCAATCGAATCGGCCTTGATACGGGCGGCACGCCGCTGCGCCGCTGCGCCTGTCGACAGCAGCAGAAACGCCGTCAGCAGAAACAGACCTTTTTCGATAAACGAAGAAAGAAATTGAGCTTTTCGCATCGTCAATTCATTTTAAACAGATAGGTTATCATGCCGCCCTGCACGAAACTCGCGCTCTCCGTAAAGCGGGCCTTCATCGCCGCCCGCTTCGCAGCCTCCACCAGCGTGGCATTGCTCGTCGTCGAACCCTGCGCATGAAACTCGGCACTCGTCACACGCCCTGCGGCGTCGACCGTTACGTCGATAATCACCTTGCCCGTCACGTTGACCGTGTAGTCGGGTTTGGGAAGCGCACCCACCAGTCCCCGTCCTTCGAGTCCCTTGTCGAGATTTCCACTCACCAGATCGAGTCCCGAGCCGGTTCCCGAAGCCGTGTTGGCCTCTCCCTTCGGCGCCTTGGGATTGCCGGTATCCTCCGGTGCATCGGGACCGTCCTTGGCCATCTTGAAGAGTGCTTTGGGGTTGACGGTCCGCGTCGCTTCGTCGGAGCCTTTCGCTTGGTTGAACGACTCGACGACATCGTCTATCTCCGAATGTTCGGGCTCGACGACGGCCGTCCGGGGCGGGACGGGAGGATCGGGCGCCTTCGGCTCCTCGAACTCGATGAAAATCGCGTCGCCCTGCGGCACCGGCCGGCTCGCATCGACCGATCCGAAGAAAAACGCAGCAGCCAGCGCCACACCGTAAAGGCCGGCCGCCAGCCACGCCCACCGGCGCGAAAAATTAGTATCGGGGTCGTAGTAATGCATAGTGCATCGCTCAGGGCTGCGTAGCCAAAATCAACTTGTAGTTCCGGTCTTTGGCGATATTCATCACCTTAACCACCTCGTCCACCGCGACGGTCTTGTCGCAATGCAGCGAGACGGTGGGGTCCTCCTTCCCGTCGAGCCGCACACGCAGCGCCTGCTCCACGCCGTCGATGCCGTTGACCTTCTCCAACTCCACGAAGTAGTTGTACCCGCTTCCGGCCTGCTGGATCGAAACCGTCGTGATCGCCTTATCCTTGAGCTGGTTGGCACTCTTGGGCAGCATCAGCTTCAGCGCGTTGGGATTGATCAGGGTCGTGGCGATCAGCAGGAACAGCAGCAACAGGAACATCAGGTCGGTCATCGACGCCGATGAGTAGGACTTGTCTACTTTCGAACCGTGTTTAATAGCCATAACGCACTATTTTTGAACGGGTTGATTCAGAATATCCATAAAAGCGATCGAGTTGGCCTCCATCTGGAAAACGAGTTTCTCGATGCGCGCCACGAGGTAGTTGTAGCCGAAATAGGCGGGGATGCCGACGACGAGACCGGCGACCGTCGTCACCATCGCCACATACATACCGCCCGCCAGCAGCGACATATCGACCGTACCTCCGGCCGCCGACATCTCCATGAAGGTCTGCACCATACCGAGCACCGTACCCAGAAAACCGATCATCGGCGCACCGCCGGCGATCGTGGCCAGCGAAGGCAGGCCGTTTTCGAGTTTCGAGACCTCGAGGTTCGCCACATTCTCGATGGCCGACTGGACGTCGCTCATCGGACGGCCCAACCGCCCGATACCCTTCTCGATCATGCGTGCGATCGGCGTGTCGGTCTTGCGGCAGAGATCCACCGCCGCGGCGATCTTGCCGTCGAGGATGAAATCGCGGATGCGGTTCATGAAGTTCATATCCAGCACCGACGCCTTGCGGATGGCCAGAAACCGCTCCACGAAGATGAAGATCGTCACGCCGCCCAGAATCAGCAGCGGCCACATCAGCCAGCCTCCCTTGGTAAACAACTCCCATAAACCCATCCGGGTCGCTTCCGTGGCCGCCCCTTCGGTGACCTGCAAAAATGTAATCATAGTGTACGTAAAATTATTTATTTAAGTTTTTGTCCGTTTTTTCAAGGTCGGGCCTCGCAACGCCTCGTTTGGCCGCGGAGGTCGTATCGGCCGGAGGTGCAGCAGACACCGCCCTGCGTACCGAGTCGGCCGCACGCTGCCGCTCGATGAGACGCAGCGAATCGGCGGCCTGCTGCTGTTCGAGCAGCCGCTGCCGCTTGCGGCGGCTGCGGAACTTGTTCTTGAGCCGCTCCTTAAGGTCTTTCAGATTGTTGAAATCCTCCTTGTAATAGATACCGATGCCGGTCTCCTGCAAACCTTGGTTCTCGTCGAAACGGTCGATGGTCTGCGTGAACCCCTTCAGTTTAAGCGTTCCGGCACGGTCGATCAGCCATGTGACATAGGCCTCTCCCATGAAGTTCGACATCTGCTTGTTGACCGCCTGCGAGTTGTCGAGCATGTAGTTTCCCTCCACCTCGACAAAAAGCCGGTTGTTGATAAGGCTTTTCGAGAACCCGAAGTCGACCTCGTCGCCCGACAGCTCCGACTTGGGACGGTAACGGAAGACGATGTTGTAGTCGTCGGTCGAGAGCCAGTTCGACAGCTGGTTCGACAACAGTTCGAAACCGGTGGCCGCCGAGGCCGAAACCCCCAGATTGTTGCCGCCGCCCGAGGTATCGGAGTGGAAACTGTTGGTAACGAGCAGGAACATAAACTGCTCGGCGATAGCCGACTGCGAGTTGAGCGTATTGGCGATGATGGTCTGGTATTCGGCATCGGCCGTCGGTACTTTCACGTCGAAGGTGACGGCCGGATGCGTCAGCCGGTCGCTCAGATTGATGATGCACTCGACGGGTACCGCACGGTTGAGATTCATATCGCCGCCGCCCGATGAGACGCTCGTGCCGATAAGCGGCTGCAAGGAGGTTTTGAGTTTGTAGACGGCGTTGATATTGAGCCGCGCGTCGAGCGGCTCGCCCGTCCACTGGATCGTCGAACCGCTTTCGATGAGGAAGCGCTTGTTGATGATGTTCTGGAGCGTAAAGAGGTAACTTCCTTCGGTGATCGTATAGTCGCCGTACATCTCGAAGACGTTCGAACGGGGATTGATATGCAGGTTGAGCGTACCCTCGCCGCGGCCCTTGATGATGTCACCCACCGTGGGGTCGATCATCAGCTGGAAATCGGCATTGGGCAGCACGTTGAGCGTCATGTTGATATCCATCGAATTGCCCACGATGGCCTTGGGTTTATGCTTGCGCTCGAACATCAGCTTCTTGCGTTCGAGAATGTTCAGCGTATCGGCTTTCTGCTGCGGCGTCTCGAAGGTGATGAAATCGGCGCGCGCGACGTTCGACTTGCTCGAAAGCGGCAGGAAGAAGGCCGAATTATCGGCTGTCGTAGCCACGATGTTCATCCGCACGCTCCCCTTGTCGCCCGCAATGGTGGCGCGTCCCGAGGCGAAGACCCTGCCGTAGAAGAGGTCGTTGTCGCTCTGCGTAGTGTTGAGCACCAGCATCTGCTGAGGCTGCATCGTCAGCGAATAGGAGATATTCGAAAGATGTTGCAGATTGAGGTCGAAATCCATCAGTCCCCGATTGCCCAGCGGATCGGTCACCGGCACCCGCTGCATCGTGAGGCGGTTGTTCTTCACCGTCATCCGAGCCTCCGGCACATCGTAGCCCACCTGCGTATAATCGACCTTCGTATGGAAATTCTGGATATGGATCGACCCCGACAACTGCGCCGCACGACGCTGACCGGTGAGCGTAAGTGTGGCATCGGCCGAACCCCGCGTATCGGAGATCACCCCTTTGAGCATCGGATCGAGCAGGTTCATCCGTATCCCGGGGAATCGCGCTTCGGCATAGTAACGCACCGTCGCCGGGGCGTAAAAGCCCCGTATCAGCGTATCGCCTTTCTGCCGATCGGTCACCGTCAGCCGCGCACGGTCGTTCTTGAAATCCCACATCGAGGTGAAGCGCATCGGCGGCGCAGGAAGGTTGTTCACCTCGACGCTGTCCATACGGATATCGGCCGTAATTTCGGTCTCCTTGAGCGCCGATTTCACTACCGCCTGACCGTTCGTGCGTCCCTCGATGACATAGCCCATGTTCTCGACGATCTGGGTGAACGGCGCAAGGTCGAAATTCTTCAACCGCAGCAACACCGAATCCTGCCGGTGACGCGAGGCCACACCGTCGACCAGCAGCTCCTGATCCTTGTTCATCACCAGAAACCGGTCGACCACCACGCGCGTCGTATCGATCTGGATGCTGCGGGCGAAAATCTGCCACGTGGTCCCCTTGCGGCTGATGTGCGACGGCAGCAGCCGCACGTCGACCGTCCGCCCGCGCTGGGGCGACTGCTGGATCAGCGCTTCGAGTCCCAGCAGGGCCGAGACGCGGGCCGTCGTATCGTTGAACCCCGCCGACAGACGCAGCCGGTCGCTGCGCGCGCCGCCCATGACCGACAGCTGCGGCATGTGGAACGTTCCGAGATAGAAATCTTCCGAACGCAGATAGACCGACAACGAATCGCCGAGGTTCGTCGCATTGAGGTTCAGCCGCGTGGCAAGCATCCGCTCGCGTTCGATATATTCCGATGTCGCCTTGAGCGACAGTTTGTCGTTGGCCGGATTGAACAGCAGCCGCAGCTGCGAGCCGTCGGCGATCTGCAAACCGTCGGCCACCGCATCGGCCACCGGCGTGAAGTGCTTGACGTCGACCGACAGCACCGAATAGTCGTCAACGACACTCACGGCACCGCCGGCACGTTTGCGCGTCTTCTGCTTGTCATAGAGCAGCGGAATGTATTTTTCGAGGCTCGAACGCAGGTACTCGAAGACGGTTTTGTAGTCGGTCCTGCTGCGGAACGTCGCATCGGCGAATTCCGACTGCAGCGACAGGTATTTGCTGCCTGCGCTGTTCTGGCCGCTCAGCGTAAGCCGCGTAGTGCGGAGCGTGTCGGCATTGTAACGATAGACCACATCGCCGACGGTCACCTCGCCGTTCATATCGTCCAGCGTCCGTCCCGAAGCGCGCGCTCCGATCAGCGCCGAGAGTACCGACACACTGTCGCGGCGGTTGAGATGCATCCGGGCGAGGTCGGCATGGATCAGGTCGAGATCGAAATCGTAGTGCGGACGTTCGGGATTGAAACCCACCTCGCCCTGAAAATCGAACCGGAGTGCCGGATCGTCGGCATGGACATGACCGTTGAAGGTCTTTTCGGTCAGGCGGCCGCCGAAACGCAGCGAATCGTACGCGTAGGCGTTGAACTCCAGCTGCGAGATGCTGCCGTCGATACGCGCGTCGATAACGTCCTTTCCCACAACGCCGTTCACGCCCGCCTCACAGCTTACGCGGCCCAGATTCGCCTGTCCCAGTACCTCGCCTGCACGGAATCCGATCACGGCGATACGCCCCTTCAACGGACGCAGGCGGCGACGGTCGGCAGGCCGCATCGTCAACTCGGAAGTAACCGCACCGGTGGGAGCCGTCATTGCAAATTGCGAACGGAATGAATCGAACGTCCCTTCGACCTCGCCGGTCAGGTTCAGCGCTCCGGCGCGCTCCATCATCCCGAGCGTCTTCGCGGACAACTCCTTACGAGCGATGTTGGCCACGATCTGCCCGATATCGGCCGCTTCGGTGGTCACGTCGTCGAACGTAAGCGAAAAATGCGTATCATCGATCTTCGGCAGTCCCGTCACCCGTCCCCGCGCGTGCATCCGGCTGCTGCGACCGAAAGCCAGACTTTTGAGGTCAGCGTCGAAATCGGATACGACGCCGTCGAAGAGCAGATTGATGTTGCGCAGCGTCAGCCGCCAGTCGCGCAGCTTGGGCGAGAAGTAGGCCACGTCATCGCTCGAGAGCATCGAATTGCGAATCTCGACGGTCATGCTCACCCGATCGACATACTCCTTGTACTCGGCCCACGAATCGCCGACGATCGACACCGAAGGGATCGACACGTTCGAATGCGGCGTCACCAACCGTGCGTTCTCCATGCCGATACAGCCGTTGGCCAGAAAGAACTTCCCGCCGAAGTCGTCGATCTCGAAACCGCTCTTTTCCTGCGCGGAGAAACGGCCGATCTCGGCGCCGATAGCGCCGCCGTCGATGGTGAAGTTGTCGATCACGGCATTGATGTAGCGGATGTCCATATCCGAAAAATCGATCCCGTAAACCGGATCGCGGTGTTGCAGCTTCTCAAGACGAAATTCGAAATTTTCGACCGTAAGCGCCGATATCGAAAGGCGGAAATCGCTCTCCTTCTTCTCTTTTTTGCTCAGACGCGACACGATCTGCTTGACGTTCATCATGCCGTCGGGCATCTCCCGAAGATAGAATTTCCCGTCGGTCAGCCGGCCGTGACGCAGCGTGAAGCCGTCGCCGAAGATCCCGAACTGCGTGACGAAGGCATGAAGTTTCCCGACATACAGCAGCGTGTCGCCGCCGTAATCCTCGACGTAGAGTCCCGACAGTTTGATCCTGTCGAAAATCCCGATATCCACGCGGTCGATACGGACGACCGTTTCGAGTTTCCGCGAGGCGAACTGCGCGGCCTTGTGTACGACAAAGTTCTGCACGGAGTTGATACTCAGCAGCAAAGACAACACAAGAGGAAGGACGATCAGCAACAATACCGCTACCGATAACACTTTCCCCAATATTTTCGTAACTTTGCGCATGGTAAAACACCCGTTTAACCGACAAATTTAACGATTATTCGTCAAAAAACGAAAAACAGCGAATATAACTATGGATATAACCATCCTCGGCATCGAGTCTTCGTGCGACGATACGTCGGCGGCCGTCATCCGCAACACGACGCTGTTGTCGAACGTCATCGCCTCGCAGGCCGTGCATATGAAATACGGCGGGGTGATCCCCGAACTGGCCTCGCGTGCACACCAGCAGAACATCGTCCCTGTGGTCGACACGGCGCTCAAGGAGGCCGGCGTCGCCCCCGACGAACTGGATGCCATCGCCTTCACACGCGGTCCGGGACTGCTCGGTTCGCTGCTCGTGGGCGTGTCCTTCACCAAAGGACTCGCCCTGTCGCACGACATCCCGATGGTCGAGGTCAACCATTTGCAGGGACATATCCTTTCGCACTTCCTCGACCTTTCGGACCATGCGCTGCCGCATCCCGAATTTCCGTTCCTCTGCCTGCTCGTCAGCGGAGGACACACGCAGATCGTGCGGGTGGACTCGCCGCTGGAGATGGAAATCGTCGGCACGACGATCGACGACGCCGCCGGAGAAGCGTTCGATAAGTGTGCCAAAGTGATGGGACTCGGCTATCCGGGCGGTCCGGTAATCGACCGGCTGGCCAAAGAGGGCGATCCCGAGGCTTTCCGTTTTGCGCATCCCCACGTCGATGGATTCGATTTCTCGTTCTCGGGACTCAAAACATCGTTCCTCTATACGCTGCGCGACGCCGTGGCCGGCGATCCCGACTTCATCGAACGTCACAAGGCCGACCTGTGCGCCTCGTTGCAGCATACCATCATCGAGATTCTGCTCAAGCAGCTCGTCCGCGCGGCAAAGGAGTACGACATCCGCGACATCGCTATCGCCGGCGGCGTTTCGGCCAACTCGGGACTGCGCAACGGCGTGGTGGAGGAGGGCCGCCGAAGAGGCTGGCGCACCTTCGTGCCGGAGTTCAAATTCACGACCGACAATGCTGCGATGATCGCCATAGCGGGTTACTACCACTACCTCAACGGCGACTTTTCGTCGCTCGACGTATCGCCCGTAGCCCGCATCGAGGAGCTGATATAAATATATTATATATACGAAACAGAACGGTGCTGCAATTCGACGATTGCAGCACCGTTCTGTTTGTTGCATCGTTCGTTCGCGCGATAATTACGAATGCGCAGCCACCCGTTCCTGCGACAAAAAATCCGCTGCTGCCTGCTCGATATTTCAGACAGCAATCATCGGAAGAAGAAAAAATGAACATTTTTTCGGAATTTTCATCGATAATTTATTACCTTTGCCGAAAAGAATCCCGGGCTTGGATAAACGGCGCCCCGGCAAAGCCGATTAAAATTCGGTACTGCGCACGGCCTGTACAATCCCCGCCCGCACGACAGCCGCGACGGATCTGCCCTTCGGCCGCCCGTTCGCAGTCTGCAAAACTTTAATTTATACCACACCATGATGAAATCACTCAAAATCGGCGATCTACTGGCCCGCACGCCCATCGTTCAAGGCGGAATGGGCGTCGGCGTTTCGCTTTCAGGACTTGCTTCGGCCGTCGCCAACGAAGGCGGCGTGGGCGTTATCTCCTCGGCCGGACTCGGAGTCATCTACCGCGACTACTCTCCCGATTACAACATAGCGAGCATCTGGGGCCTGCGCGAAGAGCTGCGCAAAGCCCGCGAAAAGACACGCGGCATCATCGGCGTCAACGTCATGGTCGCCATGTCCAATTTCGCCGATATGGTGAAAACAGCCATTCAGGAGAAGGCCGATATCATCTTCTCGGGAGCCGGACTACCGCTCAACCTGCCGTCGTTCCTCACGGAAGGGTGCCGCACGAAACTGGCGCCGATCGTCTCGTCGGCACGCGCCGCGAAACTCCTGTGCGAGAGATGGCTGGCCAACTACGGCTACATCCCCGACGCGATCGTGGTCGAGGGACCCAAAGCCGGCGGCCACCTCGGCTACAAAGCCGACCAGATCGAAGACGCGCACTACTCGCTCGAAGAGATTCTGCCGCCCATCGTCGAAGAGGTGCACGCCTTCGAGACGGCGCACGACTGCCACATTCCCGTCATCGCGGGCGGCGGTGTCTACACGGGCGAAGACATCTACAACATTTTGCAGCTGGGGGCCGAAGGGGTACAGATGGGCACGCGCTTCGTCGCCACCGAAGAGTGCGACGCCGATCCCGCCTTCAAGCAGAGCTACGTACAGGCGCGCAAAGAGGATATCGAGATCATCCAGTCACCGGTCGGTATGCCGGGGCGGGCGATCCATTCGTCTTTTCTGGAAAAGGTGAAAGATGGTCTCAAACGGCCGAAAGCCTGCCCCTTCAACTGCATCAAGACCTGCGACGTCACCCGTTCGCCCTATTGCATCATGCTGGCGCTCTACAATGCGTTCCGCGGTAAGCTGGAGAACGGATACGCTTTCTGCGGCGCAAATGCTTGGCGGACGGAACGTATTCAGAGCGTGCGCGATCTGATCGCCTCGCTCAAAAAGGAGTACGACAATTTTTCGCTGCGCGAAAGATTATTTCACCGCAAAGGATGATTCCGAAATATACGGCATCTTGAAAGGAGAGACGGTTGTCTCTCCTTTTTTGCATCTCGCATATATCTTGATTTTCTGTAAAGACGGCCCCATCTGTCTCAAAAAGCAGCGAACACGTTCAGACGGCGAGGGTCAAAACGAGGACGGCTCTCAGACAAGATGCCGTCCGTTCTTTTTGCGGTGCGCCGGCGAGCCGGCAGGTTTCTCATCGCTGAAACTCTTCGCACCGACGGCCGCCCCCGCCATCAATCCGCTTAAATAGCTCGATGCGGCAACGCGCAGCAAATAGCGTTCAGCCTCTTTGAAACAGTCGAATTGGCGTAAAGTATCCGTTTCCCGTGCAGCACGTAACGCAGTAAAAAAAAGAGAGTCTAACGAACTCCGAAAATCGTCGGTTCCTGCAATACGAGTCTTGTAGGTTTCGGTCATCTGCTGCAGCAGATCCCGGGAACAGGTTTTCATCATTTTGTTTTTTGCCCCGCTGTGCCGTGCGGAAAATTAATAACCCCCAACCGACGAGAACAGCACAGATTCGATCTTACTCCAATTCCGGTAAACGATCCCGGGCCGACGGTATGCACACCGATTGGCGTACCTACGTAACGGGGGATAAAATTTATCAGATGTCGGGAACGACCGCAACTCTCGTCAGAAAATTTTCTAAAAATAAGAACAAATGAACATCGTAACCGAAGTTTACACCGGCAAAGGTATGGATTTTTTTCGGATACCAACTGTCGGCAGTCGAATTAAGCCCTATTCGATTACTTTTCGATCCAGCAAGACTATCATCTGACTTACAAGGATATAAACGCGTCCAATTCAAGTATGCGCAATGTAACACTGAGCAGTCCGAACGGTCGTTCGGACGATTCTGAAGCGGGAAAAAACGAAAACGGCGGGTCGTATGAAACCCGCCGTATCCGAAATCCGAACCCGGATCACGCCTTCGTCGTCAGTTTTATCGAAATCGTGAGTTCGGTCGTATTGTCGAAAATCGCATTCAGGATCTCGGGAAGCATTCCCGAGAGATCGATTCCGCCGGTCGCTTCGGGATCGCTCGGCATAAGCGACGAGGCAAGCTCCACGAGCAACGGCAGGAAAGGCATCATCATCGCCCGGTCGATACCGACCGTCAGCGTTCCGTCGCCCGCCTTCGTATACTTCAGCGGCAGCGAATAGGACTCTGCCGTCGAGACGATACCCAGCTGATACTGGGCATTCCATGCATCGATCTGCGCACAGAGGTCGCCGCCCTCCTCCGCCGGACCGAGCGCAGCGAGAAGCCGTTTGCTGACGCTAAGGAAAAGCTTACCGCCTTCGGTATAGTAGGAAACGGCATCGAAAGGAACGACCTTCAGCGTCTCTTCGTCGGGAAAGAGCTGCTCGTCGGACCAGATCATCGTTCCGTTCAGCAGATCGGACAACACGCCGTCCTCCGAGAACGACATCGACCGATAGCGGGCGCCCAACGTGCCGTCGTCACGCAGGTTCAGCGCCGAAAGCCCATTGCTGACCATCGGATTGACCATGCCCACCGCCATATCCATCACCAGCGATACCGGCAGCATCCACGTTCCGGCCGGCAGCCCCAAGATGAACGAAGCATCCATCTGGGGAATGTTTTCGGGATCTTTCCATGTCGGAACGATCTGAAGATAAAGTTTGCTTACCGAACCGGTTTCAGGATCCGTACGTTCGACATAGGAGGGTGTCCATTCGCCGATCAGATCGGAGACGAACGCCTCTTTCTGCTCGACGCCGACAGCGACCGGAGCGAACCCCTTGCCCCTTAAAATTACCGAACCGCTGCGTTGCAGGCCTGTATTTTTCTTAACGGAAACCGTGACTACACCGTCGAGCGAACCCGGCTCCCGGATCTCCTCGACCTCGATCCATTCGGCATCGCCGGCCGCCTTCCACTCCACGTTTTCGGCCGAGACCTTGATCTGCTGCGTGTAATAATTGCCGCAGGTGAATGTCAGCGACTGCACGTCGGTCTCGAGCGTACCCGGAGAAGGTAGCGGACCGCTGCTGTTGTCGTCGTTGTCACAGGATGAGAAACCGAGTGCCGAAAAGCACAGGGCTGTCAGCAGCATCTTCTTCATGAAACCTCTTTTCATAGCGTCTTTTCTTTTAATAGGGTTAAAAACTCCGCGAAAGTATCGGAAGCAAACGACACCGGCAAATCGATTCAAAGAACGCCGCCTCTTTCATCACCGAACGGCAAAACTGCACCGCCAATCGGTATTCCATAAAAAAACCGGAACGAAGATTTCGAACTTCGTTCCGGCATATTCGGGAGAGTTTCCGCCCGAAACCCTACTCCACGGTCACCGACTTGGCCAGATTGCGCGGCTGATCGACATTGCGCCCCTTGTTGACGGCCACGTAGTAGGCCAGCAATTGCAGCGGCACCGACGTAAGGATCGGCGAGAGACATTCGCACACCTCGGGAATCTCGATCACGTAGTCGGCGATTTTCGACGCCACCTCGTCGCCGCGCGTCACGAGCGCGATGATGCGGCCGTTGCGCGCCTTGATCTGCTGGATGTTGCTCACCGTCTTGTCGTAGATTTTATCGCGCGGAGCAATCACCACCGTCGGCATGTCGTCGTCGATCAGGGCGATCGTACCGTGTTTCATCTCGGCGGCGGGGCACCCCTCGGCGTGGATATACGAAATCTCCTTGAGTTTCAGCGCCCCTTCGAGTGCCGCCGGATAGTTGTACCCGCGTCCCAGATAGAGGAAGTTCTTGGCATAGGTGAATATTTTGGAGAGGTCTTTCACCTGCGTATCGAGTTTGAGCACCTCCTGCAACAGCTCCGGCAGCCGGTGCAGGTCGCGCGTCACCCGCTCGAACGCTGCATCGCTGACCGTTCCCTTCATGCGGCCGAGCATCAGCGCCATCATCGCCAGCACGGTCACCTGACCCGTGAAAGCCTTCGTCGAAGCCACGCCGATCTCGGGCCCGACATGGATGTAGCAGCCCGAATCGGTGGCGCGCGGAATCGACGAACCGATGACGTTGCAAATGCCGAAGACGAAGGCCCCCTGCTCCTTGGCCAGCTCCAGCGCGGCGAGCGTGTCGGCCGTCTCGCCCGACTGCGACATGGCGATCAGCACGTCCTTGTCGCTCACGACCGGATTGCGGTAGCGGAATTCGCTGGCGTACTCCACCTCGACCGGAATGCGGCACATATCTTCGAAGAGGTGCTTGCCGATCAGCGCGGCGTGCCACGAGGTGCCGCACGCCACGATCAGGATGCGGTGGGCATTCAGGAAACGTTCCTTGTTGTCGAGCACGCCCGACAGCACGACCTGCTTGCCGTCGGCGCTCACGCGGCCGCGGATGCAGTCGCGCAGCGTGCGCGGCTGCTCGAAAATCTCCTTGAGCATGAAATGGGGATAGCCGCCCTTCTCCAGCTCCGAAATACTCATCTTGAGTTTCTGGATGTTGACCTTCGACTCCTTGTTATCCATATTGAAGACATGGAGCGACTCGCCGCGGTTGATGACGGCGATCTCGTCGTCATTGAGATAGACCACACGGTTGGTATACTCGATGATCGGCGTGGCGTCCGACGCGATGAAATATTCGCCGTCGCCCACACCGATCACCAGCGGGCTGCTCTTGCGCGCCACGACGATCTGGTTGGGATTGCGGCGGTCGACCACCGCAATGGCATAGGCCCCGACGATCTGGTGGCACGCCTCACGCACCGCTTCGAACAGCGAACAGCCCGTATCGGTGCGGATGTAGTCGATCAGCTGCACGACCACTTCCGTATCGGTCTCGCTGTGAAACGCATAGCCGTGCTGCTCGAGCGCCTTCTTGACCACCGTATAGTTTTCGATCGTGCCGTTGTGCACGATGGCCAGATCGCCCGACTGCGAAGCGTGGGGATGGGCATTCGTGTCGTTGGGTTCGCCGTGCGTCGCCCAGCGGGTGTGGGCGATGCCGATCGAACCGCTGTGATCCTTCGATTCGGCGAAATGCTCCAGTGCCACGACCTTACCTTTGGCTTTATAGATATTGAGTTTCCCCTCGTTGGAAATCATGGCCACACCCGAAGAGTCGTAACCCCGATATTCCAACCGGTGAAGGCCTTTAATCAATATGGGATAAGCCTCCTTGCTCCCGATATATCCGACGATACCGCACATAATAATCTCTGTTTTTAGTAAAACCTAACGCTTTTTTAAGAGGGACAAGCCCCGCAAAGATAGAAAAACGACATCGAAATTTTACGCACGACCCGATTTTTTTCGTTACTTTTGTCCTCGCATTCGATTCTTAAAACAAAAACTACAATGAAAAAAGAGTGGAACGATGTCCGTGAATTTCACGAGAAATTCGGCCATCCCGTCGCCCCGCAGCCACACATGGTGGAGCGCGGACGTGCCCTGAGCCGCGGGAAATGGATGAACGAAGAGGTCGCAGAATTTCTTGTGGCACAGGATATTTACGAGCAGGCCGACGCCATGATCGACCTGATCTACTTCGCATTGGGCACGCTGGTGGAGATGGGCCTCGAGGCCGACGAACTGTTCGACATCGTACAGAAGGCCAACATGGCCAAGCTGTGGCCCGACGGCAAACCGCACTACAACCCCAAGGACGGCAAAGTCATCAAACCTGCCGGCTGGGAAGACCCCGCTCCGAAGATCAGAGCCTATATCGATGCGGTCATCGCCCGCAAAGCGCAGAAATAAGGATTCCGAACGAACGCCGAGCTTAGCTCGGCGTTCCGTTTGAAAAGCGGGTAATGATACCCTAACCAAGTAAAGCGCATGGATTCCCACGCTCCGTTTCTCTCCGCTCGGAATGACAACGTATTTGTCATCCCGAGGAGCACTGAAAGTGCGGCATGAGGATCAACCGCAATGTCATCTTGAAGAGAATGCCGCAGGCGTCCGATGAATTTGTCATCCTGAGGAGGAATCCTCTGAGGATTCCGACGTGAGGATCGACCGCTTTTTATTATTCCGCACGGCACAGGCAGACAGAGCCGCACGATCGCCCTCCTTCCGCCGTTTTCATGCGGTCGATGCTCACGCTCGCCCGACGGCTCGCTCAGCATGACGACTATCATTTGCGCTCGGCTTACACGCTTTGCGGAGGACAAGCATCCGCTTAGATAGGCGGCGCCTCGGCAAAACCCAAATAAATTTGGTTCTGCGCTCGGCTTGCACTATCTTTGCCCTATGGAGATCAAACGCGCCACTTTCAAATGCAGCTCGCAGCAGCTGTCGCAGATTCCGCGCGACGCACTGCCCGACATCGCCTTCATCGGGCGAAGCAACGTCGGCAAGTCGTCGCTCATCAACCTGCTCACCGGTCACGGTTCGCTGGCCAAAGTATCGGGTACGCCGGGCAAAACACGGCTCATCAACCACTTCCTGATCGACGACCGCTGGTATCTGGTCGACCTGCCGGGATACGGTTACGCCCGCGTCTCGAAGAGCGAGCGGGGCGAATTCTCGAAGCTCATCACCGACTACGTCTTCCATGCGGAGAAGATGCATTTCCTCTTCGTACTGGTCGATTCGCGGCTGGAACCGCAGGCGATCGACCTACGGTTCATCCGCCTGCTGGGCGAGCACGGTATCCCGTTCGGCATCGTCTTCACCAAAACGGACAAATTGTCGCGCAACCAGCTCGAAAGCAACACTGCACGCTACAAAAAGCAGCTGTTGCAGGAGTGGGAGGAGCTGCCGCCGCTCTTCTTCGCGTCGAGCACCAAGCGCACAGGACGCGAGGAGATTCTCGCGTTCATCGACAAATGTCTCGCGGATTCATAAAAAAAAGCGGGAATCGTTTGCCGCCTTTTTCCAGTATGCTTATATTTGCACCGTCAAATCCCTTCAATCTATTATGGCGATACATAAAATCAAGTTCTTTGCCGGCCGTGGGTCCCGCTACTTGGCAGAGAAAATCGTAGCCAGCTACGGCACGAAACTCGGAGAGTCCGAGGTACTGAATTTCAGCGACGGCGAGTTTCAGCCCTGTTTTCTGGAGTCGATCCGCGGATGCACGGTCTTCATCATCCAGTCCACGTTCCCCCCGACGGACAATCTGATGGAGCTGCTGATGATGATCGATGCCGCCAAACGCGCTTCGGCTCATCAGGTGATCGCCGTAATGCCCTACTTCGGCTGGGCGCGTCAGGATCGAAAAGACCGTCCCCGTGTGCCGATCGGCGCCAAGCTGGTGGCCAATCTGCTCGTTGCGGCCGGTGTCGACCGCATCATGACGATGGACCTGCACGCCGATCAGATTCAGGGATTTTTCGACGTACCTGTCGATGCGCTCTATGCCAGCGGCATCTTCGTGCCCTATATCCAGAGCCTCAATATCGAAGATCTGTCGATCGCGGCACCCGATATGGGCGGTGCCAAACGGGCCAACACCTATGCCAAGTATCTCCACACGCCGATCATCATCTCCCACAAGGAGCGCGCGAAGGCCAACGTCGTGGGTAAGATGACGGCTATCGGCGACGTCGAGGGACGCAACATCATCATCGTCGACGACATGATCGATACGGCCGGCACGATCTGCATGGCCGCCGACATGCTTATGAAGAAGGGAGCCAAGAGCGTTCGTGCCGCCATCACCCACCCCGTATTGTCGGGCAGCGCCTATGACAAGATCAACGCCAGCGCGCTGGAACAGGTGATCGTCACCGACTCCATTCCGCTGCACGAGAACGAAGACCTCCACAAATTCACCGTGCTGTCGGTGGCAGACATCTTCGCCGACGTCGTCGAACGGGTACACAATTACAAGGAAATCTCTTCGATTTTCTTCAAATAAGCCGAAGTACACGCAGCTCCGCTTACAAGGGGATTTTGCATTTTAAGCAAAATCCCCCTGTTTTTCATTTCGTTTTCGTATCTTTGGCTTGTACAAACCCATTCAAAACCGGACGAAATGAAAAAGACGTTACTTCCCCTTCTCCTCGCCGCGGTACTGCTCAGCAGTACCTCTGCGGCACAAGCGCAGCCGTCGCCCG
>URRP01000037.1 GCA_900550375.1 uncultured Alistipes sp. | reverse complement strand
TTAAAATTATTAAATTATCTTAACTCTTTGTGCGGACTAAGTTAGGAACTCCAATTGGCAGGGGATTCCGAGCAAGCCCAAACAAACCACAATGGATGACCTATTGGGCAAGACCCAATAACCACTTATCAAGGTGAAGGTTTTGGTTTTTGAAGGATGATTGCCCCAAAAATAAAAAGGTAGAAAAATGAAAAGTGATAACACTAGACAAAATAAAAATTATTTCAACTTTGGATAAAATAGAAATAATCAACGATGCTGTTTTTCAGACAATAATTAAAAATGACAGGATAGTAGAACAAAAATATACTGCCATATCACCCTTCTTATTATACATTGAACTAGACTATTTAGAAAATGAGCTAGTAATCGAATTTACAGGAAAAATTCTACTTGACAGATATAATGAATTGATTAATAAAGATAATTTGAAGCAATGTTTAAAGAATATCAATCAATTAGGATTCTGCAAATTAGATATAGATGCAATTTATGCTGAAGATGAAGCTGTAAAAATAGATGTCAGCAAGGATTTCGACTATCCTGATTTCAACGCGCTCATTCAATCCATGCGCGGCGGCATCAAGAACTATAACAAGTATATCGCAAGGAAACTGACGAACGGAAACTTTATTGTTGAGAAGAATGTACAGACCAAGAACAAGAAGAAACGGCTGACCCTCTACAACAAGGGCAAAGAAATTCGCAAAAGTGAAAATAAGGCCTTTCTTTTAGCCCTTATCAATTCTGACAAGCTCTTAACTTATTTTGAAGGAAAGGTCAGAGCAGAATTGAATTTGAATTCCAAAGAGCAAATTCGCTCCAGCCTCAAAATATCCGACACGAAAATAGTTAGTATCTTAAATAGCCAAGCCACTCCAATATGGGATTTCATAGACGAGATAATTTCAGAAGATGAAATTGACGAAAAAATCAATTCCAAGTCCAAATACCTAACACGGCTTGTACTTGAAGATAATGATTTCGATTTAGCCAAGATAGAGGCAAAGATGAGAACCTTTTGTGCTCCTGGCACACATATTTCCCAAGTAATGAAACCTTACAGGGCAATGCTTGCTAAAATCCAAAAGGGCAACAAGCCTAATCTAAAAAATGAATTGAAGAAAATCTTATGTTAAGGTTGTAATAAAATTTATTACACGTGTATCAAAAAAGAAGATGTATCAATTTAATCTAAAAAATGATTGTTTGATACACCTTCTTTTGTATTAAGATAACTTAAAAGATTATTTCATCATACTATCAAAGTCAGTAATAAGTGCCCGAAATAATTTTTCACCATTGTTGCCCAACTTCTTGTTTGATAATCCTAAGTCCTTTCTCATCTCAGCCATTATATGTGTTAATTTCTGAAAGTGAATTTTAAAATCATTCGTCACCTCTCCATTGACCTTATACAAATATTGGAAATAATCAGAGAAGGCAATAATAACTTCAGGCGAAGCATACAAAATATATTTCTTATAAAAAGTATACAACTGCGTTAATAAATCTTGCTCTTCTGTCTGTTTCCCTGTTTTAGTGCCTTTAAAAATATCAATTATCAAATCCACAAACTGCTGATAAAGTTCTCGGCGTTCTTGGTTTACAGGCTCTAATAACTGTCGCCGTTTTTCAACATTGCTTTTAATGAGATAGCCTATTCCTGCACCTAAGACAGGCAAGACAATAGATAATAGTGTTATTAAGGTTTCATTAGTCATATTAGAATTATTTTAATAATTTTGGGTTCTCACCTATTTTCTGCCATTTTACTTGGGCACTTTCAACATCAGCAACAATTTCTTTAATCGTTGAAACAAGTGGGTCTAATCCCTCTGCCATATATACCTTATTATTATAGGTAATAATTGCATGGATGTTATACGGATTCAATTTATCCTTGGTTGATTCAAACAGATCACCGACTACAATCCCCAAAGCGTCTGCAATATTTTCTAACGTAGACAACTGAGGATTTCCGTTTATTGCCCTGCTTAGTGATTCAGGGGCAACCCCTATTTTTTCAGCCAAATCACGCAACTGCATCCCACGCTCTCGGCATAATTCCTTGACTTTTTTACTTAAATTAAAATCCATAATAGATATTTTTTGCAAATATAAACAAAAAAATGACATTAAAAATCAATATTTTTTTACAAAAATTAAAATTTAATATCAAAATAGTTTTGAAATAAATGATTTAGTACATATATTTGCACTAGCAAAAATAACTAATGATATCAATTTATGACAAAGGCAGTAATATATGCACGTGTTTCCTCAACAAACGGGACACAAGATTATACCCGTCAGGTGAATGACTTGACCGAACTTGCCGCACACATGGATTGGAGTGTCGAGGAGGTATTTGCAGAAAAAATCAGCGGAGCAAAAAAGAACATTGAGCGCATTGCCCTGTCTAATATGATTTCATTCGTCCAATCACATAAAATTGATAAGGTTCTAATTACCGAATTATCGCGCCTTGGTCGTGATACTCTTCAGGTTCTTGAAACATTGGAGATATTGAATAATGAGCAAATTTCCGTACATATTCAAAATTACAATATCGAAACCCTGAATGAAGATAAAACCGTAAACCCCATGAGCCAATTTCTTATTACGATTTTGGCAGAGGTAGCACGCATGGAACGCAAAACCATCCGTGAACGTGTAGCAAGCGGCTATGAGAATTACCGCAAAGCAGGTGGCAAAGTTGGTCGGAAACAGGGATATACCAAGCCTGTAGAAGCGATAAGAGAAGAATATGCAAAAGATATTCAACTACTGAAAAAAGGCTACTCGCTCCGAAATATCACAGCTATAACCTCAACAAGTATCAACACACTTAGAAAAATAAAAACAATGATATAAATAAAAGAATCCGCCCACATCGGGCAAAGGTCTAAGTTTCCCTTGGCGAACAGAAGTCTTATTTTTAATAAGAGCCAAAAGCGAATAACCGTAGTGCTCTGGCACAAGCGGATGAAATTCCGCGGATGTCTAAATGTTTGAAAAAGAAGAATTAGATGAGTACAAATCAGAATTCAACAAGTTAAAAATTACAGATGAGGATGCTATGTTAGCCGTTCTCAACTACTTTGATTCAATCGTCGAAATCGGTTATGAATCATACATGAATAATAAATAATTAAAATTTATGATAAAAAAGAAAAAATTAAATGATGATAAAATTATAAAACAGCGACTTGCTCGGAAAGAGCAGGTTGCTGTTATATGGACACGCGTTTCCACAGCAGAACAATACAATAAAAATTATTCAGTTGAAAACCAACGCAAGGCATGTATTGAATACTGCGAACGCCATAATATCCTAATCAAGAAAGATGATTACGGAGCGACCAATGAGAGTGCACAAGTAGAAGGTGAATTATTCCTCAACATGATTGCAGATATATTGTTAGACCCTGAAATCAATCGTGTCGTTATTTATGACTTTGATCGTTTCAGTCGCAATTCTGTTGCAGGAATCACGACCAAAGCAAAATTGAAGAAAAGCGGAATCATCGTATCATCCATCAATCAGCCCATTGACCAAAATAATTTTTTAGCTGATGCAATAGAGAACATTTTAATTATCCTTGCAGATATTGACAACGCGATGCGCCGCCACAAGTGCGGAGAGGGAATGAAGGCTTGCGTCAATCGGGGTGAATGGTACAGTAAGCCACCCATGGGCTACGATAGCCGTAAGGTAGAGAAAAACCACATTATCACGGTCAATGAAACAGGGAAACTGCTACGGCAGGCATTTTTATGGAAAGCCAATGAAAACCTGTCCAACGTAGAAATATTACGGCGTTTAGAAGCACGTGGTCTGAAATTATACAAACAAAGACTTACTGAAATTTTCCGTAATGTTTTTTATTGCGGGAAAATTCAACACTTGTATTTAGGTGATAAAATTATAGACGGCAAACAGGAAAAGTTAGTTTCTCAGGCTATTTTTGACAAAGTACAGGAGAACTTATCAGGCAATCACGACCACTATGAACAACGTGAAATAACGCCTGAATTTCCGTTGAAACGGCACGTGCTATGTCCTGAGCATGGCAAACCATTTACAGGCTATATAGCCTCTAAGAATAAGAAAGGCTACTACAAATGCAATGTCAAAGGATGCGGCACAAACGTAGCCGCTGAAGTCCTGCATGAAAAATATTCCGCCTTGCTTTCATGGTACATTGTTCCTGAAGAATTGAGGGCTATTTTGGAAAAAGTGATCCAGCGCAAATTCAAACAAAAAAATGAAAAGGCATATCAAGAAAAGGAGGTGCTATCCAAACGAATCAAGGAGATAGAAACCAAAATTAAAAACCTACGGAAAAAGTTTGCCTTTGATGATATAGACAAAGATACTTTCAAGGTCGCTTTAGAAGAGTTAGAAAGTCAAAAAGCAATTTTGGAGAAAGAGTTGAAAATGGTGGATGGAGATTTATCGAACCTTGCCGAATACACAGACTCAACAATCGCAATATGCAGTAAATTAGGTGATTTATGGAATAAGTTTGACTTTGAATTATGCCAAAAGATACAAAAATTAGTGCATCCGCAGGGAATTGAATGGGACAAGGAAAAAGGCAGTTATCGAACCCTTGCAGAGAACAAGGTATTTGAAATATTCCGCACAATATCAGATGCTTACAGAGAATATGGAAGCAAAAAGCGGACAACTCTAATGAATTGTCCGCTTTGGTAGCGGGAGGAGGACTCGAACCTCCGACCTCCGGGTTATGAGCCCGACGAGCTGCCAACTGCTCTATCCCGCGATGTATCTTCAGAGGATGCCGAAGCACCCGATCTATCGCTTTTGTGAGTGCAAAGATAAGGCAAATTTTCGAATCCTCCAAATAAAATCGGCATTTTCCCGTCTTCACACCCCCTTCCGACTGCCTTACAGACCTTTACGGACCGACTGTGCGAGCGGGCATTCTCCGTATCCACGCACACTTCTGCCAGCCAGCGGGAGAACGGCGGACGACAAGCAGACGGCAGACAGACGGATGGGCAGTCGGTCGGCCGGCGAGTTGTCAAACGGGCTGTTTGGCGGACAGTCCGACCGACGGATTCAGCGAATCCGTTTGGCCACAACCTCCGCCAGATCGCACACTTCGGTCGAGGTGCCGCGCAAGAGCGCCTTCTTGCACAGCGGACAGGCCGTGACGATCGCATCGGCCCCCGTGGCCGTCAGTTCGTCGGCCACAGATACGGCGATGCGTACCTGATCGCCGTCCGAAATAACCGTATTGGCGACCGACGATCCGCAGCAGAGCGCATCCTCGCGCGTATGCGCCGGTTCGAGCAGCGCACCCACCGCCTCGATCACACGGCGCGGCTCGTCATAGATGCCGCTGCCACGCCCCAGCTCGCAGGGATCGTGGTAGGCATAGCTCGCCGTACCGCGTTCCAGCTTCAGACGACCGGCAGCCAGCAATTCGAGGATATACTGTGAATGGTGGATGACGCGGATGCCGTCGAGCCGGTACTCTTCGCGGAAGACTTTCAGGCAGATGGGACACGACGTGACCAGCGTGCGGATGCCGTGCTTGCGGAAGAGCTGCGTGTTGTACTCCATCATGCGGCGCGCCGAATCGGTCTCGCCCGAGAGTTTCAGCGGCCGGCCGCAGCAGACCCCGCCGTTGCGGTCGGCCCACCACACCTCCTCGCCGGCAGCGGTGAAGATACGCTCCATGGCCGTCATCGTGCGCGGCGTGAGCAGCGTCATGCAGCCCGCGAAATAACCCACCTTCCCCTCGCCTTCCGAGCGGTCAAGCCCCTTGAAATAGTCGTACCGCCGTTCGTCGGGGATATTGCGCATCGTGTCGCGGGAGTTGAGCCGCAGGGTATTGAGATCGATCCCCACGGGACATTTCGTCTGGCAGCGGCCGCACATCAGGCAGTTCTGCGCCACCTCGCGCGTCAGCATCCCGTAGCGGCGGTCGCGCAGGAAATAGACCGACTGCACGTCGTCGGCACCCAGCACGCTCTGCAACTGGCAGGGGTCGATGCAGATGCCGCACCGCGAGCAGGCCTGAATCTGGAACTGGTCGGCCGAAGACTCCTTCTCGCGCGAACGCACGCCGTAATGGCGCAGGAAGATGAGCGGGATCTCGGTAAAGATGTGCATATAGCGGGAAAACGGCAACGCGGCGAAGAATACGCCGAGCGCGATCGAATAGAACCACCACGCGCCCTGTTCGAGCAGAACAAGCGTCGAACGGCCGAGATGGTCGGCCAAGAACGAACCTAATCCTCCCGTCAGGAACCCGCCCATGCCGTAGATGCCGCAGGTAATGCTCTCGGCCACCAGACGCGCCGGAAAGACGAACCACAGCGCCGTGAGGGCGATCCGGTCGCCCGGTACATGCCTGGTCGTGCGGCGCATACCCATCGCCCGCGAATAGAAGCGCTTGCCCCATGCCAGCGCCACGCCCGACAACACGAAGAGCAGCAGCAGGTCCATCAGAAAGTCGAAGAAGGGCTTGTCACGCAACATCAGCGTCGGCGCAAAGTATTTGAAGAAGACATGACCTTGCAGCGGAACCCAACGCAGTCCGAGGTAGGCGGTCGTCTCGATCCACCCTACCAGAATCAGCAGGAACCACCCGAAAGCCAGCGACATATGCATATATCCCAACAGCGGATTGACGCGGAAGATACGGCGGTGCAGCAGGCATTCGCCAATCACTTCGCCGACGGCGCCGAACGTCCGCGTCGTCGGGATGCCGAACAGCACCCGCTTCTTGTCGGCGCGCGGCAACTCGGCGAACCACACGACGTATTTCCAAACGAGGACGGCGGCCATCGCCACGGCGCCGATCAAAAACGGCAGGCAGAACGGTGCGTAAAACTTCATCGTCAGAAATCCCCCAGTTTACGTTTGATGAGCATCACCACGCCGCGCGTGTTGATCCCCCGCGGACAGGCCAGCCGGCACTTGCCGCACAACATACATTTGTTCATCTCCTCGTAGGCACCCTCGTACTCGCCGCGCCGCACCAGCGTATGCACCTTGCGGAAGTTGAACGACGTGAGGTTGCCCGCCGTACAGAGGGCCGTGCAGGCACCGCAGCCGATGCAGGTCTGCAACTCGGGCATCTCGCGCAGGATCTCGTCGCTCTTGCGCAGATTGTTGCGATCCAGATCGATCACACGCGGCTTGTTGATGCCGAATCCGAAATTCACCGTCGCCATCGTCTTATGCACGTTTCAGGTATTCCGCCGCACGGTCGGCCGCCACGGCCGCTTCCGACAGCGATTCGCCGATATTCTTGGGCGCGGTGACCGCTCCGGCATAGAAAATCCCGTCGACACCACTCTCGACGTTGTGAAGGAACGCATCGCGCGGCGCCAGAAAACCGCTCGGCTGCACGCCGAGACCGGCTCCGGCAGCAAAGTCGGCGTTCGAGTCATTGCTGCGCATTCCCACAATGAGCACCAGCATATCGACCGACATCTTCAACGGCCGGCCCGTGAGCGTATCCTCGGCTTTGATCTGCACGCGGCCGTCGAGCGTCGGGCTGGCCTCCGAGATGCGGCCGCGCACGAAGTGGATGTTCAGCCGCTGCTGGGCCTCACGGTACATCTCCTCGTACCCCGGCCCGAACATACGGATGTCCATATAAAAATTGAAGACGTCGGCGGCGGGAAACATCTCCTTCAGCTCGATGGCCTGCTTGACGCCCGTGATGCAGCACACCTTCGAACAGTGATGCTGGCAGACCTTCTCGTCGCGCGAGCCGACGCAGTGCAGGAAGGCGATGCGGCGCGGCGCGAAGCCGTCCTTCAGCGTTACGCGCCCTTCGTTGAGCATCCGCTCGATGTCGACGGTCGTATAGACATTGTCGTAGATGCCGTAACCGTACTCCTCCTTGATACGGGCGTCGAAGAGGGTGAACCCCGTAGCGACCACCACGGCGTCGGCCGCCAACCGCTCGCCGGAGGCCAGCGTCACGCCGTCACGTGCTACGCCCGCGACCTCGCAGCGTGTGCGTACCTCGACCCTGCTGTCGGCAAGCTGCCGGCGCAGTTCATCGAGTATCTCGTGCGCCGGCGTAAACGAAGGAAACAGTTTGTGCCAGCCCGTGAGCTTTCCGCCCAAGTCGGACTCGCGCTCCAACAGGAGCGCCGAGACGCCTTCGGCGGAGAGTTTCAATGCCGTCTGCATACCGGCGATACCTCCGCCGACGATGATTACGCGTTTTCCCATCACTGTTTGATATTGTAGACCGTATCCTGCGAACCGCAATTGACAATGGTAGAGGCAGGTTGTCCGATATATTTTCCGTTTATACCCAGATACTTGGCCGCCGGATCGTACTCGACGCCCATCTTGTCCAGCAGCGGTTCTACGTCGACCTGATGCATCTGCATCCCCAGCGCCCACGGATCGTAGCCGAGCACCAGACCGGCCATCTCCTCATAGGTGAGCACCGGTATGCCGTGGCCGTTTTCGCCGTAAGTCGTACCCTCCATTTCGGCGATGGTGTACTGCCATTTGTCGATAAACATCGCGCAGCCCGGACAGTTGGCCACGATGAAATCGGGTTTGTAGGGGGCCATGCTTTCGAGTTTCTTCTGCGTATTGGCCACCGAATAACCTCGATTGGCCTGCACCAGATAGTTGCGGAAGCCGAAGCCGCAGCAGTGGCGCCGTTCGGGATAGTCGACGCACTCGCCGCCCCACGACTCGACCATGCCGGCCAGCACATAGGGGAACTCCGAACCGCCGATGCCCAGCTTGGGAAAGAGCTTGGCATAGTGGCAGCCGATATGCTCCACCACGCGCAGCGGCTCGCCCGTGAGCGCGTTCACCAGCCGGTGCTTGGCCCGCGCGGCAATGGCCTCGCGATGGTGAAAGACGATGTCCGACGTATGGGACAGATTCTTGGGCTTGACCAGCGTGCGGCCCGTCGCCTTGTAGAGCGCTTCGCGCGCCCGCTCCTCGGTTTCGGGAAACTCCTCCCACGTAGCCAATATTTCGGTGTAGATGCCGAACGAGGTGATGCACGACGAGATGAAATTCTCGTACCCCGCTTCGCCCATCAGCGCGAACTGCCGCGCCACGACCGCCATGATCGTCTCCAGCGGCACGATGTCGGCATGATAGCCGATGCCCGTGCAGGAGGTGTGGATCGGATCGTCGAAGCAGTCGCGCCCCAGATCGTTCTGCATAATGTCCAGAAAAGCCTTCTCGCTGCCCGGGAAAAAATTCTGCCGGATGCAGCTGCGCACGTAGTAATACCGGTCGTCGGCGATCTCCTTCTGATACTCTTGCCAGCTTCTATTCATCTTGATTCTGCGAATTGCGGGTAAATACATCCATGAAATAGCGCTCGTCGGCACCATCGTACCCCATCTCGCGCGCCTTGCGCTCGGAGCAGCTCTCGATATGGTCGAAGAACGCCTTGCCGCCCGTCACCTCGAAGATGCGGTGCAGCTCGCCGAGCGTCGCGTCGTCGATACGGCGCACGGCACCCGCCCCCGGCCGGTCGTAGGTAGGATTGAACTGACAGTAGATTTCGCGGTCGTTGCGATAGATCCAACTCCAGACCGGTCCCTGCTCGGGATGCAGTTCGGGCGCGACGAGCTTGGGCGTCACGCAATACCCCGTGCGCAGGATATTCTCGCCGATGGTGCGTTTGAGCGCCAGCTGCTGACGCCCCTTCTCGCTCTCGACGAAGAAACCCAGCTTCTGCGACAGCGTGCGCAGCGCCTGAATGACATACCCGGGCGTATTGCCGCGCGGACAGCGCGGACGACACGACATACACTCGCCGCAGAACCAGATCGTATCGCCCTTCAGCAGGCGTTCGATCTGCTCCTCGTCGCGGGTCTGGACAATGGCGACGATCTGGCGCGGGTCGTAGTCGTAGAACTCGGCCGCAGGGCAGACACCCGTACAGATTCCGCAGTTCATGCACGACTTCAGCCCCTCACGGAAGCGGACGTCCTCCATCAGCAGTTCGAAATAATGACTCATAACCGACAATTTTGCATCAGGCAAAGTTACCGGTAACACACCGGATTCGAAACAGTATAAATACCTATTTTCGACCGCTCGGCACCGGTCCAAAGCAGCGGCTCCGCCCTTGATGAGCGGAGCCGAGAGAACAGGATGTCCCGAATCACTCGGGAAAGCGGAAACGACAGATATTCGAATCGCCGGCGATGGTCCGACAGCGGCCGGCCGAACTGCGCCTACCGCAGAATCCGCCGCAACAAGGTGTTCCGGCCACTCCTTCCGAAAGAGCTGCGCGCAGCCGCTTCCTTGTCAGCGCAGCCGGATATTGGCGTCGGAGGGATCGTCGGCGATGAATTCGCTGCGGAAATCGGTCGGGGTGACATCGACCACGTTGATCCCCGTGTAGGCCCCGTAAAGCGGATAGCTCGACGCTCCGGCGATAATCATCGGGATGCCGGCCGCCTCGGTCAGCCCCGTGATATGGGTATGGCCGGCGAAGATTGCCCGCACGCCGTATTTTTTCATCAGTTCGGCGTACTCCGTACGGAACGGTTCGTCGAAGGCCGACTTGTGCTCGACCTTGCTGTCGGGACTGACGGTGAGCGGATGGTGCGTGAAGACAAAGATGTGGTTGCATTTACGGAATCGCTTCAACTGCTGCTCGAACCATGCCAACTGGGCGCGGGCATCGGCGCGGGCCGTCTCGTTATCGCACACCATAGGGTTGCTGTTCAACCCGATGAAGGCCGATCCGTTGTACGTGAACGCGAAACGGTCGTAGCCGAACGCCTCGCGATACTTCGCGACGGCCGCAGCCGCGTACTTCGGCATGTCGTGGTTGCCCGGGAGGTGGAACACGGGGATCGACGCATCGATCCGACGGATATTTTCCATGTAAGCCTGCGCCTGCTGCGAACTCTTATAATTGTGGATCAGGTCGCCGGTCACGATCACGAAGGCCGGCTTCAGGTCGTTGACGCGCGCGACGGTCGCCTTCAGATTGTCGACCGTCCACTGCCAGTCCTGCCCCTTGTCGCAGAAGCCCAGCTGCGGATCGGCGATCTGTACAAAGGTGAAGGGGTCTTTCTTCGAACCCTGCTTTTCGATTACGGGCTGTGCATCGGTCCAAGCCGGCGACAGCGCGCATACGAGGAGGAAGAGGAGTACTCGTTTCATCATAATCCGTTCAGGTTTAGGTTTTTCATCCGTGTTTATCGCCTCCGTTCGTAGGTTTCGAACGTAAAGGGATAGTCATACCGCTCGCCGCAAGGGAATGACTCGCTCTCGACAAGCCGCCATTCGTCGGCGTTCCACTCAGGGAAAAGGGTGTCGCCCTCGTAGGCGCGATGCACGCGCGTGAGGTAGAAACGATCGGCCGCAGGCAGCGCCTCGCCATAGATTTGCGCGCCGCCGATGACGAACACCTCCTCTTCCGGCGGAAAGAGCGCATAGGCTTCGTCGAGCGAGTGCACCGTCCGCGCACCCTCCAGCGTCAGCTCCTGCCGCGACACGACGACGTTCTCACGCCCCGGCAGCGGCCGTCCCAGCGACTCCCACGTTTTACGGCCCATCACCACAGGATGACCCGTCGTGATCCGCTTGAAATGACGCAGGTCCTCGGATATATGCCACAACAACCGGTTCTTATCCCCGATAACGCCGTTCTCGGCAACGGCTACGATAATTGAAATCAATTGACAATCAGAAATTAAAGTTAACAATTGCTCCGGTCGTCAGAACGACATCGGAGCTTTGATCGCCGGCCACGGATCGTATCCTTCGAGGGTGAAATCCTCGTAACGGAAATCGAAAATCGACCGCACGGCGGGGTTGAGCCGCATCACGGGCAGGCAGCGCGGCGTGCGCGACAACTGCTCGGCCACTTGATCCATATGGTTCAGGTAGAGGTGCGTATCGCCCAGCGTATGGACGAAATCGCCCGGCCGGAGATCACACACCTGTGCCATCATCAGCGTCAGCAGCGCATAGGAGGCGATATTGAAGGGTACGCCCAGAAAGGTATCGGCGCTGCGCTGGTACAGCTGGCACGACAACCGTCCCTCGGCCACATAGAACTGGAACAGCACGTGGCAGGGCGGCAGCGCCATGTCGTCCACCTCGGCGACGTTCCACGCCGAGACGATGATGCGCCGCGACTCGGGGTTGCGGCGGATCGTATCGACCGCCTGCGCGATCTGATCGACCGCGCTGCCGTCGGGCTTGCCCCAACTGCGCCACTGCCAGCCATAGACGTGGTTCAGGTCGCCGAAACGATACCCCTCGACAGGCGACTCTTCGCCCGCAGCCGACAAGAACGTCTCGCGGTCGACGGGCAGCACACCGTGACGCACGCACAATTCGTTATAGTAGCGGTAGGCATCGTTGTCCCAGATATGAACACCGTTTTCGACCAGATAACGGATGTTGGTGTCGCCTTGCAGAAACCAGAGCAGTTCGTGGATCACCCCCTTCAGAAAGACCTTCTTGGTCGTCAGCAGCGGGAACCCCTCGCTGAGATCGAACCGCATTTGATGGCCGAAGACGCTCCGCGTACCCGTTCCCGTGCGGTCACCCCGCACGACGCCTTCGTCACAGATTCTGCGCAGCAAGTCGAGATATTGTTTCATAACACTATAATCTTTTGAGTACCAGACCACCGGCATCGTCCAGCACGGCATAGGCCGGAGTATTCCACGCCCCGAGCTGTACGACCCGCAGGCCGTCGGCCGCATAGTCGCGCGCATAATGCATATGGCCGAAGATGTAATAGTCGACCGGATCGTGCTGCTGCCGGCTGCGGGCATAGGCGATCAGCGGTTCGGTTACGCTCGGATCGCACGGCGTGCCGTGCGACTTGCGCGAACGGCCGCTCCACCACCGGCCGAACTTCATGGCCCAATCGGGATGCACCCCCCATGAAAAGAGCCAGCGCAGTGTCCGCGACCGGAAGATGCGGTTCATAAACTTGAGCCAAGGCAGATGGTCGATGTTCATATTATCGCCGTGCGCCAGAAAAAGCCGCTTGCCGGCAAGCTCCATCACCTGCGGCGAGGTGTAGATCTCAACGCCGCACTCGCGTTGCAGATAGTCGCCCACCCACATATCGTGGTTGCCGGTAAAAAAGACGACGCGTATGCCGCGGTCGGTCAGCTCGGAGAGTTTGCCCAGCGTGCGGGTAAACCCCTGCGGCACGACCCGCCGGTATTCGAACCAGAAATCGAAGAGATCGCCCAGCAGAAAGATCGCATCGGCATCTCGGGAGACGTCGTCGAGCCACGCCGTAAACCGGCGCTCGGTACTCCGCGCCGCGGCCGGATCGCCAGCTCCCAGATGGATATCCGAGGCAAAGTAGATCATCGCCCCTATAACAGATTCTCCAGCTGCTGCTCGAGCGCCGTTCCGTAGAGGTCTTTGGCGACGATGTCTCCCTTGCGGTCGATCAGATAGTTGGCAGGCAGTTTACGGATGTTGTAGATCGTCAGCGCCGGCGACGCCTCGCCGCGCAGATCGCAAACCGAGATCCACGGCAGCGACTGCTCCTGCACCGTATTGATCCACATCGGTTTCGACGTTTCGACAGCCACCTGATAGACCTCGAAACCACTGTCGTGATACTTTTCATAGAGCTGTTTCAGATCGGCGTTCAGCGCATTACTGTTGCCCAGCGACGGCGACCAGAAATCGACCAGCACGACGCTGCCCTTCAGCGCCGAAAGCCGCACCTTCTTGCCGTACATATTGGTCATCTCCAGATCGGGGAATCCCGCTTCAGCAACCGCCGCCGAGAGATTTTGCAAGGCATCGAGACGCGAAATCTCGGCGTGCAGCGATGCCAGATAAGGCGAATGCGGATAGTGCTCCTCGAGCGCATCGGCCACCGTGCGGTAGTAGACGGCATCCCCCTGACCGTTGAAAAGGTAACGATCGCCCGGCAACCGCTGGGAGAGGGCATAGACCGCCGCGATCGACGCCTTGTGCTCGATGATAAATTTGAGCTGCGCACGTTTGATGCGCAGATATTCGTCGGAATAGGCTTTGGCAAGCCGTTTGAGTTCCTCCTCCGATTGCCCGCTGCGGGCGTAGACGGCGGCGATGTCGTTAAGTTTCTCAGCCCCTTCGACATAGGCGAGGTTGAATTCGCGCAGCAGCGTCGACTCCTCGTTCCCCTCGACCGTATAGTTGCGGGCGAAACTCCCTGCCGAATTGATCGTCAGGCGGTCGCCGCCCTCGATCAGCACCGGAACGGACTCGCCGTTATAGGAAATAGTATAAAGCGAAGGGGTGGAAGGGACGTTTTTCAAATCGAACCGGTAATTGCCCATCTCGTCGAGCGATACCGAATCGACCAGAGGAACTTTGCCGCCCGAGGATACCTGTTCGATGTAGACCTGCCGGGCGTCGGCTCCGACCAGACGCCCCGAAATCTTCACCTTGGACGACTGACAGGCGCCGAGCGTCGCAGCCGCCAGAATCCCCATGACTATCTTGCTTTTCTCCATTTTTGAAACGTTCTCGTTAAGCGGGGCTGCGCGTGTTCACGGGCGCTGCCGGGCATAGAAAATGTCTTTAGTAATTACGTTTTCAATTCAGCGGGCGCAGCACCGGATTTATTCGGACTCTGCCGCACGCGGAAAATGTCTTAAACGCAGCAGTTTTTTCACAGGACGGAGGCCGAATCGAATCGTTTCGAACCCCGTCGGCGCGGAAATCGTCCGCTGCAACTGAATTTTCGTAATTACAAATATACCTTTTTTGCCTTATAACGCAAAATTATTTGGACGAATTGTATGAGCGGCCATTTTTCGTGTAACCCTGATGTTGTCCCTGATGACTCTGCAAATAGCTGCCCTGACGGAGACGCGAATTGACGCGCCCTTTCTGCACGGGACGGCCGCCGGCGCGCAGAGGGCCTTTCGCGGGGTGGGCTGTAAAGTGTTGTTTATAGTCACTTCGGAGATTATTGATAGCATTTTCGTCCATAGAAATGTTCCCGCCGGACATTTGCTTTATATCTTTTATGATGACCTCGTTATTGGGGTGTTCCTGATTGTATTCGTAACTCTTGGCCCGCATGTAACGCGCCAGATTATCGACCGTTCGGCCTACTTCGGGGCTGCTTTTACCGGCCAGTGAACGAATCATTTCGCCCACATACCGGCCGTAATGCTTGAACGGAATACGCCGCGGCGAGTAGTGCATCCGCCGCGGCGTGATCGTCAGATCCTGACGCGAGGGACGCGGATACGGCGAATCCACATCCAACTGAAAATCAGACATAATAAAGAGGTGATCCCACAATTTGTGCGTGAAATCGGCCGTGTCGCGCAGCAGCGGATTGAAGTTCCCCATCACGGCGATAACGGCCTTGGCCTGTCGTGTGCGTTCCCGACGGTCTTCGATTTCGAGCAGCGATGCCACCATCTCGTGGATATGGCATCCGTACTCCGGCAGGAAAAGCTTACAGCGGGTGTAATTATAATTCTTTTTCATAACGAAATTGATTCGCGTACGCCGTCCGGGAGCCGAAACTGTGTTCCCTTCGGGCCGAATACATCAAATTTTTAATGGTAAAAAAAGCTCTTTGATAGTGTTTACACCAAATTCTCAGGAGTTTGACTTACCTGAAAATTTTTACTATTTTCGGAACAAATGTAAACAAAAATCGAGAGATTATACGATAACCATGACAAAAGTTTTAATTTTAGACCATTCAAAAAGTATGCGAAAGACGCTCGGCGAACGGCTCGCATACGAAGGTTATGCCATCGAAGCCACGGACAATGTATCGGAGGCTTCTGAAATGTGTCGTCAAATGGCATTCGACGTAGTCCTCACCGACGATAGCAGCAATGCTTCGCCGCTCGGAATTCCCTTTATCGTACTCGCGGGCGCGAGTGACAACCAGATTCAGCACGCCGTCACTGCATTCCGCGATGGAGCCATGGACTTCCTGCAAATCCCCACTGATATCAACCGGCTCTACGACACGCTGCGGCGCTGCTCGGAGGAGGATACTCCGACGGAGACGGCGCTTCCCAAACAACGCATGTCCGCTCATGCGATGGGACGTGCCCGTCGGACGCGGGCTTCGTCCGTCCAGCCCATCATCGGTTCTTCGAACGCCATCGGCAACGTGCGGCAGGTCGTCGAACGGATCGCAGCCTTCGACACCCGTACCCTTATTATCGGCGAGAACGGCACCGGCAAGGAGCTGGTCGCGCGCTGACTTCATGCCAAAAGCCGGCGGGCTTCGGGGCCGTTCGTCGAGGTCAACTGCGCGGCCATTCCGTCGGAACTGATCGAAAGCGAACTCTTCGGACACGAGCGCGGCGCCTTCACGTCGGCCATCAAACAGCGCAAGGGCAAGTTCGAACAAGCCACAGGCGGAACGCTCTTCATGGACGAGATCGGCGACATATCGCCGGCTGCCCAGGCCAAGGTGCTGCGCGCCCTTCAGGAGAACAAGATCAGCCGCGTGGGCAGCGACAAGGATATCGACGTCGATGTACGCGTCATCGCAGCCACCAACAAGAACCTGCGCGAGGAGATCGCCAAGGGAAATTTCCGCGAAGACCTCTACCACCGTCTGAGCGTCATCGTGATCCGTGTTCCGCCCCTGCGCGAACGCTCCTCCGATGTTCCCGAGCTGACGCAGCACTTCGTCGACGAGATTTCGACCGCCTACGGCATTACGCCCAAGCGAATCGAGCCGGACGCCATGGAGAAACTCTCCGCGATGCAGTGGAGCGGCAACGTCCGCGAGCTGCGCAACGTCATCGAACGGCTCATCATCCTCAGCGGCGACACCATCACGGTCGATGATGTACATAAATACTGCCAATCGTAACACCGTCCGCACAAACCGCAAACGGAATCCTTTGCAGAATTCCGTTTTTTGTTGGGAATCATCGGGCTGCGCCGTTCCGAAAAATTATATTCCGACACGGCGGTGCGGCGAACCTCAGTCGAAGGCAGGCAAGCGACGGAATACGCTTGTGCAATAGTATATTGTGCCTCCCGCCGCCCCGTTCTGCGGTCTGACCGCAACCGCGGAGAGGTTCGAAACGGGTTCTTCCGTACCCCGCCCCGCCGAAGAGGGAGTGCCAGCTCCCGATCGTTTTTTGTCTCCGGCCGATTCAGCAGTCCCGTTTCTGTTTAAACGCAATTACGCTGTAATTTATTGCACATTTCCGCATCGGCCCAAGCAGCGGAATGCAATATTGTATTGTATGCCCTATCGTCCATTCCTGTACAAAATCGAAATGATAAAATAGAGTATTGCATATTCTTATTTTCCATGACACTCTATACCAATATACTACAATATATTATTGCATATTTCCACCTTGGCCTCCGCCGCGAAATACAATGTTGAATTGCATACCCCATCATCCGCCTACGTACTGAATCGTAATAAAATACAATATTGCATACCCTCCTTGTTTCAAATATTCTATACCGTGAAATTACAATATTATATTGCGCTTCACACCTTCCCTGCATCTGAACATAATTGCACAATATCTTATTGTACTCCTCTGCCTTTCCGGTCTATGATCTGGCCGCAATCGAGAAGGGTGGCCGGAACGAGTTTTTGCGTACCCTGCCCCGCCGAAGATGGAGTGTAGGTGCGACGCAACGCAGTCGAGGAGAGCTGTCGGAACACAATTATACTATTTATTATTGTATGCTTCCGTCTTTCCGTTCTGTCGTCCGGCGCAGCCGGCAGAGGCAACTGAGATGCAGCCCTCCGCAAGCGACGGCGGGCTGTCGGTTCCGAAGTGTCGGAACCAAAAAGCCGGAACTGAAAAAGGCTGAGCAGGAAACGGCGGTACGGAACATCGGAAGGCGTACCCGTGTGGACACGTACTGCGGATTCCCTGCTTTTTCCAAGCCGCCGCTCGGGTTACAGCAATTCGAGCAGTTCCGCAGGGCGGTCGACGATATGCTGCGCACCGCTCTGTTCCAGTTCAGCGCGCGTGCGGAAGCCCCACGTCACGCCCGCCGAACGAACACCGGCAGCGGCGGCCGTCTGCATATCCACCCCCGAATCGCCCACGTAGAGCACCTCGCCGGCGGCGGCACCCGTCGCCGCAAGAATCTCGCCGACGACCGCCGGATCGGGTTTGAGCGGCACATCGGGACGCTGCCCGAGAACGGCGTCGAAGCGAATATCGGGGAAATAACGGCCGATGAGCTTCTCGGTGCCGGCCTGAAACTTGTTCGACGCGACGGCCAGCCGCACACCCCGCCGCTGCAACTCGGCCAGCAGCTCGGGAATACCCTCGTAAGGAACCGTATGTTCATCGATATGCGCGAGGTAGTACGCCACGAAATCGCGCCGCACAGCGTCGACCGTGAAAGGCGTGCGCAGCGGTTCGGGCAGCGCGCGCTCCACGAGCCGCATGATGCCGTTGCCTACGAAACCACAGTAGTCTTCGTAACTGTGCTGCGGCAACCCGCGCAGCGCCAGCACGGCGTTGCAGCTAACGGCCAGATCGCCGATCGTGTTGAGCAGCGTTCCGTCGAGATCGAAAATAGTAAGTCGTGTCATCGGATTTCCTATATTTTAGCGGCAAAAATACGAAAATTACGCGATCCGCCCGCAATCATACGGCAGTATCCGTACAACTCTGCCCGCCGAATTTTCCGGCCGGCCCGATTTGGATGCCCGAAATTTTTCGCTATCTTTGCAAATATCAACCACTAACCTAATACTTTTTTATGAAACTACACATTTTCAGACTGGCGGGATTCGTCCTGCTCCTCCTGCCGGCAATCGGTTGCAGTGACGCCGGCAAAACCGCCGATGCGCCCGACTCCGGGATTACATTCGCTACCCCCCCCCACAAATTTCAGGTAACAACGGCACCTGCACGCTGACATTCGCCAGCAACTACGACTGGAACGCCGCCGTCACACAGGGAACCGAGTGGCTCTCGCTCGATCCCGAACAGGGCAAAGCCTCCGCAGAAGCCCGACTCACACTCCGCTACAAACGCAACACGACCGGCTCGGCACGAACAGCCACGGTCACCCTCTCCAACGAATACTCCCGCACGAACATCGAACTGAGTCAAGTCCCCTACACTCGGCTCGAGACCGACGTCCCCGCATTGCAGTTCGACAGTCGGGGCGCGAGCGACGACCCGACCTTCGTCGTCGCCGAGATCCCCAGCGACTGGACGGCCGGCGTAATCACCGAACAGACTTCGTGGCTCACCCTTTCGCCGACCTCAGGCAAAGCGGGCCAACAGATCGAATTCACCGTAACGGCCGATCCCAACCCCGACAGCACTCCGCGCGAAGCCTCCGTGTGGGTCACCGCCGAAAACGCATCGTGCGAAATCACCGTCCGGCAATCGGGCAGCGATGTCTCGATCGACCGTCCGCAACTCGATTTCAGGGCCGGCGGCGGTGCAGAGGAATTCACCATTACAGCCCATACACCCTGTATCGTACGATACGACCGCGTGCCCTGGCTCGACGTGACGGGTGTCGAAGAGGGAACCACGCTCCAAGCCTCGTCGAAGACCGTCGTCTCCGTAACGGCGCAAGCCAATTTCCTCGCCCCGCGCGAAGCCGCGATAACGATCGCACCGCAGCAGGGCGATCCGGTGCGCATCGCCATCCGCCAGAGCAACGAACCCTTCGTCGAAGGACGCCGCGACTTCCCCTGCATCTGGGAATTCTCCAATGCGCAGGCGGAGGGACACAAAACGACCTACATCGGCGACAACTATCTCAAGACCAGCAACGGCAGCGCAGCGACGCTTTCGTTCGTCCGCCTCGACGCCAATGAGCGCATCCATCCCTACGGCCGCACGATCGGTACGACGGGACATCCGCTCGTCTACACGGGCCTGTGCGGCGACTACTGGCTCTTCACCGTTCCCGTGAGCGAACTGCCCGCACAGAGTGCCGTCGACGTTATGTTCCTCTTCGCCAGCGTAGCGGCCGCCGGCCGCTACCATTCGCTCGAATACCTCGACGGAGGAGTATGGAAGAGCGCCTACGAGACCCGCGCCGTTCCCGAAGCCCCGACGTATACCTACACGCACAAGACCCCGGGCACGACGAGCAGTTCGCGCAAAATCGCAGCCACGATCGTATTCGAACAGGCGTTCCGCGACGAAAACATCTACATCCGGCTGCGGCAATCGGCCGACATCGACGCCTCGGGAAATGCGGTCAATCCGAAGGTCAAATCCAACAATGGGTTTTACGACGCGACCGACATCGGCGCCTACATCCGCCGGCTCGACGGTCCCGTACCGGAAAAATCGGAGAAGATTCTCTTCGTAGGCAACAGCTATACCTTTTACAACCTCTCGCCGGGCATCTTCAAGGAGATCGCTTGGCGCGAAGGCCACCACGCCCGCGTCGAGATGGCGCTCCACAGCGCCTACACGATGGCGCAGCATCTGGCTCTTCCTGCCAGCACGATGGTCATGGAACTGGGCGGCTACGACTACGCCATCCTACAAGATCAGAGCCTGCAACTGGCCATCTACGGAACGGACAAGGATAAGGGCGTTCTCCTGAATATGCAGAAGATGATCGAAACCGTCAAACGCGACAGCCCCTCCGTCACCCCGCTTATCGAGATGACATGGGGACGCCGCGACGGCTACGACAATGCCGGCTACGACTACGATTTCATGAAGACCTACGACGCCATGCAGCAGAAGATCATCCAGAGCGGCATCGACGAGGCCAAGGCCGCCGGAGCGTGGTGCTCTCCGGTCGGAGTGGCTTGGCAGCAGGTGCGTACCGAACGACCCGACATCGGACTCTACGCCGCCGACGGCTCGCACCCCTCCTACGCCGGTTCGTACTTGGCCGCCTGCGTGCTCTATCTGACCGTTTACGGAGAACCGTTCGGGGACGCTCCTGCCGACTGTCTGCTCGACGCTCCGACGGCGGCCTACCTGCGCGGCGTGGCGCAGCGGACGGTCATCGGCAACGAAGAGAAGTACAACATCCGGCGCTGAGAGTCGTCCGGCAACGCGAACGGCCGCATCTTTTCCAGATGCGGCCGTTCCTTCGTCTGCCTGAGACATCACATAGTAGCCCCACCGCGACTCGAACGCGAATTTAGGGTTTAGGAAACCCTCGTTCTATCCCTTGAACTATGGAGCCTCGTCGCCTTCCGCCGCCGCGCTCGGCCGGCAGCATTGAAAAAAAAGCGAAGCCCGACCGCCGAACGGTAGGCTCCGCAAAGATAGCTCTTTTTCGTAAAAAGCGGTGCGAACTCAGAAATTAAATCCCACACCGAACGAGAGAACGTGGGCGTGGAGCTTGTAGTTGCCCGAGAAGATCGATTCGAGCTTCGTATTGTCCTGATAGCTGTAAATCGGATAGGAACCCGTGCGCTCGGGATCGGCCGACGAGACATAGCAGTAGGCCAGATCGATCGAGACATACTTGCGGGGACGGAAGCTCAGACCCGCCGTATAGGAGACCTTCGTCATCGACGGGGTCTCGGGATTGAGGTAGTCGCTGCTCACGGGACTTTCGTCGACATACATACCCATGCGAGCCGTCAGCCAGTCGCAAGCGCGGTACTGGCCGCCGAAACGGAAGGTGAGCGTATTGGAGTAGTTCTTCACCGAGTAGATCGGGTCGATACCCAGCTCCTTCTCGTTGAACTCCACGTTGAGCGCCTCGTAGGCCGACCAGCCGACCCACTGCAAATCGACGGCGAACTCCCACTTGGGCGCGGGACGGAAGCTGACGCCCCACGTCACGGTCGTCGGCAGCGGCAGCTCGGCCGAGAAGGTTCCCTGATCCAGTCCCGGGATCATCTTCGAGGCTTCGAGCACGGCCTGCACGAAGGGATCGCGGTAGTCGAGCGTGCCGTGCCCCTTCTTGACCTTCATATTCATGCGCGAACGGTAGCTCATGGCCAGCGACCACTCGGGATTGATCTCCCACAGGATACCGGCATTGACACCGACGGCTACCTTCGAATCGCCCTTCAGCTTAGCCGAAATCAGGGCATCGTCGAAGGCCGTAGCGGCGCTCTGCGTAGCTCCCTGCGCCATCGCCCGGTACTCGGCAGCCTTGGCGGCGTTGCCTGCAGCCTCATACTGCTGCGCGGCGGCGTTATATTGTGAAGCGGCCTGCTGCAAACCTCCGGCGATCATCTTCGTCGTGGCATTCTCGCCCACGGGAAGCATCGAACGCGACAGGTCGAAATTGCCCCACGTCACCATCAGACCCGCACCGATCGACACCTGATCGCAAATCTTGAACGACACGGTCGGCTGCACGGTATAGGCCTCCAGATTGATCTTCTGCACCAGATTCGCACCGGGCCAGTTGTCGCCCCAGTTCATCGACGAACCATTGGGCGTGAAGAAACCTACGCCGACCGCCCAGCGATCGGCAGGCTTGTAGTTGAAATAGGCGTAGATCGGCGTCGACATCTTGTTGTCGGACTTCCACTCGGGACGGTTGCCGGCATACAGACCGTTCTCCATCGTGGGCGAAGGGGTGTAGGTGCAGTACGAGAGAATTCCGGCGGCACCGACCGACAGATCGAACTTCGAATTCTGAAATGCCGTTGCGGCGGGATTGAAAAAGATGGATTCCGAGTTGAGTTTCATGGCCGTTCCGACATGCCCCATACCCGTCTGGCGGGTCGAGAGGTTGTTCACCTGATAGCCTTCGGCCCGAAGACCGGTCGCCGAGACGACGGCCACGAGAAGCGTCAAAAGTTTTTTCATTCGCACAAATTTTAAACTGTTACGCCCCGAAACGCTCCCCGTTCCGAGACAAAAATCCGGCGCAAAAGTAGGAATTAAATGCCGCGTCGACAAATAATTTGTCCGTTATTTCCGAAAATGTGGCATATAAGTAAACATTTGGCCGAAACAGGAAACGCAATACTCCCTTTCAGACCCGCTGCGGAACACTCGCCGACCGAAACGGATTTTACTTTCGGGCGGCAAATTTCCCTTCAGCGCGGCAGAGACTCTTTCAAGGCGGCCCTGCCCCTCGGAGCGGCGGCCCCTTCGAGGCGGCGCCTCAGACTGGCAGAACCTCGCCACCTCCGTCAGCCCCCCCCCCGCAAACGAAAAACGGAACCCCGCAGGATTCCGTTCTCTTGTCATTCGGGGGCCGGGTCACTCCTCCCCCATCACTTCGCGGCGGTAGCGCTTCAGCGCCTCGCCCAGCACGCGGATCGCACGCTGCAAATCCTTCTGGCAAAGTACATAGGCGATGCGCACCTCGTTGCGACCGCACATCGGGTCGGAGTAGAACCCCGAGGCGGGAGCCAGCATCACCGTCTCGCCCTCGTAGTCGAACTCGCGCAGACACCATTCGCAGAAACGGTCGCTGTCGTCGATCGGCAGCCGTGCCACGGTGTAGAACGCACCCATCGGGATCGGCGAATAGACACCCGGAAGACGGTTCAGACCGTCGATCAGGCATTTGCGGCGGGCGATATACTCGTCGTACACCTCCGTATGGTACTCGCGCGGCGCATCGATCGAAGCCTCGGCGACGAGCTGCCCCACGAGCGGCGGCGACAGGCGCGCCTGACAGAACTTCATCACGGCGTCGTGCAGCCCGCGGTTCTTGGTGATGAGCGCCCCGATGCGGATGCCGCACTCCGAGTAGCGTTTCGACACGGAGTCGATCAGCACCACATTCTGTTCGATCCCCTCCAGATGACAGGCCGAAATATAGGGTGAACCCGTGTAGATGAACTCTCGGTAAACTTCGTCCGAAAAGAGGAAAAGATCGTATTTCTTCACCAGATCGCGGATCTGCATCATCTCGCGGCGCGTATAGAGATAGCCCGTCGGATTGTTGGGGTTGCAGATCAGGATGCCGCGCGTGCGGTCGTTGATAAGCTCCTCAAACTTCTCGACCGACGGCAGCGCGAAGCCGTCCTCGATCGAGGCGGTGATGGGACGGATCACAGCGCCGGCCGAGACGGCGAAAGCCATATAATTGGCATAGGCCGGTTCGGGCACGATGATCTCGTCGCCCGGATTGAGGCACGACATGAAGGCGAAGAGCACCGCCTCCGACCCTCCCGTCGTGACGATGACGTCGTCGGCCGTCAGGCGAATCTGGTACTGGGCGTAATACTCGACCAGCTTTTCGCGCAGCGAACGATAGCCGTCGCTGGGGCTGTACTCCAGCACGGTGCGGTCGACCCGTTTGAGTGCATCCAGCCCCACCTGCGGCGTAGGCAGATCGGGCTGGCCGATATTGAGATGGTAGACCTTCACGCCCCGCGCCTTGGCGGCTTCGGCCAGCGGGAAGAGTTTTCGGATCGGCGACTCGGGCATTTCACAGGCCCGAAGAGATATTTGCGGCATAACGAATGGTTTTCGTCAACATTCTGACATCCTCGACGTGTCGGATGCGGGACAAAGATAGCGTTTTTTCTTCGGATCGGCCTGCCTCCGGCGTTTAATCCTCGATCGCACGCGACGGACGAAACCGCATGACATGACGGGCCGGAATCCGCACAGGCGCCCCCGTGCGGGGGTTGCGGCCCATACGCTCGGGATAACGGGCGGTCGAAAACGTCCCCAGACCCGTCAGCAGAATCTTCTCGTCACCGCGCAGCGTCTCGACGGCGACCTTGATAAAGGCGTTGAGCGCCTTCATGGCATCGATCTTCGAAAGCCGTGCCTCTCGGGCCACGGCTTCCGCCAACTGAGATTTATTCATCGTAGAGAGGGTATAAAGGTTATAACAATCTTTGTCTCAAAATCCTAACCGTATTCGACAAAGTTAATAAAATTTTCTCAAAAAAACGACTTCGGTTCCTTTTCTGTTCGACAGGTAGAACCTTCTGCGGCAAAAGAGCGGCGAAGGCGGTTCCGGCGCCGGAACCGCCTTCGCAAAGAGCCGTTTTACGACGTCGTACCCCCTCCGCCGCACGTCGGGAAGAGGCACGGCGAATTCCCGACCGGAATTTGGTAAAATGAAAATAAGGTACTACTTTTGTCGCCGGAAAGATGGCAGAGTGGTCGATTGCGGCGGTCTTGAAAACCGTTGAGCTGAG
>URRP01000036.1 GCA_900550375.1 uncultured Alistipes sp. | reverse complement strand
TTAAAATTATTAAATTATCTTAACTCTTTGTGCGGACTAAGTTAGGAACTCCAGTCAGTCAAGCACCACAGACGGGAAATCTGGATATGAATAATGTCGTTACGACGCGGACGCTCTCCGTACCTGTCGATGCGGGCCATGTGGCCGTCGTGAGCAGCGGAGAGGAGATCCTCGCCACGGCCGATGCTCCGACCGAAGTGCTCGTACCGAAAGGCGCTCTGATCGAAATCCGTCAGCTTACGCCCGAAGAGTTCAATCTCACGGGTCTCGAGGTGAACACCGCACGTTTGTGGCAGGTCATCGCATTCGAAGATTCGCGTAACGGCGACTGCGATTACAACGATCTGGTGATTCATGTGAAATACGAAAGCCGCAAGTCGAACTGGTATGAGAATACGCAGGTCGTACGTGTGGCGGTGCAGCCCGTAGCGCTGGGCAGCACCAAGGTCATTGCATTGGGATACGACGTTTACGCCGGCACCGAGAAGGTCAAGACCGAAATGGTGGCGCAGAACTGCCGCGAGGGGCTTTTCAACGGCCGTACGGGAATGCTCAACACACTGACGAAGAATTTCGAATGCGATCATTTCGTCTATAAGAACAGCGAAGCCGATCCGATTCTCTGCCCGGCGGGTAAGGCCATTGCGGTCAACTGGTTTATTCTCGTCGACGGCGGCGTGCGTCTCAACGCACTCTCGACGGTCTATACGACCGATCTCGTGAATGTCAACAATCGTCCTTACGGTATCGTGACGAGCCATACGGGCTATCAGTATACGCAGGAGGGACAGGGCGTCGTGGGCCTCGATTGGTTCAACTATCCCAAGGAGAACGTCTCCATCGACAAGGTCTATCCCGATTTCGCCCGCTGGCTCGTAGGCGAGTATACAGGGACTTTCCAGAGCATGTATTCCGACGATAAGGAGAACAGTTTTGACACGGTCGGCACGGGAGTCTACGTGATTCCGAATCCGACGATCTGATCCTCGTTCGTTCCGCCATCTGGCGCCCGCATCCTGCGAGCGTTTTTTTGTCTTCTTTCCGCTGTGCGGCGGCGAACGCCGGTTTCAGCCGATGCTGCGGACGTCGGGGCGGTTGTATCGTGCGGCGGTCTTGGACGCACTGCGCAGACGATCGAAAACGCCCCTGCCTTTACCGGCGGGGGCGTTTCAGTTGACATAGCGAGAACTTGTTCAGGTACTTTCGGACGGTTTCCTTCCTTGTGCCACGACGAGCGTGACGGCGGTGACGATCAACAGAACTCCGGTTGCTCCGGCGGCGGTGAAAGATTCGTCGAAGTGAAATACTCCGATCGCCATGGCTGTAAGCGGTTCCATGGCGCCGAGAATCGAGGTGAGCGTCGGTCCGATCGATTTGATCGCTTTCACGAGCGCGATGTTCGAGACGGCCGTAGCCGGAATCGCCAGCCCGAGGATGTTGCCCCACGTGCGTGAGTCGTCGACCCAGTGCAGTCCCGAAGTGAAGCTGCCCGTCACGGCGAACAGTGCGGCGCCGATGGCCATGACCAGCAGCGTGAGGGTCGTCGATTCGACTTGTGCGGCGCGGCTCTTGCGCACGCCGATGATGTAACCCGCATAGGAGACGACCGAGAAGGCTGCTGCGGCGATGCCGAGCGCCGAATTTCCACCGCCCGAACGGATATCGCCCGACGAGAGGAGCGCGGCGCCGGCGAGCGAAACGACGATGGCCGTGAAGAGCCGCCGCGAAAAGCGTTCGCGGAAGAGCAGCGTCATGGCCAGTGCCACGGCCAGCGGATAGAGGAAATGAATGGTCGAAGCGACGCCGGTCGAGATGTTGCTGTAAGCGATGACAAGGCTCAGCGAGCAGCCGGCGCGAAAGAGGCTCAGCAGGAAAACGACGCCGAAATCCCTGCGTGCGATGCGGAACCGCCGGCCGGTCGCCAGCCCGAAAAGCAGCAGCGCCGCCGAGGCGACGCCCCAGCGGTAAGTCAGTACCTCGAACGGCGAGAAGCCGTCGCAGAGCAGCGTGACGGTGAACAGCGGCGCCAGCCCGAAGGTCGACGAGGAGAGGGCGGCGTAGGCGATTCCTTTGGAGTTGTTCATTGCGTCGGTCCGCGCGATTGCGTGCGGCGTACAAAGATACGAAAAGTCGAGCGCAGAAGCAAGCGTCAGCTTGATTATGCCGAGACGGAGTATCTTCGGCGCAAGTCAAAGGTAGCGACCTTTTCGGAAAAGCGGCTGCCGGCCTTGCGTTTTTCGCCTGTCTGGCAGTTGCGCCGCTCTTTTTCGGATGACGGAGGGTTGCCATTTCGGGTTCGGGATACGAGTCTCTGCAAACGTTTTCCGGTTCATTTTCGATGAAAAAGTGATGCAAAACGCAAAAAAAACGAATACGCTGCTTTCGGGAACAAAATTTTTCGTACATTTGTTTTACCTAAAATAACCCGCAGCGTCCGGTCGGCCGGACTCCTGCGGCACGATTAAAACTGCTACCTGATGAAACACGCCTATGTAATAGGTTTAGATTACGGAACGGATTCCGTTCGCGCCTTGCTGGTCGACGCCCTCACAGGGCAGGAGATCGACTCTGAAGTGGCCCTCTATTCCCGCTGGAACAAGGGACTTTACAGCGATCCCCGCGTGGCGCGCTTCCGTCAACATCCCGACGATTATCTCGAAGCGCTGCGTGCGGCGGTATGCGCCGTTACCGGCCGCCATGCCGATCTGGCGTCCGACATCCGGGCGCTGTCGGTCGATACGACGGCCAGCACTCCCTGCCTGACCGACAAAGCGGGGGTTCCCCTGTCGCTGCATGAAAAATATGCCGAGAATCCCGACGCCATGTTCGTGCTGTGGAAGGATCACACGGGGCAGACCGAGTGCGAGGAGATCAATGCCCTCTGCGTCCGCTCCGAGATCAACTACGCCTGCCATTCGGGCAACTACTACTCGGCCGAATGCTTCTGGTCGAAGGTATTGCATCTGCTGCGCAGCGATGCGGAGCTGCGGCGCGACGCATGGTCGGTCGTCGAGTTGTGCGACTGGATTCCCGCCGTGCTGACGGGTTGCCCCGATGCCGCGAGCGTGAAGATGAGCCACTGCGTCTGCGGTTCGAAGCTGATGTGGGCCGAGGAGTGGGGCGGTTATCCGCCCGAGAAGTTCTTCGCCGAACTCGATCCCGTGGTACTGCCCGTGCTGCGGAATCTTCCCAATGTGAATTACGGCTGCGACGTTGCGGCGGGAACCCTGACCGAAGCGTGGGCCGCCGAACTGGGGCTTCCGGCGGGCATTCCGGTCGGCGTGGGCTGCATCGACTCCCATTCGGGTGCGGTCGGTGCCGGCGTTCGTTACGGGACGGTGGTGCTCAATCTGGGCACTTCGGCCTGCTATATGGCTGTCATGCCGCCCGAATCGATGGACGACCGGATCGTCGAGGGTATTTTCGGACAGGTCGACGGTTCGATCCTGCCGCACATGATCGGTTTTGAATCGGGATTGTCCGCTTTCGGCGATGTCTATGCGTGGTTCAAGCGGCTGCTGTGCTGGCCGCTGCAGGAGATTCTCGCCCGCACGGAGCTGGTCGACGCCCCGACGCGCGACCGGCTGATCGCCGAGACCGAGAGCCGGATCATGGATGCGCTGACGGCCGGAGCCGCTGCACTGCCGCTGCGCGCCGACGCGCCGCTGGCCACCGACTGGCTCAACGGCCGCCGTTCGCCCTTCTCCGACAGCTCGCTGACGGGAACGCTCACGGGGTTGAACCTCTCGACTTCGGCGCCTGAGATCTACTACGCTTTCGCCGAGGCGACGGCTTTCGCCACGAAACATATTCTCGACCATATGCGCGACAACGGCGTTCGCATCGACCGGTTGATCGGTGTGGGCGGCATCGCCCAGAAGTCGCCCTTCGTGATGCAGCTGCTCGCGGACGTGACCGGTATGCGGATCGATGTTTCGGACTGCAAGCAGGCCGGAGCGATGGGCGCGGTGGTCCATGCGGCGACCATTGCGGGGCTTTACCCCTCGGTGACCGAGGCACAGCAGGCGCTGTGCGCCCCTGCTTCGCGCAGCTACGCGCCCGATGCATCGCGTCAGGCGGTGCTGGCCGAACGCTATGCCCGTTACCGCGCCGTGGGGGCCTTCACCGAAGATCTGAAAAACAACAAATAGAACGTTTTCGTTAAGCCGCATGCAGAGCCGAACTTGTTCGGGCTATGCCGAGGCGAGAAAACGAAGAAAGAAATTTAGAACGTTTTCGTTAAGCCGCGTGCAGAGCCGAACTTGTTCGGGCTATGCCGAGGCGAGAAAATGAAGAAAGAAATTCAACTACAACCTACCGATGAATTTACTCAAAGACCCGAACAAACGCAAATGGGTGATCGTGGCGACCATGTTCATCGCCATTGTCTGCAACTACCTCGACCGGCAGCTGCTCTCAATTCTCAAACCCGAAATTCTGGAACATTTCGGCATCGGCGACATGCAGTACGCATGGATCGTCAATGTCTTTCTGATCTGCTACGCGCTGATGTATCCCATCTCGGGTATTCTGGTCGACCGGTTCGGTCCCAAGCGGGTGATGCTCGCCGGCATCGTCGTCTGGTCGCTGGCCTGTATCGGCGGCGGCCTGTCGCAGACGGTCTGGCAGTTCTCCGTCTGCCGCGGCATTCTGGGACTGGCCGAGCCGACGATCTTCGCCGGGCAGCTGGTGGCCGTGACACTCTGGTTCGAGAAACGCCAGCGGGCGACGGCCAACAGCCTCTGTACCGTCGGCGGATCGCTGGGCGCGGTGATCGCGCCGCTGGTCATCGCATGGCTGATGCGCTGGTTCTCGAACTGGCAGGACGTATTTTTCGTTGCCGGCGTGACGGGACTCATCATCGCCGGATTCTGGATCATCGTCTATCGGACTCCGTCGCAGGAGATTCTCGACCGCACGATCAACGTCGATCGGATGACCGCCTCCGGCAAGGAGCAGAAATCCTTTACGCTGGGCGGGCTTTTCCGCACGCACACGCTGTGGGGCGCTTTTCTGATCCGTCTGATCAGCGATCCCGTGTGGTATTTCTGTTGTTTCTGGCTGCCGGGTTACCTGCGCGGCATGGGCGAGGCGCAGAATCTCAGCCACGAGCAGACGCTCAATATGATCCAGTGGATCGGCGGTATTCCGTTTTTGGTCGGCGCACTGGGCGGAATCCTCACCTCGGTCTGGTCGGATTCGATGATCAAGCGGGGGAGGAATGCGTTGTCGGCGCGCAAGGTCATGCTGATGTCGATGGTCGTCTTCGCTCCGCTTTGTGCGGCGGTGCCCTATGTCGGTGCCAGCGAGATGCTGTCATTCTCGTGGCGGGTCGGGCTGGTCGTGGCGATCTTCAGTCTCGTTGCGGTGATGTGCCTGAGCTGGCTCTATACGCTGCCGGTCGTACTGGCCGAAACCTTCCCCATCAAGAACGTGGCTACCGTCATGGGTATCTGCTGCGGTGCGGGTGCGCTGGGCAGCGTGGTATTCAATCAGTTCGTCGGTTCGATCCCGTCCGAGGCGTGGTATACGCTCTTCGCCGTCATGGGTACGCTCCACCTCTTCGCGGCCGTGATCCTGTGGAAGATGGTGCGCCCGGAGTCGCCGGAGACAAACAGTTAAAACACAGTATTCTATGAAGACGATAAAGGAACCCGCACGCGATATTCCGGTACGTGCCGACGTTGATATTCTGGTCGTGGGCGGAGGTCCCGCCGGTATCATGGCTGCCGAAGCTGCCGCCGGGAAGGGGTTGAAGGTGATGCTTGTCGAAAGCCGCGGTTTTCTGGGCGGCAACCTTACGATCGGCCTGCCGATTCTGGGCTTTCTGGGCCGTAAGGGCAATCAGATCATCGAAGGACTGCCGCAGCGGTTCATCGACCGGCTGCGGGCACGCTGCGCGGCGAGCGAACACCGCCCCTGCAAGAATCACATGAGCCTCACGATCATCGACGAGGAGGAGGTCAAGCGCACGGCGCTCGAAATCATGGAGGAGAAGGGCGTCGAGGTGCTGTTGTATACCTTTTTTGCCGATACGATCCGCGAGGGCGATACGGTGAAAGGCATCGTCGTCGAGAGCAAGGCGGGGCGCGAGGCGATTCTCGCCCGGACCGTGATTGATTGCACGGGCGACGGCGACGTGGCCTACCGCGCCGGCGTGGAGTGCCGCAAGGGCGATGCCGAAGGGGGTATGCAGCCGCCGACGCTGATGTTCTGCATGAAGGGCGTCGCCGTGCAGCAGCTGCGTGACGCGATTGTCCAGCATCCCGAAATTTACGATATGGACGTTATGCCGCCCGAGCAGTTCCGCACCGGAAAGTTCATCACCGTCGGGCTGCGCACGCAGATCGGGCAGGCGCAGGCGGCAGGATACCGCATTCCCGTAGCCCGCACGATCCTCATCACGGGGTTGGCCGACGACGAAATCTGGGTCAATATGTCGCGTGTGAGCGGCGTCGATGCGACTCGTCCCGAGAGTTATACCTATGGTGAGATCGAGGGCCGTAAACAGATTTACGAGATCGCGCGCTACCTGCGCGTATTCGTGCCGGGCTTCGAAGATGCCCGTATCGAAAAGGTGGCGCCTTTCATGGGTATCCGCGAGAGCCGCGTGATCGTGGGTAAGTACGTGCTGACGGCCGAGGATATCATTGCCTGCCGCCGTTTCGACGATGCCATCGCCGTGGCGGGTTATCCGGTGGACATCCATCACGCCAAAGGCGGCGACTGTACGATGCACTTCTGCGACGACAGCTACGACATCCCTTACCGTTGCCTGCTGCCCGAACGGGTCGAGGGACTGCTGGTGGCGGGGCGCTGTTCGTCGATGAACCACGAGGCGATGGCCTCGACGCGCGTCATGTCGACCTGCATGGCCCTCGGCGAAGCGGCCGGACGCGCCGCGCGGCTGGCGTTGAAAGCAGGCGTACAGCCTGCCGGCCTCGACGTGGAGGCGTTACGTGCCGAGCTGCGTGCGACGGGGGCCTATTTAGGATGAGATTACCCAATTAATTCATTCGACGTTTTCGATATGCCGAGCGCAGAGCCGTGCCTGCACGACGTTGCGAGGCGAGAAAACGAAGATAAAAATCAACCGATACCGAAAATGAAACAGATTGAAGAACCGGCCCGGCGGATTCCGGTGCGTGCAGAGGTGGATGTTCTGGTCGTGGGCGCAGGTCCTGCGGGACTTATGGCGGCTCAGGCGGCTGCTTTGGAGAAAGACACCAAAGTAATGCTCATCGAGAGCCGCGGTATCTTGGGCGGCAACATGACCATCGGTCTGCCGCTGCTCGGATTTCTCGGGCGCAAAGGCAACGTCGTCATCAAGGGTCTGCCGCTGAAGTTCGTCGAGCGTCTGCAAGAGAAGGGGCTGGCTACGCACCACCGTGCATGTCCACTCCATGTCAGCCTCACCATGATCGACCCTGAAGGGACGAAACATCTGGCATTCCAGATTATCAAGGAGTGCGGCATCGAACTGCTGATGTATGCCTTCGCGACCGATGTCGTCATGGAGGGCAACACCGTGAAAGGCGTAATCATCGACTCCAAAAAGGGGCGCGAAGCGATTCTCGCCAAACGCGTCATCGACTGTACGGGCGACGGCGACATCGCCTACCGTGCGGGCGCACCGATGAACTACGGCAACGAAAAGGGCATCCCGCAGCCGCCGACGCTCATGTTTTCGATGCGCGGAGTCGATTCGCGCAAACTGCGCGACGCCGTAGCCGACCATCCAGACGTATACGACATCGACTTCATCCCTAACGAGTTCTTCCGCGCGGACGACAACTGTACGTTCGTCGGCTTCCGCAATCAGATCAAGAAGGCTCGCGAGGCAGGCTACAAACTCCCTGTCGAGCGCACCATCTTCATGACGGGCATGGCTCCCGACGAGTGGTGGGTGAACATGTCGCGCGTCAGCGGCATCGACGCAACCGACCCTGCACAGTACACTCAGGGCGAAATCATCTGCGCCGAGCAGAACGAGGAGATCGTACGCTATCTGAAAGCATACATTCCCGGTTTCGAGAACGCGTACGTAGACCGCGTCGCTCCGTTCATGGGCATCCGCGAAACCCGTCGCATCGTCGGTGAATACATCCTGACCGAGGACGACATCTTCAACTGCGCCAAGTTCGACGACGTCATCGCCGTTGCAAGTTATCCGGTAGACCTTCACCATCCGGTGGGCGGCGACTGCTCGCTCTACTGGTGTCCAGACTGCTACGACATCCCGTACCGCTGTCTGATACCGCAGAAAATCGACGGTCTCATCGTTGCCGGACGCAACGTGTCGATGACTCACCTCGCACTGGCTTCCGCCCGCGTCATGGGTCCTGCAATGGCTCTCGGCGAGGCTGCGGGCAAGGCTGCGGCACTCTCCGTCAAGGAGAATGTCGAACTGCGCGACCTCGACGTCCGAAAACTGCAAGAGTCGCTCAAAGCGGAGGGCGTATATTTCAGAGAGTAGCGCATGTTCCGCAGTATTCTGATGATTACCGGTGTGCCGCTGTTGCTCGCCGGCACCGCCGAAGCCCGCAAAAAGGCTGAATACGGCGGCATACACCGCGTGATGACGTGCAATATCCGCATCACGGGGCTCGAAGCCGACGCTCCCTATCCCGAGCGGGTGTGGGAGAACCGCCGCGACCTGTGCGTCGAGACGATCCGCTCACGGCGTCCCGACATCATCTGCGTGCAGGAGGTGATCTACGACTCCTATGCTTATCTGAAAGAGAAGCTGCGCGACTACGTTCCCTACGGTTTTGCAGGGCCGGAGATGGATCCCTATACCGAAGGGTATCACTTCATCGGCAAGAACGTGATCTTCTTCCGCCGCGACCGCTACGAGTTCGTCTCGTCCGGCTGCTATTGGCTGTCGGAGACGCCGCTCATCGGGGGCAGCTGTTCGTGGAACACCACGCGGGCGCGCCACTGCAACTGGGTGCGGCTGCGCGACAAGCGTTCGGGCCGCGAGCTGCGCGTGCTGGACGTGCACCTCGACCACAAGAGCGACGAGGCGCGCCGCGAGCAGATCCGCATGGTGATGGACGAGTGCGCGCAATACGCTGCGGATTTCCCGCAGATCCTCTGCGGCGATTTCAATGCGGGGATCGACAGCGCGCCGGTGCGGTACATCCGCTCGGTCGACGGCTGGCGTGAAATGTACGAGACGGTTCACGGCTCCGGCGAAGCCGGATTCTCCTATCATGGTTTTAAGGGCGAGGGCTACAAGCCCAAGAAGGAGCCGCGCCGCATCGATTTCATCTTTTACAGGGGCGCAGTCGATGTCGCGGATGCGGAGTTCGTGCGTGACCACGAGGGCAAGACCTACCCCAGCGACCACTATTTCCTCTTCTCGGAGTTCACGCTTCGCTGAGCGGTTCGCGATGAATTGAAAAAGCGGCAGGTCTTCGAGATCTGCCGCTTTCCGTTTCTGGAAGTATCGGCTCAGAAGATGCCGGTAAGCATCAGCGCTATGACGTTGCGGTCAGGATTCGTTCCGCCATACTGCTCGTAGGTATAGTTGAACTGGCAACGCAGCTGTTTGAAAGGCTGGTAGGTGACGGCTGCGGTGTAGTTGGTCTGACGCGACGCCGAGCGTCCCGATACCTCGTCGAACTGTTCGAACCGCACGGCCGGCAGCCATTTGGGAGTTACCCAGCAGGCGGCCATCGCGTAGTAGCCGCGGCTATCGAACGTCCCGTAGGCGGCGGTCTCTTTCGAAAAGAACCCCGTCGTGCCGGCGATATACTCGCCGCGGGCGATCCAGCGGCCGTCGTCGTAGCAGACGCCGCCGCCGTAGCGCGTGCGCTCGGCGTACTTTTCTCCCACTTCGCCCCAATAGTAGGATCCCGCGATGGTCAGTGCGCGCAGCGGCTGAATCATCAACCGTGCTACGACGTCCTTGCTCTTGTTCTTGTCTTTGGCATTGATCCCTTCGCCGTTGAAGATGCCGAAGTTGTAATTGAGAAGGCTGTACCCGTCGCATTCGATCAGTCCGCCGTAGAGTTGTGCACCCAGATCGCGCCCCGTAGCGTTGACGCCGCAGACGTCGTTGAAGCCCATCAGGCGGCAGACAGCCATCGAATACTCGATGAATTCGTATTTGAGCGGTACGTAGTGCGTATTCTCGATCGAGAAGGGGACCTTGAACTGTCCGACCTGTACGTTGAAGGCTTCCAGCGGCTTGAAACGCAGGTAGATGTCGACGATTTTGGGCGATGCGAATTCGAGTTGTAGCCGGTAATCGATCTTCGAGGCGATGTCGCCTTGGAAATCCACGCGGGCGCGCTTGACAAAGAAGGTCGATGCGTTGTCGTTCCACTGGTAGCCCAGTTGCAGGTACCCGGAGATGTGCGGGAGGCGCGACAGGATTCGGTCGGCGGTCGCCGACCGGCTTTTGAGCGTCTCGACCTCTGCCGAGAGGCGTTCGACCGTAGCGGCGAGCGAGTCGCGCTGCTGCGCTGCACCCTGTGTCACCGGAAGAAGGCCGGCAGCTATTGCCAGCGAAAGGAAAAGTCTCTTCATGGATCGTAAGGATTGGTTTTGCCGCTGCAAAGTTCGAAAGATATTCCCGAATTTCCCTACGTGAAAATACCTAAAAAACGAAAAAGCCGCTGTATCGGGACAACGGCTTTTTGAAAGTCTGCTAATTTTTAACGCGGCATCGGCAGCGAAATAGTGCGGGCGTCGAGGTAACTGCCCGGATAGATGCTTCCTACGCCCCAGATGCGGCGGCCGTACTCCCAGTTGAAGGCCTGTCCGTTGGAAATAGCGAACCATCCGGTCGTAAGACGCCGTACGAAGTCGCGTTCGATCGGCGTGACCTGCTGCTGGCGGGGCATATCCCATCTCTCCATCTCCGGCTTATGCAGCGGAACAGGTTCGAAAATGCGGCCGTCGACAACGACCGTTCCGGGAATCCACTTGTCGACACGCAGCGAATCGGGGATGCGTTCCAGCAACTCTTTCAGCTCCCCGTCGACCATCCGTTCGGTACGTTGTTCCGTCGTTTCGCGGGCTTGCCGCCGCTCCTGTCGTTCGATCGTTGACGCCGTCACGGGCGGTTGCTGCGCCGCTGCGGCTCCTCCGGCGAGCAGCAAGAGGATCGATAGGAAAAGATTCTTGTTCATCATAACTATATTCCGGTTTGCGATTCGTCAAAATACCTCTTGCAAAATCCTTACCGACTGTACGGCATGGATCGCATCGAGATGGTAACCGTAGTAAACCAGCAGGGCGTCGAGGTAGGCTACGCGCTGGCGGCGGTTGAGCCCGATCTCGGCGATGTAACGCACGTCGCATTCCAGCAGATCGTGCAGGATGCGGGCGTCGTCGGCCGACAACACTTCGTCGTGCGGCGGACGGAGCGGCGTGAACGACCCCTCGCGGATGTCGAACCACGCCCCCGGCAGGTAGGCGTTGCCCGGCGAAAAGCCCAGAAACCGACTGAGGTTCGTGAGAAACCATAGGTGGAAGTTGGCCACCCCCTCGGTGAGCGTGTCGAGCGCCCCCACCGAACCCCAGACGAAGTCGAAGAGCCGCTGGTTGGGTTCGCACTCCTTGACCAGCCGGTAGAGGACTTCGGCCATGAAGAGCGCGATGGTCGACTTGCGCACGTCGAATGGCAGCGATTGCAGCACGATGCCGCTGCGCACCTCGCGGAAACGGTGCATCTGCATCCGCGACGACTCCAGCCCTTCGAACTCCACGGCGAACATCGGCTGGAACAACGCCAGCTTCGAGCCGTGGCCGCGTGTCGACCGCACGCCCTGCACCATATAGCTCTGCCGCCCGCCCGTGTCGGTGAGCAGGAAGACGACCATTCCCGAATCGCCGTATTTGAGCGTGTGCAGCACGATGCCGCGCGCCTTGTAGGATTTCATACTCATGGCCGGATGTGCACGGATTCCGGTTTGCTCTCGGTAACTATCGATTTAACGTTGCCGCTGCCCGAATAATTGTCATGATTTAAATTTTAATTGCATCCACCCGCGCCCAGCCGTCGCGCAGCGCGTGTCCCGTGACGGAGAAGCCCGCTGCGCGCGCCGCATCGGAGAGTGCGGGGATGTCGGCTTCCAGAATTCCGCTCATCAGCAGCCGGCCGCCCTTGCCGAGCGCGGCAGCGTAGGCGGGCAGCTGCGCCAGCAGGATGTTGCGGTTGATGTTGGCCAGCAGGAAATCGTAGTGCCGGCCGGCGATCGCCGCGATGTCGCCCAGCAGGGGCGTGACACGCTCTTCGACGCCGTTGGCGCGGATATTTTCGACGCAGTTCTCGTAGGCCCATTCGTCGATGTCGACCGCATCGACCGCCGCGGCGCCGCGCAGGGCGGCCACGATCGCCAAAACCCCCGTGCCGCTGCCCATATCGAGTCCCCGCAGCCCCTTCACCTCGCAGTCGAGCAGACCGGCGGCCATCAGGCAGGTGGTGGCGTGGTGGCCCGTACCGAACGACATTTTGGGCATGATGATCGCCTCGATCTCCGTCGCGGCGGGTGCGTGGAACGGAGCGCGGATCGTGAGCCGTCCGTCGACCTCGACCGGTGTGAAATTCTGCTCCCACAGCGCATTCCAATTCTGCGGCTCGATGCTCAGAAAAGTCGCATGATCGATGCCGTAACGCACCAGCAGCGCATCTACTTCGCCCTTGCAGTCGGCCAGCCGCGGGCGGGGGATGTAGGCTTTGAGCCGCGCGCCCTCCTGTTCGAAGCTATCGAAGGGGAAATCGGCCAGTTCGGCTGTCAGAATTTCCGCCTGCGCAGCGTCGGCCGCCTCCAGCGTCAGTTCGATATAATCCATAATATTATGTAAAATTATTGCTATCTTTGTACACCGAGCTTCGGCAAATTGCAAACGGGGTTTGCCGCTGCGTTCGGCTTCGGGGTTTCTATCAGACAAAGTTAGGGATAATATGGCAGAAAACAGCAGACGGTGGGGAGAAATCTCCCGCAGGTATCGCAGCTACATCAAGCTCGAAAAGCGCCTTTCGGACAATACGGTCGAATCCTACATGCGCGATCTGGAGCAGTTCTTCCACTTCGTGCTGCGGATGTGGGACGTACCTCCGCGCAAGGTCGAACCGCAGATGGTCGAACGCTATATGGCGTGGTTGTACGACCGCGGTCATGAGAAGAGTTCGCAGGCACGCGTGCTGAGCGGCCTGAAGAGCTTTTTCAACTACCTGCTGCTCACCGACGTCATCGAGAGTTCGCCCATGGAGTTCATCGAAGCGCCCAAGTTCGGCCGCCGGCTGCCCGACGTGCTGTCGACCGCCGAAATCGACCGTATCCTCGCGGCCATCGACCGCAGTACACCCAAGGGCGTACGCGACAGTGCGATGCTCGAGCTGCTCTATTCGTGCGGACTGCGCGTCTCGGAGTTGATTTCGCTGCGGTTGTGCGACTTTTTTCCGGGCGAAGGCTATATCCGCGTGATCGGGAAGGGAGACAAACAACGGCTGGTGCCCGTGAGCGACATGGCTGTTGAAAAGATCTATGCGTATAATGATTGCCGCCGAAGCAGCAGTTCGAGCGAGGAGACGCTCTTTCTGAACAATCGGGGCAAACGGCTTTCGCGCGTGATGGTCTTCACGGTCATCAAGCAGGCCGTGCTGCGGGCCGGAATCGACAAGCAGGTCAGCCCCCATACCTTCCGCCACTCATTCGCCACGCATCTTTTGGAGGGAGGAGCTTCGATCCGGCAGGTACAGGAGATGTTGGGGCACGAAAACATTACCACGACCGAAATCTACACCCATCTCGACAACGAGCATCTGCGCGAAACCGTCGAGCGGCATCTGCCGATGCAATAGAAAAAGCGCTCTGAGGAGCGCTTTTATTTTTTAGAGTCTTTTCCGCGGGAGGTCGTTCCGTGCCGGTCGTTCCGTTTCCCTGTACCCGGCGTGCGGCGCTCAGCGGCGTGCGGTGTCGCTTTGGGGCGGCCGGGCTTTCGTTCCGGTCGGAAGAAATAGCCCTTCTGACGGCGTTTCTCCTCCTGCGAACGCGCCACATAGACCTTTTCGCCCGTGTAGGGATTCTCGCCGGTGTAGAACAGTACCGACGAAAGGGTCATCGGCGTGGGTGTGAGATCCTGTACCTGCTCGAGCGTGAAGTGGAGACGTCCCAGCACCTTGCCGGCGAGCGCCTGCATGTCGCGTTCCGTGCATCCGGGGTGCGAAGAGATGAAGTAGGGGATCAGCTGGTAATTGAGTCCGTTGCGGCGGCAGATCGTATGGAAATCGTCGTTGAGGCGCTCGAACAGTGCGAAGGGCGGTTTGCGCATCAGCGCGAGCACCCGCTCTTCGGTATGTTCGGGGGCGACTTTGAGTCGTCCCGACGTATGGTGTTTCACCACCGTCTCCAAATAGTCGCTCCCGTCGAAAAGATCGTAGCGGATGCCGCTGCCGATAAAGGCCTTCTTGATCCCTTTGACGGCGCGGATCTTGGCGTAGAGGTCGAGCAGCGGCCGGTGGTCGTTGTCCAGATTGGGACACGGCCGCGGATGAAGGCACGAGGGGCGGCGGCAGCGGGCGCAGAGCGTGCGGTCGCTGCCGCCCATGCGGAACATGTTGGCCGAGGGGCCGCCGATGTCGGAGAGGTAACCCCGGAAATCGGGCATCGCAGCGATGCGGCGCACTTCGTCGAGAATCGAACGTTCCGAACGCGAGTGGATGAACTTGCCCTGATGCGCCGAGATGGTGCAGAAGGCGCAGCCGCCGAAGCAGCCGCGGTGGATGTTGACCGAATGTTTGATCATCTCCCATGCCGGAATGTCGCCCTTGCTGCGGTAACGCGGATGGGGTGCCCGTTCGTAGGGGAGGTCGAAGGAGCGGTCCAGTTCTTCGGTCGAAAGCGTCGCATTGGCGGGATTGATGACCACGCAGCGGTCGCCTGCGGGTTCGACCAGCACGCTGTGCGGCTCCAAGAGATTGCTCTCGGTCTCGATGCGGCGGAAGTTCTCGCCGAAGGCGTGAGGATCGGCGAGGCACTCCTCGTGGGAGTGGAGCAGCAGCCGGTCGTCGAGCCGCTCGACATAGGTGCGGTCGGCGAGGAACGCCACCTGTCGGAGTTTGTGCAGCAGCTTGGCGTTGTAGCCGTTGCGCATCGCGGCGGCCACCTGCTGCACGACCCGCTCGCCCATGCCGTAGATCAGCAGATCGGCGCCGCTTTCGATGAGAATCGAGGGTTTGAGCGCATCCTGCCAGTAGTCGTAGTGGGTAAGCCGCCGCAGCGAGGCTTCGATGCCGCCCACCACGACCGGTGTATGGGGATAGAGGCGTTTGAGGATACGGGTATAGGTTGTGACTGCATAGTCGGGGCGGAATCCCGCCTGTCCGCCGGGGGTATAGGCGTCGTTGCTGCGCAAACGTTTGTTGGCCGTATAGTGGTTGACCATCGAGTCCATCGCTCCGGCCGTCACGGCGAAAAAGAGGCGCGGCGCGCCGAATTTGCGGAAGTCGCGCAGGTCGTCGCGCCAGTTGGGCTGCGGAACCACCGCCACGCGGTAGCCCTCGGCTTCGAGCAGACGGCTGATGACCGCGGCGCCGAAAGCCGGATGGTCGATGTAGGCGTCGCCCGTGAAGAGGACGACGTCCACCGAGTCCCAGCCCCGTTCGCGGGCCTCCTTGACAGTGGTCGGCAAAAAAGCCATAGAATCGGTTATTTTTGTTTTACGGTTTTCGATCCGTGTCGGTTCGTTGCGGAATGTCGCAGCGGACTTTTCTATTTCTGTTTCGACATTCCCTCCCCTCTGTCCCCTCCCTTTCCCATCGCTTCGCCCGGTCTCTGCTGCTACGCCTCGGCATCCTGCAAGCGGGTGCGCTCGGCTTATGACGGTTCCGATGCGATTCCTTCTTTTCGTTTACGACCGCCGCCCCGTTGTCCCGTTTACGAAAATCCCCACCCCGGCGGGGCAGGGAGGTTCGGATGCGGGTGTATGCCTCGTTTACAGCTCGCTCTCCTTGAGGCGCTCGGCGTTCTCAGCCACGATCAGGTGGTCGATGCAGTCCTGAATATCGCCGTCCATGAAGGCCGCGAGATTGTAGATCGTATAGTTGATGCGGTGGTCGGTGATGCGCCCCTGCGGATAGTTGTAGGTACGGATCTTGGCCGAGCGGTCGCCCGTCGAGACCATCGTCTTGCGCTTCGAAGCGATCTGGTCGAGGTATTTCGAGTATTCGAGGTTGAAGACGCGCGTACGCAGCTCCTCGAAGGCCTTGTCGAAATTCTTGAGCTGCGACTTCTGATCCTGACACTGCACGACGATCCCCGTGGGAATGTGCGTGAGGCGGATGGCCGAATAGGTCGTGTTGACCGACTGTCCGCCCGGACCCGAGGCGCAGAAGATGTCCTTGCGCACGTCGTTCATCGAGATTTCGACGTCGAACTCCTCGGCTTCGGGCAGTACGGCCACCGATGCGGCCGACGTATGGACGCGCCCCTGCGTTTCGGTGGCGGGGACGCGCTGCACGCGGTGGACGCCTGACTCGTACTTGAGCGTGCCGTAGATGTTCTGCCCCGTGACCTTTATCACGACCTCCTTGTATCCGCCGGCCGTACCCTCCGAGAAGGAGGTTACCTCGTAGCGCCACCCCTTCGACTCGATGTATTTCGTGTACATACGGAACAGGTCGCCGGCGAACAACGCCGCCTCGTCGCCGCCTGTGCCGCCGCGAATCTCCATGATGGCGTTCTTAGAATCCTGCGGGTCTTTGGGGATGAGCAGCAGCTTGATCTCCGCCTCCATGCGTTCGATGGCCGGTTCCAGTTCGGCGACCTCGCCGCGGGCCATTTCGCGCATCTCTTCGTCCTTGTCGTTCACGAGCACGTCCTTCGCCTCGGCCAGATTGGCCAATGCCGTACGGAAACGTTCCGAAGTCTCGATGATGGGTTCCAGCTCCTTGTAGTCTTTGTTCAACTGCACGAACTGCTTCACATCGGCGATCACTTCGGGGTCGGTGAGCTTCTGTCCCAGCTCCTCGTATTTGAGTTTCAGGCCGTCCAGACGCTGAAGGATTGAATTGTCTGCCATATAGTTTCCCTTTCTCTTGTCGATTTGTGGACAAAGATACGAAAAAGCCGCGGGCAAAAGCAAATTTATTTGCATTTTGCCGAGGCGAAGTATCTACGGCGCAGCCAAAGAACGAAAAAGCCGCGGGCAAAAGCAAATTCAGTTGCATTTTGCCGAGGCGAAGCCGAAGATCGCGAAAAGCTGCGAATTGCGAAAGTCACGACAAAGTTTTCGGAAGGGCCGCCCTTCGGGGTGAATTTCGTGCAGGGCATGATGTTCGGATGCGGTCTTGCGATGCGGCGCAAACGTTATCGCATCCCTGCGCAGCGTCCCTTTCCTGCCGTCGGGACGTAATAAAGAGGGGGCTGAGATCGACTCGGCCCCCTCTTCGTGCGTGCGGATTTATCGGCCGCCGTTCGCCCGTTCGCGGGAGTTTCCGGGATAGACTTTCAGCAGTACGACGCCGTGCGGAGCGACGGTCGTTTCGTAGCGCTGGTCGTCGGCGAAGGCGCCGAGATCCTTCTGCCGCCAGAGATCGCGGATCGTCTTTTCGCCCCACAGTCCCAGTGCTATGGGTTTGAATCCGATCTTTGCGGGTTTCTCGCCGCGGTTGAAGAGTCCCACTGCGATGGAGCCGTCTTCGAGAGGCTTTACGTAGATGGTCTCGTTCCCCGAGACGGAGGTCCAGAAGGGAACGGCCTGACAGCCGAGCGGGTCCTGATCGACGGCGATGACCTCGTTGTTGGTAATCAGACTCAGCGTGAAGGGGTCGAGGTTCGTGAGGTCGCATCCCAGCAGCAACGGTGCGCCGAGCAGCGCCCAGAGCGACAGATGGGTGTACTGTTCGTCGGGCGTGAGGCGGGTGTAGTGGAGTTTGTCGTGTCCCCAGCCGACTTTTCCGATGACCAGCATATCGGGATCGTGCCATGACCCGGGGCCGCTGAAGGGCGCGCAGCGGGTCACGCCGAATCCGATTTCGGACATGCTTTTCCAGTTGTCGCGGATGTCTCCCTTGTTGCGCCACATCTCGGCCGTGCGGTTCCACAGGGGCGCATCGGCGAAGGGACAGGTGTTCGTGAGTGAATAGACGACGTCGCGGTCGAGGGCGCGCAGGGCGTTGCGCATCTCGACGGTGTGCCATTCGTCGACGGGATTCCAGTCGTATTTGAGATAGTCGATGCCCCAGTCGTTCCACTGCTGCACGTCGTTGTGGACGAAGGAGTAGGGCGAGTGACGGAAGTTCTCGGAGTAGTTGCGCGTGTCGGTGTTTACGAATCGCCAACGGTCGTTGCAAAGCCCTTCGGCTACATGGTCGTAGGTTCCGTCGGCGTGATCGGCCGAGGAGCCGATATGTCCGCGGTAGGTTCCTACCCAAGGGGTCGAGTAGAGTCCGAAACGAAGCCCTTTGGCGTGAATGTCGTCGGCGAGCGCCTGCATATCGGGGAATGCCTTGTTGGTCTGGATGGCGTTGTATTTCCCGCCGCGAAGGCCCTGCCATGCCACGTCGACGTTCACGTATGTCCAGCCGTAGTTGACCAGATCGTACTTGACGAAAGCGTCGGCTGCGGCTTGAATATCCTCCTGCGTGACGTCGTGTCCCCAGCAGTTCCAGCTGTTCCACCCCATGGGCGGTGTCAGGGCGAGACGGTCACCGATGACGATGCGCAGGTCGCGGACATCGGATCCGAGGGCGTTGGTCGCCGTGAGGCGTACGGTGTATTCTCCGGCCTTCTTGACGCGTCCCGTGATGCGTCCGCTCCGGGGGTCGAGTTTGAGACCTTTGGGTAGTCCTTCGGCGGTGAAGGTAATGGGACGCTGTCCGGTGGCGGGGATGGTAAAGAAGAAACGGGAGTCGGGACGTGCGCCGAAGATGCGTGCGCCGTTGATGCGGGGCGTCGCGGGGGCGGGAGGAGTCAGGATGTGCGCCGCATTGTTCGGGAGCGTGGCCAGCCAGTCGAGTACATCGGTACGCCACGTGGTGCGGTAGATGCGGTCGGGGTTGAATCCTCCGCCGTGGCCGCCGCTGGGGTAAATACGCAGCGAGCATCCTTTTACGCCGTTGCGTTTGAGGGCTTCGTAGAAGAGTGTGCTGTTGACGGGCGGCACGGTGCTGTCGTCGTCGGTGAGCAGCAGCAGCGTGGGTGGCGTGGTTGCCGTCACGCGATTCTGCAACGACCATTGGGCCTCGGCTTCGGCCGTGCGTTCGGTGCCCAGCAGATGGTCGAACGATCCCTTGTGGCATTTGTCCGGTTCGGCAGTAATGACGGGGTAGATCAGTACGGCAAAGGCCGGACGTACCGCTTCGGGAAGCATCGTGGCGGCCGAAGCGGCCAGATGTCCGCCCGCCGAGAATCCCATGACGCCTACGCGCGAGGGATCGACGCCGTACTCCTCGGCGTGGTCGCGGAGGTAGCGCAGCGCCGCTTCGGTGTCTTCGAGCGGCACCTCGCAGCGACCGTTGGGCAGGCGGTATTTGAGCGCAACGGCCGTGATGCCGTTCGCGGCCAGCCACTCGCCCACTTCGTACCCTTCGCGCTGCATCGAGACGAAGCGATAGCCGCCGCCCGGGCAGACGACGACGCCCTGTCCGGTCGCCTTGTCGCCCGCGGCGGGGTAGATGAAGAGTTCGGTGTCGACGGTGTTGTAGACAGCCCCTTTTTTCTCTGTCTCGGGACCTGCGGCGCCGTTGGAGTGGGGTGCCGTGGCGTTGTCCCACAGTTTGACCACTTTGATCTGAGCCGGGGCGGTCAGTGCGGCCGCGAGGGCGAGCAAGGTTAGCAATCGTTTCATGGCTATTCGGGTTTTGAGGTTAGTCTCTGCTGTTTTTGGGGAGGGTAGCAAGCCAGTCGAGAATGTCGGCACGCCACTGCGGCCGGTAGATATGGTCGGGATCGAGTGCGCCGCCGTGCCCGCCGCTGGGGTAGATATGCAGCGTACAGCCTTTCACGCCGTTGCGTTTGAGGGCTTCGTAGAAGAGAACACTGTTCACGGACGGTACCGAGCAGTCGTCGTCGGCCGCCAGCAGCAGCGTGGGCGGCGTCGATGTCGTCACGCGGTTTTCGAGCGACCACTGCGCCGCGTCGACGGTCGTGCGATCGGCGCCCAACAGATGGTCGAACGACCCCTTGTGGCATTTATCCGGCTCGGCTGTAATGACGGGGTAGATCAGTACGGCGAAGGCGGGGCGTACCGTCTCGGGGAGCATCGTGGCGGCCGAAGCGGCCAGATGTCCGCCCGCCGAACAACCCACGATCCCCACCTGTGCGGGGTCGGCGTGAAAGGCTGCTGCTTCGCGGCGGAGATATTTCAACGCCGCGTCGACGTCTTCGAGCGGCACCTCGCAGCAGCCGTTGGGCAGGCGGTATTTCAACACGGCGGCCGTGACGCCGTGTTCGGCCAGCCACCGTCCGACGGCGTGGCCGTCGCCCTCGATCGAGAGGAAGCGGTAGCCGCCACCCGGGCAGACGACTGCCGCCTGTCCGGTTGCACGGGCAGGATCGGCGGTATAGACATACAGAACGGCTTCGGTCGTGTTGAGCAACCGGTCTCCCTCGACCCGCTCCCCGCCCCGCAGCCCGTTGTCGTGGGGCGCCGAGGCGTTGTCCCACAGCCGGACCGTCCGCTGCTGAGCGCCGGCGCTCAGCACGACGGCAAGCGCGGCGAGCGCGAGGAGCCGTCGCATCAGAGGACGATGTTGATGATCTTGCCTTTGACTACGATCACCTTCTTCGGAGCCTTGCCGTCGAGCCACTTCTGTGCGGCGGGCTGTGCCACGATGTCGGCCGTGATTTCGTCCGCCGGCTTGGAGAGGTCGTACTCCTGCTTGAAGCGCAGCTTGCCGTTGATCATCACCGGATATTCGAACGACTGCTCCACCAGATACCGTTCGTCGCAGACGGGATAGGGCGCATCGCAGACCGAGGTCTCGTGGCCCAGCCGCTCCCACAGCTCTTCGGCGATATGCGGCGCGAAGGGCGAAAGCAGCGCGACGAGCGGCTCCAGTATGGCGCGCTTGCGGCATTCGCCCAGTTCGTTGAGGCAGATCATGAAGGCCGCAACCGACGTGTTGAACGAGAAGTTCTCGATATCCTCGCGTACCTTCTTGATGGTCTTGTGCAGCGTCTTCAACTCCTTCGGCGTGGGGGCCTCGTCCGTCACGGCCAGCGTGTCGCCGGCGTGGAAGAGCCGCCAGAAGCGGCGCAGGAACTTGTGCACGCCGTCGATGCCGTTCGTGTCCCACGGCTTCGACTGCTCGAGCGGCCCGAGGAACATTTCGTACATGCGCAGCGTGTCGGCGCCGTACTGCTCGACGATATAGTCGGGGTTGACGACGTTGAACATCGACTTCGACATCTTCTCGATAGCCCAGCCGCAGATGTATTTCCCCTCTTCGAGGATGAATTCGGCGTCGGCGAACTCGGGCTGCCATGCACGGAACGCCTCCAGATCGAGCTGGTCGTTGTGTACGATGTTCACGTCGACGTGAATCTCCTGCGTTTCGTATCCTTCTTTCAGCCCCAGCGAGACGTATTTGTTGGTGCCCACGATGCGGTAGACGAAGTTCGAACGCCCCTGAATCATCCCCTGATTGACCAGTTTTCGGAAGGGTTCGGATTCGCACACGAAGCCCAGATCGTAGAGGAACATATTCCAGAAGCGCGAGTACATCAGGTGTCCCGTCGCATGTTCGATACCGCCCACGTAGAGGTCCACATTGCGCCAGTATTCGTCCGCCTCGCGGCCCACGAGCGCCCGGTCGTTGTGCGGATCCATGTAACGCAGGTAGTAGGCCGAAGAACCGGCGAAACCGGGCATGGTCGACAATTCGAGCGGATCGCCGTCGCCCGTCGTCCACCCTGCGGCGCGTGCCAGCGGCGGTTCGCCCTCTTCGGTGGGGCCGAAGTCGGTGATGGCCGGCAGTTCCAGCGGCAGCGCCGATTCGGGCAGCGGATAGGCGATCTCATTCCGGTAATAGATCGGGAAGGGTTCGCCCCAGTAGCGCTGGCGCGAGAAGATGGCGTCGCGCAGGCGGTAGTTGACCTGCCGCTTGCCCAGTCCGCGCTGCTCGATGGCGTCGAACATCTTCTCGATGGCCTCCTTCACCTCCATGCCGTCCAGAAAACCGGAGTTGATGAGCTGTCCCTCCTTGGCGTCGTAGGACTCCTTGCTGATGTCGCCGCCGGCGACGACGGGGGTGATCTCCAGCCCGAAATGGCGGGCGAAGGCGTAGTCGCGCGAGTCGTGTGCCGGAACGGCCATGATCGCGCCCGTGCCGTATCCGGCCAGCACATAGTCCGAGATGTAGATCGGAATTTCGCGTTCCGTGAAGGGGTTGACGGCATAAGATCCGGTGAAGACGCCGCTCACGCGGCGCGTCTCGGCGATACGCTCGCGCTCGGAGCGTTTCTTGGTCTGCTCGAGGTAATCCTCGACGGCCGCCTTGTTCTCGGGCGTGGTGAGTGCGTTGACCCACTCGTGTTCGGGAGCGATCACCATGAAGGTGACTCCAAAAATCGTATCGGGACGTGTGGTGAAGATCTCGAGTTTACGGTCGAATCCGCGCACGTCGAAGAAGACCTGCGCGCCGACCGACCGGCCGATCCAGTTGCGCTGGATCTCCTTGAGCGAATCGCTCCACTGGAGCGTCTCCAGTCCGTCGAGCATCCGCTGCGCGTAGGCCGTCACGCGCAGCAGCCACTGCTTCATGCGCTTCTGCACCACGGGATAGCCGCCGCGTACCGACAGTCCGTCCTTCACCTCGTCGTTGGCCAGCACCGTGCCCAGCTGCGGGCACCAGTTGACCATCGTGTCGGCGCGGTAGGCCAGCCGGTAGTTCTGCAACACCTGCTCGCGCCGATGCTCATCCATATCCGCCCAGTCGGCGGCCGTGAAGTGCAGCTCGGTCGTGCAGGCCGCATTCACCCCTTCGGTACCGCTGCGGGCGAAGGCCTCGGTCAGCTCCTCGATGGGCCGTGCCTGCTGCCGGTTGCGGCAGTAGTAGCTGGCGAACATCTTCAGGAAGGCCCACTGCGTCCACTTGTAGTATCCCGGATCGCAGGTGCGCACTTCGCGGTTCCAGTCGAACGAGAAGCCGATCTTGTCGAGCTGTTCGCGGTAGCGGGCGATATTGCGTTCAGTGGTAACGGCCGGATGCTGCCCCGTCTGGATGGCATATTGCTCGGCCGGCAGACCGAAGGCGTCGTAGCCCATCGGGTGCAGCACATTGAAGCCGCACTGGCGTTTATAGCGTGAAAAAATATCCGAAGCGATGTACCCCAGCGGATGGCCGACGTGCAGGCCGGCGCCCGACGGATAGGGGAACATGTCGAGCACGTAGTATTTCGGACGTGCGGCGTCGACCTCGACGCGGTAGGTTCCGCGCTCCTTCCAGCGCTGCTGCCATTTGGGTTCCAGTTCCTTGAAATTGTATTCCATAATGTATAAACAAATTATCCGAATTTATGCGTTGAGACAAGCGCAGGCCGGACATTTCGGCGAATCTCTCCGCCTGTGCCGAAATGCCGCCCGTCCGAGCCGAAGTCAATCTTCCGGCAAAAATAATAAAATAAAATGAAGAATCGACCGATGCTGCGGCCGCAATATCGCAATTCGTCTTGAGGGAGTGCTGTTTGACCGTTCGGGCACGATTTTGACCGTTCGGCGCGGATACCGGCGGCGGTAGTTATGCAAAACGGACGGACGCTCCGCTCGTTTTTGCTGTCCGACATTCTGCCGCCATCGATTCGATCCTTCGCGTCGGATTCTGTACGTCCGTATCCGGCAGACCGCCCTTCCGAATTCGCGGGTGCTGCCTGCTCCCTTGAGAAAGGAGGCATAATCCGCAAAACCAACGGGTTCTACCAAGATAAAACGAAAGGGTTCGTTTTCCCGAATTTAAAAGTTTATGGTCACACCATAACCCGCATATACCGCGGGGCCGATTCCATGAGGCGTTAGGGCAGCGCCGACTCCAAACTGAAAACCATGCTCTATTCTGCGCTTTCGCTCAACTTCGTACGTCACCGTTTGCGATCGAAATTCGATTCGCGGCAGACTCTCAACATATGCGCCGCGCGCAACGATGGTGTACGTACTATCGTCGCTGAACGTATAGTCACGAACAGGCAACTCGACCAGCACACTGTCGGCTGGTTGCGGCGACCTCGGCTGCTCCGTCACTTCATGCAGTGTCGTATCCCGCACGAACACCAGTCTCGCGAGTTGAAGGTGCCGGCCGATTGGTTCGGACACGGAAGCAGGAACGGCACGTTCGATGTACACCTTTTGCCGAACGGTCTGGACGGTCGTTGTCGTTTTGACCGTTGCACGTCCAGCGATGAAGCCTGCCAGCAAGCACAAGCCGCAGGCGAAGATGATCCGTCCGGTGTTCATGGCTGATGCTTCATGAAAAGTCTCCAGCCTTCCGTCACATCGGCCATGTTCGCTTCCGTGCCATTCTCTACACGGCTCATAGCTGCGACGACAGGTATCATCGTTGCAGCATGGTGTGTATCAATCGGGCGGTCTGGATCAAGTCCCGTATCGGAACACACGAAGTCAAGATATCCTTGCGTATGATTTTCGACAGGCGGCGCGTAGCGCGAGATCATCTGTCGTAATGTCCGGTACCCGCGATGACGATAAGAATCGAGCAGTACGAACATCGCACGATAACCCCAAACCATTGTCTCGAACTGCTTGAATGCCGCATCTTGCGAAGGTCGGGCCTCGCCCAGATAACGGATGCTCGACTTTCGGATATTGCCCGGATTGTTGTTTTTCAAACCTCTACTCATTATTCTCTTCTTTGTTTTTATTCTCAATCGATCCGTTGTTTCCCCAACCGAAGGGCGGTTTGCGCTGTGCACATCCCAGCATCTCGCATTTGTAGACGACGAGTACGGCTTTTTGAGTTTTTAGGCTATCAATCTGATCGCGCTGCCGTTCCTTCTCTTTATAAAGAATGTCGATTTTTGTGCTCTGAGCCTCCACTTTCGCCTCGGATTTCTCGTACAAGTCCTTCCACTGCGCCGAAGCTGTCGATTCATTCTTCAGCTGCCTGTCGCGTTTATTTTCTTTGAAAAAAAACAGCCCGGCAAGACCACCACCGGAAAGAAGACCGGAAAGAAGCGAAACGAGAATGGTTGTCCAATTCATTATTCGACAATTTCAGGTTCAACTATCTCGGCCTGCTCCGCGTCGATGGGGGATTCAGGATCGATCATCTCCGGTGCGGGATACCGCTCGGCCATGCGGGCGTCGTACTGTGCCTTCTCGTCGGCC
>URRP01000035.1 GCA_900550375.1 uncultured Alistipes sp. | reverse complement strand
TTCTTAAAGTATACCCCGGAAACCCTAATTCTAATAAACAAAAATAAAAGACGGGCTCTCCGAACTTCCCCTGAAGAGCAACTCGCGGCAATCTGTACAGACTGCCGCGAGTTCCATTCGATGCCTCACTGTCAGGCGATCCGTTCCACCAACACACGCGGATCCTGCTGCAACAGTTCGACGAAAGCGTCGCTCTTTTTGTTCTTGCGCGCCTGCAACAACAGATTGGCCCGATAGATAACTCCCGACGCGGTGCGCTCGCTCTCCAATTCGTAAGAGACGATACTGTAACCGTGTTTTCGCAGCAGCTCCAGCGCATCCTGAATCGCCTCGCGTTCCAAGGCCGAGAAGACGAGCGCCGTGCGATGCGCCCCCAGTCCGCCGAAGATCAGGTTGAGCACCTCCAGCCCCACGAGCGTCAGCACCGTGGCTGCCGCCGCGACGCCGTACATCCCGGCGCCCGTAGCCATGCCCACGCCGGCAATGGCCCAGAGACTCGCCGCCGTAGTCAGTCCGCGCACGATCTGGCGGTGGAAGATAATCGCACCGGCACCGATAAAACCGATGCCGCTGACGACCTGCGCCGCCACGCGGCTCGGATCGAGCCGCAGCCCGTCGTGCTGTGCAAGGAACTCCTCGAACCCCCACTGCGACACGATCATGAAGAGCGCGCTGCCCAGCGAGACGAGGAAGTGGGTACGAAACCCCGCCTCCTTGACGCGCCACTCGCGTTCGACGCCGACCACCGTACCCAGCAGTCCGGCCACGACCAGCCGAAAAACAAATATCCAAGTCATACGCTACGCGTTTATCGCCTCGGCAGCATTGCTGAAGCGCTATTTCTTCTCCTTGAAAATCACGCCGACGACGTAATAGTGCGGCGAAAGTCCGACCAGCTCGTCCTTCAATTCGGGATCGATTTCGTTGGAACCGCAGCTGCGCACGACGCCCGCCTTCGGATCGTACCAGCCCGAACTGTAAAAGGCCAGCGGGATCTTCACCTCCTCGCCCTCTACCGCCGGAAGTTTGAAGGGCCGCAGCACATAAAAGTAATGCAATTTTCCATTCTGTTCGCAGCCTCGCAGTTTAAGCGGCGTGCTGAACCGCATCATCCCGGGAATATTCACCGTAAGCAGTTTGGTCGAGTCGTTCTTCGGTGTAAAGATCAGCGTCAGAGAATGTCCCCGCGCGAAATCTTCGGCCGTCTCGGGCAAATGCAAAGACTTTCGAAATCTCGCACCTACCTCCTCCGGCAGCTTCGTCAACTGCAGCCGCGTACCGCCCGCGTGCGCGTCGTGCATCCGTTCGGTTCCCGTGCTGTCGGCCTCGTCGATATAAACAGTCATCGCATAGTTCTTACGCGTAAAATCGCTGAAATCGAAACGCAGCATGTTCACTCCCAGTGCGCCGAGCGCCGCAATGGCATCTTCCTGTTGCAGCTCCGCCGAACTCACGTGCAGTTTCTCCTGTGCCGAAACCGTGCCGGAACACAGACCGGCGACGACGGCAATCCATACTTTTTTCATTGGTTCGAGTTTTAGGTGTTAGGAACAAAGATAGGCAAAATATCCGTTATTCGATCATTAGACATCCCAACGACGCGAAAGTTACAATATTCGCCGTTCGTCCCGAAAAAAACGGCGCGGCGCGAAGAATCTTCGAAATAATTCGTATCTTTGCACGCTATGTTTAACTAAATTACTTTTACGGCAATGCCAAAAATGAAAACAAATGCCGCTGCAAAGAAGCGTTTTACTTTCACCGGCACAGGTAAGATCAAGCGCAAACACGCTTATCACAGTCATATCCTGACCAAAAAGACGACAAAACAAAAGCGTAACCTCTGCTATTCGGACACGGTTTCGCAGGCCGACGAGGCCAAGATCAAGAACCTGCTGGTTAAATAATCGGCCGGAGTTCAACACTATTATTAACAACGGAGCGAATCAGCCCCGAAGAACGTGAGAGAATCACGTCGCTGACAGCTCTATCAAAAACTTTTCAGTATGCCACGTTCAGTCAACACTGTTGCGTCACGCGCAAGAAGAAAAAAGGTTTTGAAACTTGCCAAGGGTAACTTTGGTTCAAGGGGAAATGTATGGACCGTTGCCAAAAACACGGTCGAAAAGGGTCTGCAGTATGCCTATGCACACCGCCAGATCAAAAAGCGGACGTTCCGTTCGCTGTGGATCACGCGTATCAACGCCGCGGTTCGCACATACGGGATGACCTATTCGGAGTTCATCGGCAAAATCAACGCCAAGGGAATTGCCATCAACCGCAAGGTAATGGCCGATCTGGCGATGAACGAGCCGAAAGCATTCGAGGCAATCGTAAAAGCAGTTAAATAGCCGGTCTCCGGCATCCGGCGGCAAAACCTCGGATCTCGGGATCAAGCGGTCTGATTGCAGTCCGGTTCGGACGGCGTATCCAACCGCAAACATTAAGCGGAGTTTCGGTCTTCAGACCGGCACTCCGCTTAAATTTTTTATCTGACAGGAGCGACCGCAGGCCATTCCGATTCGATTATCGGCGTCAATTGTACATCGGGCGACCCGCTTGAACTTGCGGCGAAGGGGTCCGTTCTCCCGTCTTTCGCACCCCTTTCCGAGCGGCGAAACGGACACTGCCGCAATCCGAAGCGCCGGCGGATGCCGGCATGAACCCATCCGCGTGTACTCCGACTCCCTCCGCCACACGGCTCGACACAAAAAAGCCGGCTGTCGATAACGGCCGGCCACTGGAATTTTGGATGAACGGGAATTTTATTTAGACGGAAGATCGTCGGCAGCGACCGCGAAAAAACAAGTGTTCCGGTGAAATGCGACGCATCGAACGCGTCCGATCGCTCCGAAAACCGGATGAATAGGAACAAAGGGCGTATTTTCGATCGATTCCGCCGAATCCGCTCCGCATTTGGTTTGAGAATTGCAGCCTGCGCGAAAAAACATCCGCCCTATGAATTATGGTATAAGTATCCTTTTTCGCGGCATACCGCTCGCTATGGCCGCATTTTGTTTTGCCTACGGTATCTACATCGTCTCGGCAGGCGGCGACCCGAGTCGTCTGACAGCCGGCCCTGTGATCTTCTTCCTCGGCTCGATCTGCATGGCACTCTACTGCACGGCGGCTACCATTATCCGCCAGCTCATCGGAACCTACAACCAGACGGTACGTTACCTCCTGCCGGTCATCGGCTATGCCTTCGCGCTGATGACGCTCGTCTGCGGTCTTCTGATCATCCCATCGGGCATTCCGGGCGCTTTCGTCACGGGCCACGTCGTCTGCGGACTGGGATTGATCACAGCCTGCGTCTCGACCGCGGCGACCTCCTCGACGAAATTCATCCTGATCCCCAAGAATTCTAACGACACCTCGTTCTCGGTCAATCCCGAAGGGTTCTCCAAAGGCACGTCGTCGCTGCTGATTGCCGTAGTCTCCATCGTGACGGCCGCAGCTTGGATCTGGGCCTTCGTACTCTTCGGCACGGGTCCCGACGCTTCCCACACCGTGGCGGGCAGCGTGATGCTCGGCATCGCCTGCGTCTGCACCTCGCTCATCGCGCTGGTGGCCAGCATCGCACGGCAGATACGCGGAACCTATACGCTACGGGAAAAATCGAAATGGATCGCGCTCGTGCTCACGATGGGCAGCGTAGCCTTCGTCTTCGGACTCATCATGATCTTCGCACACTGGGGACATACGACCAACTTCGTCGGGTTCGTACTGATCGGTCTGGCGCTCATCTGCTGGAGCATATCGAGCAAGGTGATCCTTCTGGCCAAAATCTGGCACGCCGACTTCCCGCTGGCCAAACGCATCCCGATCATTCCCGTCGTTACGGCGCTAACCTGCATGTTCATCGCGGCGTTCCTGTACGAAGAGGCCCTGTTCAAGCCCAAGTTCTTTGTCCCCTCGCGCGTGCTGATGGGGTTCGGAGCAATTTGTTACACCCTCTTCTCGATCGTCTCGATTCTCGAAAGCGGGGCAACCAAAAAATAAAAATCAACGAGGCGGTCTAAAAGACCGCCTCGTTTGCGTCATTCGTAGACGTGTTCTTGATGCGTCCGTGTCACCGTGCATCCGCAATTGCGGCAAACGCAGGCCCAGCGGGTCGTAACGTCGCGATAATCCTTACTCTCATATTCGCGGCGGAAATGCCGCGTAATGGTCGTCGAAGTCTCGGTGGTATGCGAATAGACATCGTGCGCGTGAAGTTCGCTGCCATGCTCGACCTCCTGATCGACGCACTCGGGATCGGACATGACATACATCCTGTGGCAGTTCGGACAACGCCCCTCGGAGATCGAATGCCGCAGGAACGCCTTTGTCACACGGTACGTAAAATAGAGGCAGACCGCCAAGAGGAACCAGAAACCCTTGTTCATCGACAAGGCCAGTCCCACCGCCACGATATCGAGCATCAGCAGCCCCGCCAACAGCAACAGTACCCGTATTACCCCATTCGGCAGCACGCGTACATAACCGGCGAAGAGCGCCGTGTAGGGAAACCATGCAAAGAGGAAAACGAGCCATGTACCGAACAATACGAGCGCGACGATGCCCACGAAAACGGATAAAATCACGGAGAGAATACCCCAAACGGAGGTGCCGTCGGATTTCTTGCCGCCCGCCGGAATATCGTCCACCTCGCTCCATTCGGCCTTATGGAACTGCCCCTTACCGGTCAGCGCACGCACCACGCCATTGTCTACAATCCAGCCCGCCAGCGGCAGCGTCGCCAAGATACCGGCATTCCGCTTCGTGAAGCCCAGCGTATCGGCGGCGATCAGCGTGTCGTTTCGGAAGGTCATCTTCACCTTCGGTGCCGTGTACCCCGTTTCCATATCCACCACGGAGATTCCCGCCACGGCCACCGTCTTCTCCTTCGACCGGCGGACATAGGAAGCGGCGGCCTGCTTTTCCATCTCGTCGAACGTCGGCCGCGACTCCACGATCCGCCGCAGACGATCGGTCGTCATCCGCGGCCCCGCGAAGACAAACGACGGGATGCCCAGTGCCTGTTCGAACACCACGTCGCCGATCCATTTATACACCTTTATCTCCCGTCCCTGCTCGGTTCGGAAAACGAGATACTCCCCGCCCTTTTCACGGGCACGGGTCTTGAAAAGAAGTTTTGTACGCGGTCCCAGCGCCGCACCGCCGTCTTCGGGCTGCAACGTACCTGTCGCATAGGCCGTTTCATTCCCTTTGACAGCTTCCTGCGCAATGAATCCTCGATTGCCGTCGGGCGTCTCGACCAAGAAATGATAGGCCGGAGCCGTAGCGAGAATCCGCACGGCGCTGCCCGCACGCAGCGGAATCGCATCCTCGGAACCGGCTTTCACGGGATCGGAAAGCAGCGTACAGTTCCGACTCAGGACCGCTTCCGTTCCAGCCTCGGGACGGCCTCCGTAATCGAACGAGGCCAGCAGCAAGGGGGCCACGACGATCAGCGTCACGACGCCCCACCGCCACAGTTTCGCAGGTTTATAACACAGGAAATCTTGGACCCAGAATTTCAGATCTTCGATCTTGTTGACAATCGGATTGTCCACCAATAAATCGAACATAACCTACATTTTAGAGCTACCGCTGTTTACACTTCTCTGATAGGCGTCATGCAGCTCCTGCGGCGTACAACGCCAATAGACGATACGGATCATCCGGTAGGCCTCGTCGGCCGAAACGCCGCGTATGGAAGCAAGCTGTGCGGCCGTATCGTTGAGCAGATCCATCTCCTCCTGCTTTTCGCCCTTGCGGTTGAATCGCCGCGCGGCATCAAGCAGCTGCACATAAGTCCGTGCGTTGAACTCGGGATCGGACGTCAATCCCTGCATCAGCAGAATGAGTCCCTCCTGCCGCTCGTCCTCTTCGGTCTGCTTGCGTTGCAGATAACTGTCATATAGTTCGGCATTCTCCTTTCGCCGTTTCCACCAAAAATAGGCGATGACAGCCACAATAACAAGAACTAAAATGGTCATAATGAAAAAGTGTTTGGGTGAGAAAATAGGTGAGAAATCGTTTTGAGCCGTTTAACTGTTTTATGCAGACAAGGTAGGAATTAAATCCCGAAATTCCAAATACATCGGGCAATCGCACCGCGCTTGCGAATACCGCATAAAGCCGCCGCAATAGACGGCAGGGATCGGTCGGAAAATTCAAAAAGGCGGCACGTCCGCCCCACCGACCCGTCTGCTCCTGCCGGATGCTACTTCTCGCCGAAGAAATCCTTGATCCGTTTCACGTCCTCCGCCCACGACGCATCCTCGCTCTCGATGCGTCGGGTGATAATTTTCTCGATATTCTTCTTCACGGCCCCATCGACGAAAGAGACCTTGATGCCGGCATCCGAAGAGGAGACCTGTACGAAGCCGATCGTTTTGACTGCCACCAAGAATCCCCAGATATACCCGTTGTCGGACGGAATCAGATCCGTCTCCTTAAACGTCCGTTCGTGTTTCAGCGCATAGACGCATCCCAACAACGCGCACATCCCGTAAAACGACGTCCGTTCGCAGAAATCGGCCACATCGAAATGCGTTTTTTTATCGGGATGGGGATCGCCGGCACTACCGTTCTGCATCTTTTCATTGACGATGCGCGTCGTATTGTCATCGATATGGCGCAGCGTCCCCTCCATTCCGCGAATCGAGATGCCGAGCGCTTCCGAAGTCTCCACCATCGCGGCCGACGAACCTTCCAGCGCCGAAGCCGAGATACCTAACTGCGCCGAGATGCGCGAGATATTCTCCGTCGCATCCTTGATCTTGCCGTACTGTTCGGCGCCTTTCTGGTTCGAGACGATCGCATAAATGATGGCGATCACGGCCAAGATCAGCGACGACAGGGTCGCAGCGAATGAAATGTACTTTTCCAAAGCGGGCGTCTGCTCGCCGACGGTGATATAGGTCACCAGCCCCACGATGACGAAGGCGCAATACCCCAAAACATAATACAGATGCGTCCGTATGCGCAGCTTGTTTTTATGGCAGCATTTGCACCGTTCGCATTCGGCGTCGGAAGCCGAGGTGCAGCTCGTACAGTCCAACCGCTGTACAGGACGCCGGAGCAGCAGAACGAAGAGCACGATCAGCACCGCGGCTGCCGCAATAATCGCCGTCTGCACCGTACAGGATGTCCAGATGTTATTCATCGTAAACCCGAATTTTAATTTTACTTCCCCCGAAATTACATAAAAAGCCGCAATAATACAATATTAAATTGCTCGTTTATGAAAAATCCGCCGGCTGTACGGGTACCGTTCGTTTTTCGTATCTCTGGCTGCGCCGTAGATACTCCGTCTCGGCAGAAGCAAACCGGCGTTTGCTGCTGCCGAGACTTTTCGTATCTTTGCTGAGGACAAACTTCGGCAGTCAGGGACATGCGCCCGTAGAACGAGCCTCGCTCGATACTACGGTATGTTGTTCTTTGCCGATCCTAATCCGATTCACAATGACCGTTACCGAACGACTTCACGCACTGGCCGACACCGGCAACGCGGCATTCACCGCCCGCCTCACGCCAAACATCGACCCCTGCCGGATACTGGGCTGCCGCATTCCGCAGCTGCGCCTGCTGGCCCGCACACTGCACGGCACGTCCGAAGCGACCGCCTTTCTCGCGGAACTGCCCCACTGCTATTACGACGAAAACAACTTGCACGGTATTCTGCTGGGACGCATCCGCCGCCCCGACGAGGCGCTCGACGCGCTCGAACGGTTCCTGCCCCACATCGACAACTGGGCCACCTGCGACATCACGGCCTGCGGCATGAAGACACTCGGGCGCGACCCCGCAGCCGTATTGCCCCGTATCGATGCGTGGCTCGCAAGCGGGCAGACCTATATCGTCCGTTTCGAAGTCGTCACGCTGCTAGCGCATTATCTCGACGCTCAATTCGACCCTTGCCGCCTCGATCGGCTGACCGCCCTGCCGAGCGGGGAGTACTACATCGATATGGCGGTGGCATGGGCTTTCAGCGTAGCGCTCGTCAAACAGTTCGACCGAACGCTGCCCTACTTCACCGAGCGGCGGCTCGACCGCTGGGTACACAACAAGGCGTTGCAGAAAGGGCGCGAAAGCCTGCGCATCGACGCCGAACGGAAAGCGTTGCTGCAAAAACTGAAATACTGACGGCAATCGTATCGGGGATGAAAAAGAGCAGAATCGGCAAAAAATTAGGCATCTCGAATAATTTTTGTTACTTTTGCTGCGTTAGGATATAATTAACGATGAAAATTCGCGAAGAATACAAGGTTCGGGAGATGGCCGGCGAGCATGTCGTCATCATGCAGGGCCGTCTGGGCGTCGATATGACCAAGATCATTTCGCTCAACGAAAGTGCGCTCTACCTGTGGAATGCACTTTGCGGCAAGGAGTTCTGCGTCGACGACGCGGCACGCCTGCTTACCGAGCGGTACGAAATCGACGAAGCGACCGCAACGCGCGACGCTGCGGCATGGATCGAGAAACTTCGCGACTGTAACCTGATTTAACCGAAAGCAAGAGAGATGAAATTCCGGCAGATATGCTTCCTCCTCGTCCTGCTGCTGAGCTATACCGGTTCGGTAGCCGCAGACGCATGGATGATCTGGGACCATCTGCACGATTTTCACGGCGTGGAACACGTCTGCCACCACGATCACGGCAACGAGTGCATCGCCCACAGCACGACGGTGCGCTGCAACTGCTTGGGCAGCCACAGCGAAGCCGATCATCTGCTCTATGTCGTCTCGAACGCAGACGCCTCCCTTCGTCAACATCACACGCCCGTCGCCGTCCTGCCGCCTTTCAGGTTGCAGAGCGCGCCCGACGAGGCTTCGCAGCCGGCTCATCCGGCCTATCGCACGCGGCGGAAAATCCCGCTCGACGTCGCCCCGTTCATCCTGCACAAAGGATTGCGGGCACCTCCTGTTGCGGCATAAAACTCCTCGTTTCCGACCCTGTACGACGGTCGGAGCATGTTTTATGTCACACAACAGGAATCACAGATGAAAAAATCACTTTTATTTCTATCCCTACTGGGCCTCGCATCGACCGCAGCGGCTCAGGAACTGCGCGGCATCGTCACCGACGCCGACAACAATCCGCTCGTCGGTGCATCGGTCTACTGGGCCGAAACGACGATCGGCGCCAGCACCTCCGCGACAGGTGCCTACACCGTTCACCGCGTCAAGAACTACGACCGGCTGGTAGCCTCCTATCTGGGCTATGTCAACGATACGATCCGCATCGCCGACGGCGTTGCCGAGCAGAATTTCCGTCTCAAATCCGAAGGCGTGGACATCGAGGGCGTGGTGGTGGAGAGCACGCTGGGCGGCAATTACGTCAAGCGCGACGGCATCCTCAAGGGCGAGACCATCTCGTTCGCAGGACTCTGCAAGATGGCCTGCTGCAATCTGGCCGAATCGTTCGAAAATTCGGCCTCGGTAACCGTCGGTTACAGCGACGCCATCTCGGGCGCGCGGCAGATCAAGATGCTCGGTCTGGCCGGCACCTACACCCAGATTCTCGACGAAAACCGCCCCATCATGCGCGGTCTATCAGCCCCCTACGGCCTGAGCTACACGCCGGGCATGTGGCTCAACTCGATTCAGGTGTCGAAGGGTGTCTCGTCCGTCACGGCCGGCCATGAAGCCATCACGGGGCAGATCAACCTCGAACACCGCAAGCCGACCGACGACGAACGTCTCTTCGTGAACCTTTACCTCGATGACGAGTTGAAACCCGAGCTGAACCTCTCGACGGCGCTGCCCGTGACGCGCGACAAGAAGTTGTCGACCATCGTGCTGGCCCACGGCTCGATGGACACCAAATCCTACGACCACAACCACGACGGCTTCCGCGACCTGCCCGAAGCCCGCGCGATGCATGTCGCCAATCGCTGGCTCTACGCTGCCGACAACGGGCTGCAACTGCGCTGGGGCTTCAAGGTGACCGCCGAAAACCGCTTGGGCGGCAGCATGGGATACAAAAACTCGATGCGCGACCAGATGCGCCAAATCGCGCTGGACGACGGTTCGCTCTACGGCTCGCAGATCCGCAACCGCGGGTTCAACGGTTACGTCAAGCTCGGAATGCCCGTCGGTGCCGCCGTCTACGACAAGGACGAACAGGACGAGATGCGTTCGAACATCGCCTTCGTGGCCGATTTCGACCATTTCAACGAGTCTTCCTATTTCGGTCTGAACGACTACGCCGGCAACGAAAACTCCGTGTCGCTCAACGCGATGTACAGCCACTACTTCACCTACCGTTCGTCGCTCATCATGGGTCTCTCGGCCCACCTCCAGTCGTTCAACGAACGGCTCGTCAACGATTTCGTCTACGACGGCCAGATCGCAGGACGCAATTACAACATGGACCACAACGAGAACGAAGCGGGTCTCTATGCAGAGTACACCTATGCCATCAAGGACAAGTTCTCGCTCGTGGCCGGTGCACGCGGCGACTACAACTCGTTCTACGACAAGTATTACTTCACGCCGCGCGGCCACATCAAATGGAACATCACCCGTCTGCTGACGCTGCGCGCATCGGCGGGTCTGGGCTACCGCTCGACGAATCTCGTAACGGACAACATCGGCGTCTTGGCCACCGGCCGCCGCTTCGCCTTCGAAGGCAACGCATGGAACGGCGGCTACAATTTCAACACGCTCTACCGTGACTTCAACCGTATGGAGAAGGCGCTGACGGTCGGCGGCAGCCTCACACAGTCGTTCGGACTCATCAAGGCCGAGGACGCCACGCTGAGCTTCGACTACTTCCGCACGCAGTTCTACAATCAGGTCGTGGCCGATCAGGAGTACAACGCCACCGAAGTGATGTTCTACAACACCGACCGGCGCTCCTACACCGATACGTATCAGGTCGATTTCAACTGGACACCCGTCGAACGGCTCGACCTCTTCGCGACCTACCGCTACACCAACTCGTCGATGACGCTCGACCGTCCCGACGGCGGACACGTGCAGGTCGAACGGCCGCTGGTAAGCCGTTACAAGGCACTGTTGAACATTCAGTACGCCACGCGGTTCCGCCGCTGGACATTCGACGCCACAGCACAGCTCAACGGCCCGATGCGCCTGCCTTCGCAGACGGGCGACCCGACCGCGACGGAGCTGTCGCCCAAATATCCGATTTTCTTCGCACAGGTAAGCCGCAAGATCAAGAAACTCGACCTCTACCTCGGTTGCGAGAATATCGGCAACTACAAACAGAAGCACCCGATTCTCAATGCCGACCACCCCTACACCACGGCCTTCAACTCGTCGGTCGTGTGGGGACCGCTGATGGGCAGGAAATTCTATATCGGCCTGCGGTGGAATTTGTATTGAGAACGTTTTACGGTACCGATAGAGAACCGAGCAGACAATCCCTCCAAACCGGAACGGTTTGCAGAATCGACGCAGGCAAGACTCGGAAGTGACGAAATGTCCCGTATGTCGTTGCCGCTGCGCGGATTCAGACAATCCCTCCAAACCTCCCTTTGATAAGGGAGGCTTGAAAGCGGAAAAAGTTTTTTATATCGGCCTGCGGTGGAACCTGTATTGAGAATGCTTTACGGTGCCGATAGAGAACCAGACAGACAAATTCGCTCTTCGGCCACGGCCGAAGAGCGGCAACCCGCAACCGGCACGAAAAGCAACGGTACGAAACTATACAATTAAACGATTGACAATTAAAACCAACACGAAACGAGTATGAAAAAGATTTTGTTCGTCTGCCTCATGGCAGCATTGGGGCTGGGCACCGGCTCGGCCGCAGCGAAAGACGCGAAGAAGGCATCGACCGTAACGACGGTATTCAAGACCGACATCGACTGCGAGCACTGCGCCAAGCGCATCATGGACAACATCCCCTTCGAGAAGGGGGTAAAGGACGTGAAGGTCGACGTTCCCAGCAAGGAGGTGACCGTCGTCTACGACACTTCGAAGAACAACATCGAGGGCCTTGTCAAGGGCTTCGCCAAGATCCGCGTGAAGGCCGAAGCCTGCGATGCGAAGTGCTGCAACGCGGAGTGCTGCAAGAAGGCTGTCTGCGACAAAAAAGGCAATTGCGACAAAAAGTGCGCCGTTTGCCCCGCCGCAAAGAACTGTCCGGGCTGCAACCAGAAAACAACCCAAGCGGCCAAATAGGTTCGCCCGACGTCAAAATAAAACCGTCCGCTGTCTGCGGACGGTTTTATTTTCATGCGATAAGAATTACTCGGCCGGAATGGATTCGAGCGGCTCGGCATTCTCCTTGCTCGCTGTAAAGGGCTGCTTCATGACGTGACCGGCCTTGCCATCGGCATCGACCGCCACGGCCACAAGCACGTAATCACCTCCCCAGTCCACCGTATACGAAAGATTATAGGAAGCTTTATCCATGTTGTATTTCCCTTTGACCAATGCGCCGGCTATGGCTTCCTCGCTCATCAACGCGATATCGGCTGCCTTGTAAAAATGCGAATACCAGTGTGCAGCGTCGCTGCTCGGCGTGATGCGCGCACCGAGTATCGCCTTGCCGGCATAGTGTGCGTACCCCGTGGGATCGAGCCGTGCCCAGTCGTCGCCGTCGGTGAGCCACAGGTCGGGGGTCGCCTTGGCCGCAGACCATGTCCATTCGAGTGTGGTGAAAGGCGGCTCGCCGAAAGAGGTCGCAGAGACCAGTTTACCCGTTTTCTCGTCGACTCCGAAAGCATAAACATAGTACTTCGTCGAAGAGGAGAGCGTACTGAACGTATAAGAATCCGAGCCGCTGTCGCCTTTCGAACACTGATCGTAAATAAAGTCCGGCAGCGGATACCAATCGGCATAATCGCCCATCTGCTCTTTCCGTTTGTCGATCATCATCTGCTCGAACCACGCTGCGATCTTCGCTTCGTCACGCCCCAAGGTATTGTAATCGGCTTCGGTCATCACATTCCAATAGAAGAGTACGCGGGGATCGTGCGGCGTCACCGTCACCTTCGCGCCGTTCGCGGTAACGTCGTCGACGGCGAAGTCGAACGTATAGTCGACCGGCATATACTTGGGTGTGGTAATCTCCAGAACCGCCACGTCGGTATTGATCTGCGCCTGCATGTTGACGCCCACGGCGCAGGCATAGTAGGTGGTCTCGGGTGTCAGGCCCTGCCCTTTGGCGACCCATTCGCCCGCAGTGGTACAGATATTTATGATATCATCCAGCGTCAGCGAGGAGCTTTGATCCCACCGCGAAACCATGTATTGTAGATGTAGCCGGGCCAATCCTTGCTGATATCATCGTATCCCTCTTTATCGACCATCGTATAGTAGTAACGCACAGTCGGATCAGTCGGTGCAAAGGTGACGTTGACGGTCGAAGAGGTGAGATTGTCCTTCGTAATGACGATCGTGCAATCGACCTTCGGGCCCGGTCCGACGGGCAGCGAGGTGAACGGCTCCACGATCACGGGGGTCGTAGCATTCCCTTCGGCATCGATTCCGTAAGTATAAACTACATAGTCCGTTGCGGGAGAGAGACGCGAAGGATGGAACGATTTCTCTCCCGTGTAGGCATAACCGGCGATAAAATCGGCCAGCGTTTTCTCATCGGCCGCGGCATGTTCGGTGAAAATCGCTTTGTTGGCGGCAGCGATCGCCGCCGCATCGAACCCTTCCGCGAAATCCACCGCGGCGATGTACATTCCGGTCTCCTCGGGACAAACCGTTATCTTCACATCGCTCATCGTAAGATCGTCGACCTGAATCAGAAACGGTATGTAGGCCTCCTGTACGACCGATACCTTCACCGCTTCGGCTCCTTCATAAGAGAGCGTCACTTCGGCCGTCCGGGGTTCGACGAGGGGATTTTTTTCGAGACGGGCCGTTACGGCCGCATCTCCGGCCGTCAGTTCTTTTACCCACGCGTCGTCGGTTTTGGCCGTGAGCCGCTTCCCTTCGACGGGATTTTTCACTTGGAAGGCGATCGATACCGGCCCGCCTTCGGCAAGTACGACAGCGGGCGTCACCGCCTCAATCACCGGCGCATCGGGAGGGGGGGGGAAATTGGATCGTCCGTCTTGTCGTCGCCGCATCCCGTCAGGGGGAGTAAGGCAAGACAAAAAGCCGTCGCTGCCAAACGTGTCATCAGATTTTTCATAAAAGCATAGACATTAAGGGTTATTAATAAGGAGACTCGGAACTTCCGATGTTCAAAAATAGCATTTTTTATTCAAAACTTCGCTTTTTCATCGAAAGCAAGGTCTTTTTTTCTTTCGAATTAGCATTAACCCTCATTTTTTTAATTACAATCCGTCGTTTACAATCGTTGTTTTTTATCTAATCGTATTCTCTGGCCCTCCGGCCCCTCAGAATCGACAGTTATGAATAATTATGAACATCCGCCTTGCCTCCCTGTTTTTTCAAACAGAATCGCTCTTTGGGAGCAGTTCGTTCGGAGCGAGTTCGACAACCTGACGGTTTTTGCCGCACTTCGCCGCTACAAAAAAAGAGCGGCAGTGTTACTGCCGCTCCTGCGTTCCGACCGCAATCGCATCACGCCATCGGACGAACCCGCATCTCGGTCATGCCCTCGACCTCGCGGGCCAGCCGGTCAAGGTCGGTCGGAGTATCGACCTCTCCGTAATGATAGGGATAAAAGACCGCAGGACGCATCGCACGCACCGCCTCCGCCGCCTGTTCGACGGTCATCGTATAGGGCTGGTTGACGGGCAGGAAAGCCACGTCGATTCCTTTGAGCGACAACATCTCGGGCGTAGGTTCGCTGTCGCCTGCAATGTAGACGCGCGTATGGCCCAACGTAAGCACGTAACCGCAATCCTCACGCTCGCGGGGATGGAATTGCAGATGCCCCTCGGAGGTATTGTAAGCCGCAATCGCTTCGATATGTATTCCGTCGAAAGGTTCCGCAGAGGCTCCCGGCGTCATCGTATAACAGTCGAAATCGAACGCTTCGGCCGAAGTCTTGTCACAGACGACGGCCGTCTCGGGAGTCAACAGCAGTTCGACGGCCGCACGGTCGAGATGATCGTAATGCGAATGCGTAATGAGCACTACGTCGGCCTTCGGCAAATGCGCATAATCGGCGTAGTCGGCGACGGGATCGACATAGATGCGCCGCCCGTCGAAATCGACGGCCAGCGAGGCGTGTTTGAAAAACGTGAACGTGATCGGCCTTCCGTCGCGCGACGTCACCGTATCGGCCGGATAGGCCGGCGCCTCCTTTTTCTTGAACAGCGAGATCATAGGTTTCAAAGTTTAGTCGATTCCTGACGAAGATACAAAATTTCTGTTAAACCGGCCGGCTGCACTCGGATTATTTGCGGAGCGGCCGTTACGGAGCATTCCGGCACCGACATCGATCGGCCTCACGAACAAGCGGATACTATTGGAATTTCGGCGGATACGTCCTACTCGGATTCTTTATCCTGATGCGCGGAATCGCCAGATCCCTCGACACCTTGAAAGTTTACCGCCGCATCAGCAACTAATCCGAAATAGCGAAGGGAGAAAATGGTTGCATTTTCTCCCTTCGTTCGAATACTCGCGCAACGGCGCCGCTGCTACGATAGCTATTTCTTATAGCTTATGACCAGTACTTTCGACGAGCCCCAGAACTGTTCGGGATCGGTGATGACCAGCTTGTACACGACCTTGTCGGCATTCGTAATCAGCTCGTAAGAATCTTCGGGATGGGGCGTGACGACGGTCACCTTCTTCTGCTCGACGAGAATCTCCGTCAGCGTACGGGCGTCTCCCTTGATGAACTGATCGAAATTGCCGCCATTGTTGACCGTGAGCGTGCGCCCGATGAAGCCCTGCTTCGAGACGATCCCCGAATCGCGAAGCGCCTTTTCCGCCCCCACGATGTAGTAAACCGTATTGAGCTGATCCTCCAGCTGAGTCTTCTCGCCGGAGAGATTCTCGACTTCGGCGCTGCGGACGGCGATCTCTTCGGTAAGGTTCTCCACCTTGACGTCCATCTGCGACAGTTCGCCGCGCAACACCTCGATCTCGCCCTGTTTTTCGGTCAGCTGGGCATGGAGTCCCTGAATCATCTTTTCAAGCCCTTCGATGCGCAGGTTGGCCTTACGCAGCTGTGCCGACGAACGTTGCAGCGCGGCGATCTTCTGCTTGTTCTCCTGCAACAGGCGGTCGATGGCGGCGATATCGGCGTTGATCTCCTCGACCGGACGTCGGATACCCTCCGCATCGCGAGAAACGGCTACCAGATTCTCGCGCGTTCGGATCTGCGCCAGATTCTCGGTGATGGCGTTGATGTCGGCAAAGACGGCCTCGATCAGCGAATCTTTCGCGCTGACCACCGTTTCGAGCGAATCGCGTTGTCCCTCGGCCTGCTCGACGACCTGACGGCTCACGCACGATACGAGCGCACATGCGGCGCAGAGTATCAATAAAGAGAAGAGTTTCATCGTTTTAAACGATTTGATTATCATTACGGCGTAAAGATAAGCAGAAAATCGACAGACTGTACGAAAAAAACGTCCGCAAACACAGGCGGCAGGAAAAATCGTGCGCAGCCGTGCCGGATTCCTGCCGCAGCGTCATCGAAATGCGGCGAAAATTGGTTATCTTTGTCTCGATGGCCACGCACGACGACATATACCGAGAGCTGCACGGCACGCTCAAGCGCTACTGGGGCTACGACAGCTTCCGGCCCGTGCAGGAGGAGATCATCCGCTCTGTCTGCGACGGACGCGACACGCTGGCGCTGATGCCCACCGGAGGCGGCAAGTCGCTCACCTATCAGGTGCCGACGATGCTGCGCGAAGGTTTGTGCATCGTCGTCACGCCGCTGATCGCCCTGATGAAAGATCAGGTCGACCGGCTGCGGCAGCTGGGAATCAATGCCGTGGCGATCCATTCGGGCATCACGATGCGGCAGATCGACATCGCGCTCGACAACTGCGTCTACGGCGACGTCAAATTCCTCTACGTCGCCCCTGAACGGCTCGTGACCGAGGCGTTCCGCCTGCGCGTGGAACGGATGCGGGTATCGCTGATCGCTGTCGACGAGGCGCACTGCATCTCGCAGTGGGGATACGACTTCCGCCCCTCCTACCTGCGCATCGCCGAACTGCGCGAACGGCTGCCGGAGACGCCGATGCTGGCACTGACCGCCTCGGCGACCCCCGTCGTAGCCGACGACATCATGCGGCAGCTCCGCTTCGCCGCCCCGCACATCCTGCGCAGCTCCTTCGCACGCCCCAACCTCTCCTACGCGGTGCGGCACGACGAAGACAAGAACGAACAGCTGCTGCGTGTGCTGCGCAACGTCGCCGGCAGCGGTATCGTCTACGTACGTACGCGCGACGGCTGCGAGCAGCTCACCGAATTTCTGCGCGACGAAGGCATCCGTGCAACGTACTACCACGGGGGACTGGCCAATGCCGAACGTACGATCCGGCAGGAGGAGTGGCTCGCAGGCCGCAGCCGGATCATGGTCGCCACCAACGCCTTCGGTATGGGGATCGACAAAGCCGACGTGCGTTTCGTCGTCCACTACGCCATGCCCGATTCGCTCGAAAGCTACTATCAGGAGGCGGGCCGCGCGGGCCGCGACGGACGCCGTGCCTACGCCGTGCTGCTCGTGGCTCCCGACGCCGCCGAGCGCGTGAAACGCCGTTTCGACCTGCAATTCCCGCCGCTCGACGAGATTCGCGACATCTACGAGAAAGTCTGCTCCTACCTCCAGATCGGCATCGGCGACGGACTGCAAGCCTCGTTCATCTTCAACATCCACGACTTCTGCACGAAGTTTCACCTCTTTGCCGGAAAGGTCGTCAGCGCCCTGAAGCTGTTGCAGCAGAACGGCTATCTGACGCTGACCGAAGAGCTGCGCAATCCCGCGCGCATTCTCTTCTGCATCAGCCGCGACGACCTCTACAAGCTGCGCGTAGTGCGCAACGACCTCGACCACTTCATCCGCACCGTGCTGCGGCTCTACGACGGGGTTTTCACCGACTTCCGCCCCATCGACGAGCAGGAGATCGCCTCGGCGAGCGGGTACAAGGTCGAACACGTCAAGGAGCTTTTCAAACGGCTGTGGCAGATGCGTGTGATCCGCTACATTCCGGCCAATCAGGCGCCGATGCTCTTCTTCGACTGCGAGCGGCTGCCTGCATCCGATCTCTACATCGCCCCCGAAACCTACCGCCGCCGGCTGGAGCTGACCGAAGAGCGCTTTTCGCACATGCTCGCCTACGCCGACAACGAAACCGAGTGCCGTAGCGTACAGCTCGAACGTTATTTCGGCGGCGCCGACTCGAAGCCGTGCGGAAGCTGCGACATCTGCCTTGCGGCACGCAAACGGGAGAGGCAGGCAGGCGGCGCGGAACCGGCCGCACTCGACGGGCGGATTCTGCAACTGCTGGAGGCCGAACCGCTTACGGTCAAGGAGCTGGCGGCACGCTTCCTCGGCGACGCCGACTGTGTATTGGACGCCGTCGAGCAATTGCAGCACGCGGGCAAAATTTCGACGATGGAAAGCGGAAAACTCGCAATTATTCGGTAACTTTGTATCGTCGGAAAGAATTTTCATGGAAGAGCATACGTTTCAACAGACCATATCGAACGAAGAGACCGCAAACCTGCCTGCCGCACAGTTTACAGGACCTATCGTCGTCGTCGACAACGAAAAGCAGATCGAGGCCGCCTGCCGCGACTTGGCAGCGTCGCCCGTGCTGGGCTTCGACACCGAAACACGCCCGTCGTTCAAGGCGGGCGTCACCTATCGTGTCGCCCTGCTGCAACTCTCCACGCCGCGCCGCTGCTACCTGTTCCGGCTCAACTGTATGCGCTTCGAGAAACAGATCGTCAAGATCTTGGAGAACGAGAAGATTCTGAAGATCGGCGCCGATGTGGCGGGCGATATCCGGTCGCTGCACGCACTGCGCCGGTTCCGTCCGGGCGGTTTCGTCGACCTGCAACAACTGGCTCCCGAATGGGGCATCGAGGAGAAAAGCCTGCGCAAGCTCTCGGCCATCGTGCTGGGCAAGCGCGTCTCGAAAGCCCAGCGGCTGAGCAACTGGGAGGCGACACAGCTCACCGAGAAGCAGATGCGCTACGCCGCCACCGACGCTTGGATCTGTCCCGAAATCTATCGTATACTGCAACATACGCTCAAACCGAAAAGCAAATGACGACCCATCCCCGTATTTTCCTGCGCAAAGGCAAAGAAGAGTCGCTGCTGCGCCGCCACCCTTGGATCTTCTCGGGCGCCATCGGGCGCGTGGAATGCCCTTCGGATACGATTGCCGAGGGAGAGGTGGTCGACGTCTACACCGCCGCCGGCGACTTCATCGCACGGGGACACTACCAGATCGGTTCGATCGCCGTGCGGGTGCTCACCTTCGACGAGGAGCCGATCGACGCCGCGTGGTGGCGCGAACGCATCCGCTCGGCCTGCGAGGTACGCCGCACGCTGCGACTTGTCGACGCTGCCGAGACGACCTGCTACCGGCTCGTTCACGGCGAAGGAGACTCGCTGCCGGGGCTGGTGGTCGACGTTTACGGCACGACGGCTGTCGTACAGTGCCACTCGGTGGGCATGTACCGGTCGCGAATGCAGATCGCCGAAGCACTTCAGGAGGTCTACGCAGAGCGTCTCACGGCCGTTTACGACAAAAGTTCGCAGACCGTGCCCTACAAGGCGGGGCTGAACGCCGTGGACGGTTATCTGACCGGAAAAGCCGTATCGCCCGTACAGGAGGTGCTGGAGAACGGGCACCGCTTTCTGGTCAACTGGGAGGAGGGGCAGAAGACGGGCTTCTTCCTCGACCAGCGCTGCAACCGCGAGCTGGTGGGCCGTTACGCCGCAGGACGCACCGTGCTCAACACCTTCTGCTACACGGGCGGCTTCTCGGTCTACGCTGCCGCGGGCGGTGCGAAAGAGGTCTGCTCGGTCGACGCCTCGGAGCGTGCCGTGCAGTTGGCCGACGAGAATATGCGGCTGAACTTCGGCGGCGAGTATCCCCACACGACGCTCGCCTGCGACGCGGTGGAGTACCTCAAGCAGATCGGCGACCGTTATGATCTGATCATCCTCGACCCGCCCGCCTTCGCCAAACACCACAAGGTGCTGGGAAACGCCATGCAGGGCTACAAACGCCTCAACGCGCGGGCGTTGTCGCAGATCCGTCCGGGCGGTATTCTGTTCACCTTCTCCTGCTCGCAGGCCGTCACGAAGGAGTTGTTCCGCACGACGGTCTTCTCAGCGGCGGCCATCGCCGGACGGCGCGTGCGCATTCTGCACCAGCTCACCCAGCCGGCCGACCACCCGATCAACATCTATCATCCCGAAGGGGAATATCTCAAAGGACTGGTGCTCTATGTCGAATAAACCGGCCGACAGCCAGCGGATCGACGCCGTAACGGCATGGCTTGACGCAGCAGGAATCGCCTACGACCTCTATTACCACCCCGCCTCGCCCACGATCGAACAGGCCAAACAACATTGGCGTGACGACGGGTCGAAACACTGCAAGAACCTCTTTTTCCGCAACCACAAGGGCAACCGACACTATCTGGTATGCTTCGACTGCGACCGCGATCTGGCCATTCACGACCTCGAGCACCGGCTGCATCAGGGCAAGCTGTCGTTCGCCTCGCCCGAACGCATGATGCGCTATCTGGGATTGGAGCCCGGCTCGGTCTCACCCTTCGGGCTTATCAACGACGCCGAACACCACGTCCATCTCTTCTTGGATCGCAACCTGCGGCAAAGCCCGTCGCTGAGCTTCCATCCCAACGACTGCCGCGCCACGGCGGTCATCGCCCGCACGGAATTCGAACGGTATCTCGCACGGGTGGGCAACAGCTACGAATATCTCGATCTCTACGAATAAAACCGAAACGACTGCAAGCCTTCCGACTTGCAGTCGTCATCAATCATCAATCGATTCAGTACCCCCACGCCACGACCTTCCAACCTCCTTGTCGTTTGAGATTCATCAGACGTACGGAAGCCACGCGGCCATTTCGTTTCAATGAAGGATCTTTCTTGGGATAATAAAATACGACGACTTTTCCGATATTCAGATCATCATCCATAACATTAATTTCGGAATTTCGGATCATTTGCAACATCTCCGGATCCCCTCGCCAATTCCGATCCTGCCGCCGCCCCTCCTCCTCGTCAAGAAGCTGCAAGATCGTCGTTCGATCTCCGGAATAGAGCGCGATCAGGAACCGCTTGGCAACCGATGAGGGAGTTTGAAACAGTTGAGCCTGACACGGAAGGATCGAAAAAGCGAAAGCAGCGATCCAAATAAATAAAATCTTTTTCATCGTCTACTCTATTTCGTGTCAACAAATCAAGATAGTATATCCGCAATACTCCTTCCCTCCGACCGATTTCGGCTCGGCCTGACATCTCCAAACGATATCGGCAATTCGCCGCCATCCTCACAGTAGATCACAACCGCACCAATACATCTATGAAGAAGGGTATGAAGTATTTATCAAACAAACGATTAGATAGATTTACCGACCAGACCAATAGAAATAGACCTCGACTCCCGAAACCGTTCCCTTCCAATTATAGCGTCCTTTCCAGTCGCTGGTCTTTTTGTACAAAGGATTGCGTTGAATAGGCCATAGAACATCATAGCGTCCCTGAGACGCAAGTCCCCGTCCTTCATCAGACTGTACCAAATCCATATTATACGGAGGGAGATGACCGCCCCGCCAATCGTCTTGATAAACAGCAACCGTACAAATCTTAGTGAATCCATAAGGTGCACTATCGTTCGATTCAGACTTCGTTTCACTACGGTCAGAAGCATAAACGCTCACACAGCCCATCGTCAATACCATGAATAACATTGCAAATTTCTTCATTTTCGTATACCCTCGTATGTGTCGGGCGCAACTTTTTCAATGAGTAAAATTTCCATTCGTCCTGAAAAAGATTAGATACGCACATAAAAAAAGCGCGGACAAAACTCTGTTATCGGTTCATGAGGTCTTCGACTACCTAACCACCAAATAAACGAGTAAAGCCCACGCCGTGCGGCGTGAGCGTCATCGCTTTACTCCCGGTGGTTTTGAAAGTGTCGAAGTTTCATGAACCAGAATACAAGCTAAACGCTTTTTCCCAATATGTCTAAAATATGCGTACCGAACGCATCATCGCACCATAGGCATTCTCATTGTTAATTAGACTTTGTACAAATATACGTCATCTATTCGTAAATCAAATACTTTTCTCTGATTTTCGCGAAACGCTCCAGATCGGGCCGCCAGCGCGCACGGATCTCGGCCGCAGAATGCCCGTCGAGAATCATTTCACGCACCCATCCCACGCCGATCAGTTTCTCGAACATCGGCGTGAAGAACTTTTCGCCCAGCCCCAATGCCCGATAGGCATCGATCACGTAGTCGAGCGTCAGCCCTTCGGACAAAATCTCCTCGCAGGGTTTCGTGCTCAGGTCGACGCCGTGACATAGACGCCCCTCCAAGGGCGGATGCTTCGCCCCGGCGGTCGGACGGGGCGTGAAGGAGAACGCATAACGATCGGCGGGCATGTCGGGATGGCCGTAGCACTCGAACGGACGGTCGGTGCCACGCCCCAGACTCACGACCGTCGCTTCGAACAAGCAGGTCGACGGATAGAGATAGATCGCACGCTGTGTCGGCAGATTGGGCGACGGCGCGACAGGCAGCACGTAGCGCGTAGCGTGGGTATAATTGCGGCAAGGAACGACCGTCAGGTCGCACGATTTCGCCCAACCCTCGCCCACGGCCATGCGGGCGATCTCGCCCATCGTCAGCCCGTGCACGACGGGAATCGGCAACGCGCCGACACCCGACTTGTAGTTCATATCGAGAATCGGCCCGTCGATATACGATCCGTTGGGATTGGGACGGTCCAGCACCACGACCTTGCGGCCGAAATCGGCGCAGGCGTCCATCATGCGCAGCATCGAAATATAATAGGTATAGAAGCGCAGCCCCACGTCCTGCATGTCGACCAGCAGCACGTCGAACGAACGCATGGCCTCGTCCGACGGACGGCGCGAACGTCCGTCGTAGAGCGAACGGATCGGCACCCCTGTACGTTCATCGACCGAACTGGCGACATGCTCGCCCGCATCCGCCGTACCGCGGAATCCGTGCTCGGGCGAGAAGATGCCCGTCAGTTGCACCCCGCTTCGATGCAGCAAATCGACCAGATGTTCGTCGCCCACGCGCGAAGTCTGATTGGCCAGCACGGCCACGCGACGCCCGCGCAGCAGCGGGAAATAGGCCGCCGTATCGGCCGCTCCGACCCGCACCTCGCCGGTCGTCCCCGCCGGTGCAGCAATGGCTTCTCCGCCCGAGAGGGCCGACAACAAGCAAAATAGGAGGGTCGGCAACAGGGTTTTTCGCATCGTTCGGAGGGTTTTATCGTTTCATATCTTCGAGAAGGGCCTCGACCATCGCGCGGCAGGGCGTTCCGACCTCCGCCGAATAACCCTGCTTCAACTCGATCGGCGCGCCGACGAGGGGCCACTTCACCCCTTCGGCGAACTCCGTCATGCGACGCACGGCAGCACCCGCCCACGTAAAGGAGCCGAAGCAGGCGAAACGCCGGTGGGGAATGCAGCGCTCCGCAATCTTGTGCAACAGCGCATCGACCGGCGGAAAAAGCTGGCCGTTGTAGGTCGGCGAACCGACGATCAGGGTGTCGTAGCGGAAGATATCGCGCAGTACCTGCGACACGTCGGCCGTCGAGAGGTTGTACATGACGATCGGCTTCACCCCTGCGGCGGCCAAATCGCGGGCGACGGTCTCGGCCACCTGCTCGGTATTGCCGTACATCGAACCGTAGGCAATCACCACGCCCGACTCGCCTTCGTAGCGGCTCATCCGGTCGTACAACGCAACCACGCGGGAAATCTCGCGGCGCCAGACAGGACCGTGCGTCGAACAGATCATGGCGATCTCCAGCGGAGCGATCTTCTGCAAGGCCCGCTGCACGGGCTGGCCGTACTTGCCCACGATGCAGGCGTAGTAGCGGCGCATCTCCTCCCAGAAGGGTTCGATGTCGAGCTGCTCGTCCGTGACACCGCCGTTAAGCGCCCCGAACGTACCGAATGCATCGCCCGAAAAGAGCGTCCGCTCCTCGGCACACCACGTTGCCATCGTCTCGGGCCAATGTACCATCGGGATCATGCAGAACGAAAGCGTCAGACCGCCCAGATCGAGCGTCGCGCCCTCCTTCACCTCGACCGTCCCGCCGGTGATACCGTAATAGCCCTCGACCATCTGCAACGTCTTGGCGTTGCCGACGATCTTCACCTCGGGATAGACCTGCCGCACGGCAGCGATCGACGCCGAATGATCGGGTTCCATATGGTTGATTACCAGATAATCCAACGGTCTGTCGCCCAGCCGTTCGCGGACATTGGCCAGCAGACGTCCCGTGAAACAGGCGTCGACCGTGTCGATGAGCGCCGTCCGCTCGCCGCAGACCACGTAGGCATTGTACGACACGCCGAGCGGCAGCGGCCATAACGCCTCGAAGAGGTGCTTGGTGCGGTCGTTGACCCCGACGTAAAAAATACGATCTGTGAGTTTTGTCAGATCTTTCATAACGAATAATACGTTTTGTTATCGAATATGATTTTCTTCGGCCGACTTACGCCTCGGCGCCGAACTCCATGAGATAGGCCTTGATGAAGTCGTCGATCTTGCCGTCCATCACCGCGTCGACGTCGGAGGTCTGGCACCCCGTGCGATGATCCTTCACACGACGGTCATCGAAGACATAGGAGCGGATCTGCGAACCCCACTCGATGCGTTTCTTACCCGCTTCGAGTGCCTGCTGCGTAGCCATCCGCTTGTCCAGTTCACGCTGATAAAGTTTGCAGCGCAGGATGCGCAGCGCATTCTCGCGGTTCATCAGCTGCGAACGGGTCTCCATATTTTCGATCAGAAACTCGACAGCCTCGCCCGTATCGGGGTCCTTGCCATGATATCGCAGCCGCACGGCGGTCTCGACCTTGTTGACGTTCTGACCACCGGCGCCCGACGCCCGGAAGGTGTCCCACTCGATATCCGAAGGGTTGACGACCACCTCGATCGAATCGTCCACCGCAGGCGATACGAAGACCGACGCAAAGGTCGTCTGACGTTTGTTATTGGCATTGAACGGCGAGAGACGCACCATGCGGTGCACGCCGTTTTCACTCTTGAGGTAGCCGTAGGCATAGTCGCCCTCGATCTCGAGCGTGCAGGACTTGACCCCCACTTCGTCACCCGCCTGATAGTCGAGCGTCTTGACCTTGTAGCCGTGCGCCTCGCACCAGCGGGTGTACATACGCAGCAGCATCGACGCCCAGTCGAGCGCCTCCGTGCCGCCGGCTCCGGCATTGATATCGAGAATGGCGCCCATCTTGTCCTCGTCGCGGCGCAGCATATTGCGCAGTTCGAGCGCTTCGATATGCTCCATCGTCAGGGCGTAATGCGCGTCCATCTCCGCTTCGGAGATCACCGCTTCCTTCAGGAAATCGGGCATAAGCTCCAAATCCTCGATCTCCTTGCAGATGGTGTCATAATCGGTGATCCAGCTCTTGATCGCCGCCACCTTGCGCAGCTGTTCCTGTGCACGTTCGGCATCCTCCCAAAAGTCGGGCTCTTGGGTTTTCTCCTCTTCGTTCTGTAAGTCCATGCGCTTGCGGTCGATATCGAGACATTTCTCCAACGCATCCCGACGACACGCAGCTTCCTTGATCTGTTCTGCCAATACCATAATTCTCGGGCTTGAAATCGCGTGGCAACAAAGATACGAATAAGCGAGGGCAATGTCAAATTTATTTGAACATTGCCGAGC
>URRP01000034.1 GCA_900550375.1 uncultured Alistipes sp. | reverse complement strand
TTTTGTCATCCTGAGGAGGAAACCCTAAAAGGGATTCCGACGTGAGGATCGACCGCTCGGTCTTGGCTGGATGCAGACCCGACATGAGGATCTGCCGCAAAAGCAGGTCAAAAGCACGAAAGAAAAAGCCCGCACCCGATCGGTTTTCGGCACATTTGCCCGAAAACCGAAAAATAATTCGTAACTTTGCCGGTCAATCATTGTTGAGCACGTATGAAGATCAAGCTCTTTACCATTCCCAACCTGCTCACGCTCTCGAATCTGCTCTGCGGAACGATAGCGGCGGTGGCGGTACTCACATATGGCGATCTGCGCCTCGCCTTCTGGCTGCTGGTGCTGGCTGCGGCCTTCGATTTCTTCGACGGCTTCACGGCGCGGCTGCTTCATCAGTCGTCGCCCATCGGGTTGCAGCTCGACTCGCTGGCCGATATGGTCTCGTCGGGCGTGACGCCGACGGCCATCATGCTCACGCTGGCATGGCAGGCCGGCAGCTCGTGGTGGGCCGCCGACACGGGGAGCCTCTGGAGCTGGATCGTGCTGCTGCTGCCCGTCGGTGCGGCCCTGCGGCTGGCGAAGTTCAACATCGACGATACGCAGCGCTCCGAATTCTGCGGCCTGCCCACGCCGGCGGCGGGACTCTTCTGCGCCTCGCTGGGACTGCTCCACGCCGAAGGGATGCTCGCGCTTCCCTATGAAGCGGTGCTGTTCGTCACGGCGGTCACGGCGTGGCTCATGATCAGCCCGATCCGTATGTTCGCCCTCAAATTCCACGGCTTCGGCTGGGCGGGAAACCAGCTGCGCTACCTCTTTCTGGGAGCGTGCGTCGTACTTATTCTTTTCCTCGGGGCATACGCTATTCCCGCGATTTTCGTTCTTTATGTCGTAGTGTCGCTCGTCCGCTGGCTCCTTCAGGGGCGCAAAACGGCCGAGGCCTAAGAGGGATACCCATGTCGAAACGACTCGGAACATACCTGCTCGTCGCAGCGCTGCTCGTCGCAGCGCTCGTACCCGAGCATGTCTGCGCCCAGCTCGACGCCCGTTCGCTGATGCGTGCCCAGCAGCGCGGCGAGAACACCAACCTCTACGGCGTACCCAACGGCGCGCCTGAAGGGGAGGAGGGGGAACAGGTGCAGGAACCCGTCGATTCGACCAAGGAGAAGCGAATCAAAAAGCCCCTCGAATCCTACTTCTTCAGCGATTCGATCCGTGCGCTGCCCAACTTCAAATGGAACGTCTCGAAGGAGTACAACCGCGTGAAGATCGAACCGCTCGACACGACGCTCATGGCGTGGCGCCTCGACTATCCCTTCTACCGCAACGGCGTAGGCGACGCTCCGATCGGCGCTTTGGGACAAGGCTCCGTGCCGCTCAACTATTTCGACAGGCCGCAATGGAAGGATTTCGACTTCGCGAGTCCGTTCCACGCCTATATTTACGATATGCAGAACGCGCCGTTCTACAACGGCAAACGTCCCTTTCTGCAGATGACCTACATCGAGTCGGGACAGAAACGGTACCGCGAGACCAATTTCGAGATCCGCCATGCGCAGAACATCTCCCCCTCGACCAGCTTCAGCGTCGACTACAAGTCGCGCGGCACGCGGGGTCTCTACGAGTGGTCGCGCACCAAGAACCAGAATATCGCCTTGACCTTCGCTCACACGGGCAAGCGCTACTCCGTGCACGCCGGCTACATCAACAACCACATCGAGACGCAGGAGAACGGCGGCGTGGTGGGCGAATGGGCGATCCGCGACACGGTGTTCGAGATGCCGTCGGGCGTACCGATGCGGCTGACGACCTCCAAGGCGGAGAACATCTACCGCAACCACGCCTTCTTCCTCACGCAATCCTACGCCATTCCGCTGCAACGCGTCACGGAGAACGATTTTTCGCTGGCCGACCTCTCGGCAGTCTTCATCGGCCATTCGATCGAGTACGACGTCTGGAGCAAAACCTACACCGACATCTACGGCAGCTACACCAACGAACGCGGCTCGAAGGACGAAAACGGCAATTTCGTCCCCACCGACGGCACGTATTACGATAACTGGTTTATCCATCCCAACGTCTCGCGCGACTCGTTGTGCGAACGGAGGCTCTCGAACCGCTTGTTCGTGCAGGCGCAACCGTGGGATCGCAACGGCGTGATCGGTACGATCGACGGCGGCGTGGGGATCGATATGCACACCTACTCCCAGTTTGCGCTGGGCGACTACATCACCGGCAAATACCGTCGGGACAAGAAGACCAGCTATTTCGCCTATGCGTCGATAGCCGGCAAGATAAAGAAATACGTCGATTGGGGGGCCGATATGAAGGTCTACCCGTCGGGGTACAGAGGCGGAGACATGTCGCTGGGCGCGCACCTCGCGCTCAAGGGCTATCTCCGCGGTCACGCCCTGATTCTCGAAGGACGTTTCTCGGCCGAGAAACGTTCGCCCGGTTACTGGCAGGAGAATCTCTTCTCGAACCACTACGTGTGGTCCAACTCCTTGGCTAAGGAGAATGAAACCCGTATCGAGGCTTCGTTCCGCGTACCGGACTACGCGCTGGAACTCGCCGCATGGCAGGGTGTCGTAAAGAACCCAATCTATTACGGCCCCATAGGTCCCGGCGACTCCAACGTAGGCGTCCTGCAGCACGACGGCAACGTGAGCCTGACGAGTTTGTATGCCCGCAAGGATTTCCGCATCGGCGGACTTCATCTGGACAACAGGGTATTGTTGCAGTGGAGTACAAATCAGGAGGTCATACCCGTTCCGCTCGTGAGCGCCTTCCTCTCGTATTACTACGAGTTCTGGGTGGTGCGCGACGTGCTGAGGCTGCAAATCGGTCTCGACGGTCGCTACAACACGAAGTACTACGCCCCGGGCTATAATCCGGCCCTTTCGGCGTTCTACAACCAGCGCGAGACCGAGGTGGGGAACTATCCCTACACCGACTTTTTCGTGATGGGCAAGTGGAAACGAATGCGCATCTTTTTGAAGTATCAGCATGTCAACAGGGGACTGTTCGGCAACGGCGACTATTTTTCGATCGCCCGTTACCCGCTCAACCCGGGCATGTTCAAGATGGGTATTTCGTGGGGGTTCTACGACTAACCGATCGGTGTACTGTACGGCACGCAGTGAGCTGCCCGCAAAGTAAACCTTTATGTTAAAAAAGACATTTTTAACTTTCGTGTTCTTAACATTGTTGACTACCTTCTACGGTATGAACGCCAATTTCGGCCTGCACGGCACCCGCACGGCAGACGCCCGAATCGGCAGCGTAGGGAAGGCGGAAGTTGCCCACACCATCTCGGTCTACGACGAACTGATCCGTTCGGTAAGCGAGGAGGAGGGCTACGACTGGCGGCTGATGAGCGCCATCGCCTACCACGAATCGCGCTTCTTGCCCGACATCGTATCGAAGCGGGGCGCCGCCGGTCTGATGCAGATCATGCCCGCCGTCGCGCGGCAGTTCAACGTCACGGGCGACCGGCTGCTCGATCCCGAGACCAACGTGCGGCTGGCCGCACAGGTGCTTTCGAAGATCAACGCCGGGCTGCGTTTCGCCCCGGGAACGTCGGACGACGACCGGATGAGCATCATGCTGGCCTCGTACAACGGCGGCATCGGTCACGTCAACGACGCGCGCCGGCTGGCCCGCAGCCACGGCGAGAATCCCGACTCTTGGGAGACCGTGGCCCGCTATCTGGCGTTCAAGGCGCTGCCCGAATACTACGAGCAGCAGGAGGTACGCTGCGGCCGCTTCACCGGCAGCCGCCAGACGACGGCCTACGTTCGCGACGTACTGAACCGTTACGACCGCTACTGCCGCATCGCAACACGTTAGGAACCCACGTTCGGAATAGAGACCGGCGCGGTATCGGATCGATACCGCGCCGGTTTTTTTATTGCCGCCGGTCACGACGCGCAGCCCGCCCGCTCCTTGTAGCGCGCCAGCCGCGCATAGCACAGGTGGCGCACAATACGCCTCATGGACGTTGCGCGGTCGAGGTACTCCGTAATCTCGTCGCGCAACGTTTCGCAGCGGAGGCTGTACAACGCCAGCCGTGCCGGCATCCGGCTGCTCGTGCACTCCCGTTCGGGATCGAGCAGCGCGAAACGCCCGAAGACGCCGCCGCTCCAAACCCGCCCCGCTACAACAGCAGCACGGCGAGCGCCGCCGTGATAAACCCGCCGGCATAGCCTGCCGCGATCTGACGGATGGTGTGGCATCCCAGCCACAGCCGTGCCGAGGCGAGTGCGCCGGCACAGAGCACGGCCACGGCCAGCGCACCGGTCAGATTTCCGGCATTGCCGAAGGTTAACAAGATGAGAAAAGCCGCGACAGCACCCTGCGTGGCCAGATGAAGACTGATTTTCCAGTAGAGCGTCACGGCCAGACAGAACAGTTCGCAGCAGGCGCCCGCCAGCATGAACTTGCGCACGATCATCGCCGAAGGGATGCGCGCCACCGTAGCGGCACACAACAGGTAGCAGACGATGCCGATCACCAGTGGCAGAATCCGTTCGCGCCGATCGTCGATCGCCAGCGACGTGATGCGTCCCATCGAGCGGAGCAGCCCCACCGAAAGCAGCGGAATGACGGCCGTGTAGAGCGCCGTCACCCACAGCAGGTAAAATTTGACCGAAGTCGGAAAATAGGAGAGCTGCGTTGGCCCCGCAACCAGCAGCAGCATGACGTAGAACGGCACGAACAGCGGGTGCAACACCACCGACAACGCTTTGGAGAGGCGCGTCGGCACGCTCCGATCGGTGCGGCGCAGTGCGGAAGAGGAGTCGGCTAATCGGAATTCGTCCATCAGATTTGTTTTCGCAGGCGCGCGACCGGAATGCCGAGCATCTCGCGGTATTTGGCCACCGTACGGCGCGCAATGCAGTACCCTTTGTTGTTGAGTATATCCATCAGCGTCTCGTCCGTAAGCGGGCGGCGCTTGTCTTCGTCGTCGATACAGTTGCGCAGGATGTTCTTGATCTCGTAACTCGAAACCTCCTCGCCCGACGAGGTCTGCATCGCTTCCGAGAAGAGCGACTTGAGCAGAATGATCCCGAACTGCGTCTGGACGTACTTGCTGTTCACCACGCGCGAAATGGTCGACACGTCCAGCGACGTGCGGTCGGCGATGTCCTTGAGGATCATCGGGTGGAGTTTCGACTGGTCGCCCGTCTTGAAATACTCCTGCTGGAAATCCAGAATCTCCTGCATGGTGCGCATCAGCGTGTCGCGCCGCTGCTTGATCGCCGAGATAAACCATTTGGCCGAATCGATCTTGTTCTTGACGAACTGCACCGCCTCGCGGTTCTTCTCCTGCACGCGGCCGTCCGACGACACCATATCGCGCATCATCTCCACATAGCGGTGGCTGATCCGTACGTCGGGCACGTTGTACGAGTTGAGCGACAGCTCGAAACGGCCGTCGTGGTAGTCGAGAATAAAATCGGGCACCACATAGGGCGCAGTGTCCGAGCCGCCGTCGGAGTAGCCGTTGGCGGGCTTGGGCGAGAGGTGGCGGATCTCGGCGATGGCGTCGCGGAACTCATCCTCGGTCACCTGCAGCCGCGAGATCAGTTTCTCGTAGTGCTTCTTGGCGAATTCGTCGAAATAGGAGGTCAGGATCTTTCGCGCCAGCCGCCGCGAACGGGTGGTCATGGGGATCTGCGCGAGTTGCAGCAGCAGGCATTCGCGCAGGTTGCGCGCACCGATGCCGGCCGGTTCGAGGTCGTGGATAATCGTCAGGATCGCCTCCAGCTGAGCGGGCGAAACCTCTTCGCCCAGCGTGAAGGCGATGTCGTCGGCCACCGACTCCAGATCGCGGCGCAAATAGCCGTCTTCGTCGATACTCCCCACCAGATAGACCGCAAGTCGCATCTCCGCCTCCGAAAGGTTGCGGTAGCCGAGCTGTTCGATCAGATACTCTTGCAGCGAACGCCCGCCCGAGAGGGGAATCTGCCGAGGCTTGTCGTCCTTCGAGTAGTTGTTGATCCGCATTTTATAGGCCGGCGTATCGTCCTCGCGCAGGTATTCATCGACCGAAATCCGCTGAGGTTCCTCCTCCTCGTTCTGCTGCTCGGCCTCTTCGAGCACGATGTTCTCCTCTATCTCCTGCTTGATGCGCTGCTCAAGCTGCACGGTGGGCAGTTCGAGCAATTTAATCATTTGGATTTGTTGCGGGGAGAGCTTCTGCTGAAGCGTCAACACCTGTTTCTGATGTATAGCCATGGGTCAATAAAATTAAAAATTTTCTGCACACGAAGAAGGGAAGCCGCCGTGCGTCTCCCTTCGCTGCCCGTATGCTCAATTTTTAATTGTATGGCCGCAGCGCCTAAAATTCAGCGTGCTGCGGAGTACGGGGGAAAGGAATCACGTCGCGGATGTTGCCCATGCCCGTAACGAAGAGGAGCAGACGCTCGAAACCGAGTCCGAAACCCGAATGAGGAGCCGATCCCCAGCGGCGGGTGTCGAGGTACCACCACAACTCGTGTTCGTTCATGTCCAACTCCTTAATACGGGCACAAAGCTTGCCATAGTCGGCTTCACGCTCCGAGCCGCCGATGATTTCGCCTATTTTGGGGAATAATACGTCCATTGCGCGCACCGTCCGCCCGTCCTCGTTCTGCTTCATGTAGAAGGCTTTGATCTCCTTGGGGTAGTTGATCAGAATCACCGGACGCTTGAAATGCTCCTCCACGAGGTAGCGCTCGTGCTCCGACTGAAGGTCGCAGCCCCAGTCGCAGGGAAATTCGAACTTGCGGCCCGAAGCCTTCAGAATCTCGATGCCTTCGGTATAGTCGAGTCGTTTGAACTCGTTGTGCAGCACGAACTCCAGCCGAGCGATCAGCTCCTGATCCCACATCTTGTTCATGAACTCCAGATCCTCGCGGCAGTGCTCCAGCGCATAGCCGATCAAGTATTTGAGGAACTCCTCGGCCAGCTCCATATTGTCCTCCAGCTCGTAGAACGCCATCTCCGGCTCGATCATCCAGAACTCGGAGAGGTGGCGCGGCGTGTTGGAGTTCTCGGCACGGAACGTGGGGCCGAAGGTGTAGATCCGCCCCAGCGACAGCGCGCCCAGCTCGCCTTCGAGCTGGCCCGACACGGTGAGGTTGCAGGGTTTGCCGAAGAAATCCTGCGCATAGTCGACCTTGCCCTCCTCGGTACGGGGCAGGTTGTTCAGATCGAGCGTCGTCACTTGGAACATCGCCCCCGCACCTTCACAGTCGGAAGCTGTTATCAGCGGCGAATTCCAGTAATAGAAACCGCGGTCGTTGAAGAACTTGTGAATGGCGAAGGCCATCGCATGGCGGATGCGCAGCACCGCGCCGAAGGTATTGGTACGAGGACGCAGGTAGGCGATGTCGCGCAGGAATTCGAGCGAATGGCCTTTTTTCTGCAACGGGTAGGTCGCAGGGTCGGCCGTGCCGTAAATCTCAATCGAGGAGGCCTGCACCTCGACGCCCTGTCCCTCGCCGGGCGACTTCACGAGCCGGCCGTCGACACGGATGCAGGCGCCCGTGGTGATCTGCCGCATCGTCTCGGCGTCGAACTTCTCCAGCTCGACGACCACTTGGATGTTGGCCACGCACGAACCGTCGTTCAGGGCGATGAAGGCAACGTTCTTGTTACCGCGCTTGGTGCGCACCCACCCCTTGACGGTCACATCGCAATCGACCGCATCCGACTTGAGCAATTCTACGATTCGTAGTGTTTTCATAACGTTCTGTATTCTGTATTTTAACTATTTTACACGACTCCGGCGCGGATCCACATCCTCCGGCGGAACGGGACAGCCCCGATTCCGCATGCGATTTGCGGCATCTTCGCCTCGAATTACAAAAGTACAAAAAAAACGTATACAATCGTATTTGACGACAATTTATTATCTTTGTCCTCAGAAGATCGAAACAAATAAATTGCAATACAATAAAGACCTCAAATCTTGCAACCGAAAATAGCCTCGAAAAATAAAGCGACATAATCCGAATGAAAGATGAATGGAATTACACCGCATATCGTACAATATCAAGGATCGAAACGGATTTTGGCTCCGCAGATACTTCAATATATGCCTTACCAGTTCAACAGACTAATTGAACCGTTCGCAGGTATGGCGGCTATTACCATAGCCGCCGCAAGGCAACGTCGAGCGACAGGATACGTTATAAACGATCTAAACGAGCCGTTAGTCAGCGTTTTAAGAGAGGCCATAGAAAACCCAAAAAAATTAGCGGAGGAATATTGTAAGGTCTGGAACGAGCAGTTCGCATATTCCACGGGAAGCGTGGCGCACTTCTATAAAGTGCGCGAAGAGTTTAACTCTGGCGCTAAGAATGCTGCAAATATGCTATATTTATTGGCAAGGTGCGTGAAAGGATCGGTAAGATATAGTAGCAATGGAATGTTCAATCAGGCCCCCGACAAACGTCGCAATGGAACATCTCCAAAAAAATTGGCAGAAAATGTAGCTGTCATATCATCTTATTTGAAAGGTCGCACAGAATTCATGTCAAAAGACTATCGCGAGGTTCTGAAAACTGCCAAAACCGGCGATATTGTTTATATGGATCCTCCCTACCAAGGAGTATGCAGCAGGAGAGACAACAGATATTTCTCCGGTATTAAATTCGATGAGTTTATTACCGCAATCGAAACCTTGAACCGCAAAAAGATAAATTATATCATCAGCTACGATGGATTATGTGGGGATAAACAGTATGGAGTAGATTTACCCGAAGAGTTAGGATTAAAGAAAATTCTTCTGAGAGCAGGTCTATCAAGCCAAAGTTTGCTTTTAGGTAAAAAAGAGGTTACATATGAAGCTTTGTATTTAAGTATCGGACTACAAGATATCATTCCTCAGTTGGCCAATCAATTATCCTTAATTTGAATATTAATATGGCTTATTCAAAAACAATAATCGACAAACTAAAATCGATTACGGATAAGCGCCCGGCTACCGTCATCAATCATATCTTGGAGCATGGGTACATAACGTCCGAAGAGTTGGAAAATCTGTACGGGTACAAACATCCGCCTCGCGCGGTTCGAGACGTAAGAGAACGCGGTATCAATATTGAAACATATAGAGTGAAATCCTCGGATGGGCGCAATATCGGTGCATATCGTTTCGGTAATCCTATTTTTGTTGAAGACAAGATTTCCAAAGTCGCCGGTCGTACCGTACTTTCGCAGGTATTAAAGAAAGTTCTTATAAACAGATATGGGTCGATTTGTTTTGTTTACCATCAGCCTATGGAGGAACGTTTGTTGCAGATAGATCATAGGATACCTTACGAAATCGGAGGAGACCAAGGCGAGAACGATGTTGAATGCTATATGTTGCTAAGCCCATCTGCAAACAGAGCAAAATCTTGGACTTGCGAGCATTGCCATAATTGGCATATTAAAGACGTACAATTTTGTGAACGTTGTTTTTGGGCTCATCCAGAAGATTATACCCATATAGCTGGCACGGAACAACGTCGAATAATTATCACATTTACCGGCAATGAAATAGAAGATTATAATCGGTTGATAGAACTCGTCGGGGAGAAAAGAGCGGAAGAAACGATCAAAGACTTAATAAATAAATACATAAAAAATAAGTCCCATGTCTGAATTATTCGATATTATCAGAATGTGAGTAATTTGAAGCGATCGCACACTCTTCAAATCTTATTGGCTTCTTGTTTTTCGCCATTTGATTTTATATATCAGTTTGATACGGATTGATTAATTTATTCGTTGTTGGAAAAAAGACAAACTCCGGCTCGCAGAGGCCGCATCACGGCGCAGGCGGGCGAATCCGCTTCTGCAGGCGACGTGCGCCGCAGCAGCCGGCAATTTAAGAACATCGAGATGAAACGACTCATTACACTCTGGGCGGCTCTTTTCGCCCTTACGGGCGCGGGGGCGCAGACGGCCGAGGTCTTCCGTTCGGAATTCGTCCCCTTCGACACGCGCGACGACGCAGCGCTCCTGCGTCGAGGCAGCATCGCCCACTACGAAACCTTCTCCCCGCAGATCGTCGTACAGCAGGCCGACACCACCACCGTGGGGCAGGTCGTCGAGGTGCCGCTGCTGCTGACCGACCGCGACATCTATCTCCATCTGGAGAACGTCGGGTCGGCCTACACGCTGCTGGTGAACGACGCCCGCGTGGCCGAGGTCGAGGACGACCGCACGCCGCGCGAATTCCTCATCTCGCCCTACATCCATCCCGGCCCCAACGCCGTGATGCTCGACCTGCGCCCCTCGAAGACGCCGCAGCTGCAGGCCGACGCGCCGACGCCGCGGCTGGCCTACGCCAACAGCTACCTCGTCTTCCAGCACCGTCTCCACATCGACGACTACTCGGTGGCGCTCGTCCCCGACTCGACGCGCAAATACGGCGTGCTGAAGCTCGACATCGTGGTCGAGAACTCCTACAACGGCGAAGAGCCGATCACCGCCGGCTACGACATCTACGATCCGAAGGGCAAGCTGCTCGACTACGGCTCGCGCGAGATCACGGTGGCAGGCCACACGCGCGACACGGTGCACATCGAACGGCTCATCTACCACGCCTACGCCAATCAGTGGGACGACAAGCGGCAGCCGCTCTACAAGGTGACGCTCTATACCAAACGCAACAGTATGCTGTGGGAGTACATCCCGCTCTACATCGGTTTCGGAGAGACCGAATACCGCGACGGACGCTTCTACCGCTTCGACAAGGAACTCGCGCTGCGGCCCGAACGCTACAACGCCGCCGCCGATGAAAAAGCGACCGCCACCGAGATGAAAGCGCTCAAGGCCAAGGGGGTCAACACCCTGCTGCCCGATTATCCGCAGCCCTACTGGTTCTACACGCTTGCCGACCGCATGGGCTTCTACGTGGTCGACAGCGCGGCCATCGACGCCCCCGAAGCACGCGACGACCGCTCGGTGGGCGGCACCCCCTCGAACGATCCGCGCCTGCTCGACGAGTATTTGGGCCGCGTGAAGGCGATGTACCACCGTTCACGCAACCACACCTCGATCATCGCCTTCGCACTGGGACGCGATTCGGGCAACGGCTACAATATGTACAAGGCCTACCAGTGGCTCAAGTCGGTCGAACCCGCGAAGCCCGTCTTCTACGTCGGTGCCGACGGGGAGTGGAACAGCGACACCATTCCGTTTTAAGCGCCGATGAACATCGAACTGCTGGTCGTCGGCAAGACCGACTCAAAGGAGATCGAAGCGCTCGTGGAACTCTACGTGCGCCGCGTGAACCGGTATTGCCGGTTCGCGGTCACGGTGCTGCCCGACGTGCGCAACACGCGGTCGCTCACGCAGAACCAGCAGCGCACGGCCGAAGGCGAAGCGATCCTGCGGCAGCTGGTAGCCGGCGATCACGTCGTCCTGCTCGACGAACGCGGCGACGAACTGCGTTCGGTGGAGTTCGCCTACTGGCTCCAGAAACGGATGCTGAGCGGCGTGCGGCGGCTCGTGCTGGTCATCGGCGGTCCCTACGGCTTTTCGGAGGCGGTCTACGCCCGTGCCGACGGGCGGCTGTCGCTTTCGCGCATGACCTTTTCGCACCAGATCGTACGGGCGATCTTCGCCGAGCAGATCTACCGCGCCTTCACGATCCTCAACCACGAACCCTATCACCACGAATAACATGCAGCCCGCACGTCCCGCCATCGCCGTCGTCACCCCCTCGATCCTCACGGGTCTGGGGCTGGAGAGCATTCTGCGGCGCATCATCCCGATGGCCGAGGTGGAGATCTACGACCGTTTCGAACGCTTCGCCGCCGAACGCACCGATCGTTTCTTCCACTACTTCGTAGCTTCGCAAATCTTCGTCGAGCACAACGCCTTCTTTCTCGAACGGCGGCACAAAAGCATTCTGCTGACCGACGGCGCACCGCAATCCACGCTGCGCGAACTGCACTGCCTCGACATCGCCCAGTGCGAGGAGGGACTCGTGCGCGACATCCTGCGGCTACACCAACACGCCCACCGTGAAGGCTATCCGACTGAAATGCCCGCAGGTCATTCCGTCTCCGATCCCCACGGCCGCACGGAGACCGTGCAGACGCCGCTCACGCAGCGCGAAATCGACGTGCTGCAGCTCGTCGTCGAGGGGCTGCTCAATAAACAGATCGCCCAACGGCTCGACGTCGCTCTGACGACGGTCATCTCCCACCGCCGCAACCTGATCCGCAAACTCGGCATCCGCTCCGTAGCGGGACTGACGATCTACGCCGTGACCAAAGGCTACGTCGACGCCGAACAGCTGGGAGAGCGTTGAAAGGGTTGTAAATACCCCGTGTTACAATATCGCATCGGGCGGCTTCCAAGCCGCGCGAGCCGCAGCCTCCGGCCGCGGAGACTCGCCACAGCTCCCCTCCGCAGATGTGACACGCCCTTTGCAAAACCCGAAGAGCCTATCCCGCTTCGGATCATCCCCGCGCCTTTTTCTCCTCCTTATAAATGAGGATTGCGGGATCGGAAATAAAGTCGTTACTTTGCGGTGAAATTCAATGCGATGATTCCGATACCGTTCCGTCGTTCCTGCTTCGTCTGTCTGCTCTGCGCCGCCGTCTTCTCCGTTCAGGCCGCACCGCGCCGTGCTGTCGCCGCACACCCCGAAAACGAGGCGCCGGAGACGATCGACACCGCCGTGGTGATGGATAACGTGCAGGTGACGGCCATCAAGCAGGGACTTACGCTGCGCAACCGTCCCGTCGCGGCTTCGATCGTGGGCCGCGAGACGATCGAACGACGCGGCATCACGGCCATCAAGGAACTCTCGCAGCTCGTTCCCAATTTCTACATCCCCGACTACGGCTCGCGCATGACCTCGTCGGTCTACGTGCGCGGACTGGGCGCACGCATCGACCAGCCGGTGATGGGACTCAATGTAGACAATGTCCCCTATCTCTCGAAGGACGATTACGACTTCGATCTGGCGGACATCGAGCGCATCGAGGTGCTGCGAGGCCCTCAGAGCACGCTCTACGGCCGCAACACGATGGGAGGCGTGATGAACATCTACACCCTCTCGCCGCTGAATTACCAAGGGACGCGGCTGGGAGCCGAATATGCGTCGGGCAATACGCTGCGGCTGCGCGCCTCGACCTACCACCGCCCCTCGCCCCGCACGGGTCTATCGCTGGCGGCACGTTTCGCCCACAGCGACGGTTTTTTCACCAATGAATACACGGGCCGCACCTGCGACTGGGAGCGTTCGGGCGGAGCGCGGCTGCGACTCCAGTTCCGTCCCGACGAGCGGTGGAGCGTCGACAACACCCTCTCGTTCGGGATGCTCAAACAGGGAGGGTATCCCTATGCGTCGGTGACTACGGGGCGCATCTCCTACAACGACCCCAGCAGCTACCGCCGCACGACGCTCAACGACGGTCTGACCGTGCGCTACGCCGCCGAAGGATGGGAGATCGCCTCGATCACCAGCTACCAGTACAGCGACGACCGCATGACGCTCGATCAGGACTTCCTGCCCGACTCCTACTTCACGCTCATGCAGGCTAAGCAGGACCACGGCCTGACCGAAGACATCGTCGTCCGCTCGCGCGGCGAAGGGCGCTACGGCTGGCTGGTGGGCGCCTTCGGCTTCTACCGCCACCGTTCGATGCAGGCGCCCGTGCTCTTCAAGGAGGATGGGCTGGAGCGTCTGATCGCCGACAAAGCCGAGCAATACACCGGCATCCGACCGCACTTCGCCTCCGACCGCATGGCGCTCGACACCGACTTCAAAAATCCCACGTGGGGCACGGCGCTCTATCATGAGTCGCAGCTGCGACTGGGACGTTTCGACCTCACGGCGGGCGTGCGCATCGACTACGAACGTACACGTCTGCGCTATGTAAGTTCGACCGACATCGACTGCACCTTCGGCGACGGACGCATCACCCCCTTCACCGAACGGGGTACGCTCCACAAATCGTTCACGCAGCTGCTGCCCAAGGCGGCGGTCCTCTACCGCATCGACGACCGAAACTCGCTCTACGCCTCGATCGCCAAGGGCTACAAAGCGGGCGGATTCAACACCCAGATGTTCTCCGAAGTGCTGCAAAACAGCGTCATGGAGCGCATGGGCGTCTACTGGGACCGTCACTACGACATCAACCGCGTGGTGGCGTACAAGCCCGAAAAAAGTTGGAATTTCGAGGTCGGCAGCCACTTCACGCTCGCCGGCGGCCGCATCCGCGGCGACGCGACGCTCTTCTACATCCTCTGCCGCGACCAGCAGCTCACCGTCTTTCCCGAGGGACAGACCACAGGCCGCATGATGACCAACGCAGGGCGCACCCGCAGCCGCGGCGGAGAGCTGTCGGTGCAGGCCGTCGTCGCACGGCGGCTCGACCTGCGGCTGAGCTACGGCTACACCCACGCCACCTTCGCCGAATTCCGCAGCGGAAACGCCGACTATGCCGGCAAACGAATCCCCTACGCCCCACGTCACACGGCGGCGGTCGTGGCAGAGTATACGGTTCCCGTCTGCCGCAGCTGGCTCGAAGGAATCGTCGTGAGCGTCGACGGCCGCAGCGTCGGCCCGATCGAATGGAACGAGGCGAACTCGCTGCGTCAGAAATTCTATGCGCTGGCAAACTGTGCGATCCGTTTCGAACAGCGGCACGGTTCGCTGAGCCTCTGGTGCCGCAACCTCACGCAGACGCGCTACGACGTCTTCTACTTCGAGTCGATCGGCAACGCCTTCCTACAACACGGCCGGCCACGCGAATGGGGCGTCACGCTGAGCATCGATTTATAAACGCACCTTTTCTCGACTCGGCCGAGTCGAGAAAAGGTGCACGAAGTGAAAACATACATTTATAATTACCGAACAATGAAAAAATTTCTCCTCTTGGCCCTCGCGGTCTTCGCGCTGACGGCTTGCAGTGACGACAACACCCCCGAAGAGTTCGTGCAGGGCGACAACACCATCGCCGTTTTCGAGAACGACCGGCTCGCCTTCTACGATTACGACGTCTTCTGGGACTACTCCGATCCCTACACAACCCCCGACGGCGTGACGTGCATCGACCTCTACATGAACAAGACGCGCTTCGTCCAGAACATGCCGGCGCTCGACATGGTCGTACCGAGCATCCCCATCCACGAGACTCCCGCCGGATTCTACTTCGATCTGCAACAGGCGGTCCCCCATTATCGGGGAGAGCCGATGCCGCACTACACGCTCTACGACCTCGAAGGCGAGTTGAACGGGCCTTACCTCAAAGTGGAGTTCTCCTGCACCGGCTACGACGTCGAATATTTGGGCCGATTCTATTAACAGACTTCAGTCCGCAAGCTTTTTTCGTCCGAAATCAGACGAAATGTCGTCGTACCAACGTTACGATTTCGTATCTTTGGCTTTCGCCGCAGATACTTCGCCTCGGCAAAATCCAAATAAAATTTGCTTTTGCCCGCGGCTTATTCGTATCTTTGCACCAAATCAGAAACTATCCGAACGATGAAAGCTGAATACAAACCCTATGTCGACGCACTGATCGAACTGGCCATCCGCGAGGATCTGGGCGACGGCGACCACACTTCGCTCTGCTGCATTCCCGCCGACGAGCGGGGACGTATGCGCCTGCTCTGCAAGCAGGAGGGCATTATCGCCGGTATCGAAATCGCCCGGCTCATTCTCGAACGGCTCGACCCCACCGTCGAATTCGACCAGCGCATCGCCGACGGCACGCGCGTCGCGTCGGGCGACGTGGCTTTTTACGTATCGGGATCCTTGCGTTCGCTGCTGCAGGCCGAACGCATCCTGCTGAACATCATGCAGCGCATGAGCGGCGTAGCGACCCAGACGGCCGTCTACGTGGCGCGGCTCGAAGGGCTGCACACCAAGGTGCTCGACACCCGCAAGACGACGCCCGGTATGCGTGTACTGGACAAGATGGCCGTCAAACTGGGCGGCGGCGAAAATCACCGCATGGGACTCTTCGACATGATCCTGCTCAAAGACAACCACATCGATTTCGCCGGCGGCATCGTCCCCGCGATCCGCGGCGCGAAGGAGTACTTGCGCGACCACAACAAAGAGATCCCGATCGAGTGCGAAGTCCGCACGCTCGAAGACATCGACCTTGTCTTCGAGGCAGGCGGCGTCGATAGGATCATGTTCGATAATTTCTCGCCCGAAATGACCCGCAAGGCGGTGGAGAAGGTCGCCGGACGCTGCGAAACCGAATCGAGCGGCGGCATCACGCTCGACACGCTGCGCACCTATGCCGAGGCGGGTGTGGACTTCATCTCGGTCGGAGCGCTCACGCATCAGATCCGTTCGCTCGATATGTCGCTCAAAGCCTGCGAATAGCGCACGAACGAAGCCCGACGACCCGAAAATCCGCCGCACGGATAAACGCATGAAACGATTGTTGAAAAGCCATATCGCCCTGCTGGCGTGGCGGCTGGCTCTGCTCTATGGAGTGCTGGCGGCTTGCCGTGCGGCCTTCTGGCTCTACAACTATGCCGCGATCGGACCGCTCGCAGGCGCCGAGCTGCCTTCGCTCGCAGCCGGCGCACTGACCTTCGACACCGTGTCGGTGCTCTATGCCAACGCCGTGCTCATCCTCTTCTCGCTCGTGCCGCTGCATCTGCGCGAACGGCGCTGGTGGCAGCGAATGCTCTACTTCTATTATGTCGTCGTCAACGCCCTGCTGGTCGTGGCCGTCAATTTGGCCGACGCCGTCTATTTCCGCTACACGCAGAAACGTTTCACGGCCGAGGAGATCTTCTTCGCCGAGAACGACAACTCGCTGCAACTTGTCGGCAAGTTCATCGGCGAGAACATCCCCCTGCTACTCACGGGCGTCGCACTGATCGCGTTATTGGTATGGGCCGGCGGCCACAAGGCGCAACCCGAACCGCTCTGCCGCCGTCCGCTGTGTTACTACGGTGGCGGCACGGCACTGCTGGCCGTCGCCGCCTTGCTCTCCGTAGCGGGAATGCGGGGGGGGGTCACACGCATGACACGTCCCGTCACGCTGTCGAACGCCACGCTCTACACCACCGACAACGCCCGCGCCAACCTGATTCTCTCGAACCCCTTCTGCATCCTGCGCACCGTCGGGCAGGGAGGAGGCGTCAAATACGAACGCTACTTCACGCCGGAGGAGCTGGACGGCATCTATACGCCCGTTCATCGTCCCGACTCTCTCGGCACAGCGCCGCTCGCGGGGCGCAACATCGTGGTTTTCGTCATGGAGAGTATGTCGGCCGAACACTCGGGACATCTGTATCCCGAACTCTACGCCGACCGGCAGGTCAAGGGCTACACGCCGTTTCTGGACTCGCTCATGCTGGCGGGTTACTGTTTCGAACGTATGTACGCCAACGGCACCCGTTCGATTCAGGCGCTGCCCGCCGTGCTCGGCTCGATCCCCTCGTTCAAGACCCCCTTCGTGCTGATGCCGCAGGCGCTCGCGCCGACGCGCCAGCTCCCCCGCATCCTACGTGACAAAGGCTACGCCACCGCCTTCTTCTGCGGCTCGGCCGCCGGTTCGATGGGCTTCGGCGCCTACGCCCGCTCGGCGGGCATCGAACGCCTGTACAGCCGCGAGGATTACGAGGCGAAGCACGGCGACGGTGATTTCGACGGCTACTGGGGCATCTGGGACGAACCCTTCCTGCAATACGCCGGCGAGGAGCTGGGCGCATTGCCCGAACCCTTCTTCGCCGCACTGTTCACCCTCTCGTCTCACCACCCCTTCGTGGTGCCCGACGCCTACCGCGACCTACTGCCCGAAGGATTGACCCGCAACCACAAGTGCGTAGCCTACACCGACAACGCCTTCCGGCGGTTTTTCGCCCGCTACGCCGGCGAGGAGTGGTTCCGTCGCACGGTTTTTGTATTTGTCGCCGATCATGTATCGAGTGAAAAATTCGCGGACGCCACGCGCGTCTTCCCCGCAGACCACCACATCATCGGACTGCTCTACACCCCCGACGGCGTACTGCGCGGCAGCAGCGCCGACGCCGTATCGCAAATCGATCTCATGCCCACGCTGCTCGGGCTTACGGGCAACCGCGAGCCCTATTTCGCCTTCGGGCGCGACCTCTTCCGCGAGAAGGCTCCCGAAGGGGGCTTCGCCCTCGCGTACGACAGCGGTTTCGAGGCCGTCAGCGGCGACCGCGTACTCTTTTTCGACGAGCAGCGCACCACCGGCTCCTACCGCAGCGACGACCTGCGGCGCGAAGACGACCTCTCGGACGGACCCGAAGCCGCAGCACTGGAGAGGCAGGTCAAAGCCTTCATCCAGCAATACTACCGTCATCTCGAACAAAAAGATTTCACCGTCGAATAATCGTATGGAATTCCGACCCGTCCGGCTTGAAGACAAAGCCGGCATCGAACGTTTTACCCGCCCTTCGGGTATCTGCAACTGCGATCTGGCCTTCGCCAATATGTATTGCTGGGAGGGCACCTACCGCAGTGCATGGTGCATCGAGGAGGGTTTTCTGCTGATCCGTTTCTACATCGACGGCAGCCGTCACATCGGTTATATGCAGCCGCTCGGCGAGGGCGATTTCACGCACCTCATCCCGCGTCTCGAAGCCGACGCCCGCACGGCCGGACAGCCGCTGCGTCTGGCGGGGCTTACGCCCGAAGGGGCCGCAGCCGTGCGTCGCGCACATCCCGAATTCGGCATCTGGCGCAACCGCGACTACGAAGACTACGTCTACCGCGCCGACGACCTGCGCAATCTCACGGGACGGCGTTACCAGCCCAAGCGCAACCACATCAACCGTTTCGAAGCGGCCTACGACTACCGCTACGAGGAGTTGACGCCGGCGCTCGCACCCGAGTGTATGCGTCTCGAACGGGAATGGCGGGCCGGACACGACAGCCATGCCGCAGAACTGACGGCCGAGCAGCGCGCCATGCAGCGCGCCTTCGACCACTTCGGGGAGCTGGAGCTGCGCGGCGGCGCACTCTTCGTTGAAGAAAAACTCGTGGCCTTCACCTTCGGATCGGCCATCAACGACGAAGCCTTCTGCATCCATGTCGAGAAGGCCGATACACGCTACGACGGCGCCTTCACGATGATAAACCGGCTCTTTGCGCAGCATCTGCCACCGCACTACACCCTGATCGACCGCGAGGAGGATCTGGGGCTGGAGGGGCTGCGGCAGTCGAAACTCTCCTACCACCCTGCTTTCCTGCAACCGAAGCTCACGGCGCAGCGGCTGACCGACGAACAGCTGCAACTCCGCGAGCTGTGGCGCACCTGCTTCGCCGAAGATACGCAGGACGACATCGAACAGTTTCTGCTGAGCCGCTACGACGCGCAGCGATGCCTCGTCGCACGGCGCGACGGCCGCATCGCAGCGATGCTCCACCTCGTACCGTTCCGCGATACGGCCTACATCTACGCCGTGGCGACGGCACCCGACTGCCGGCGGCAGGGACTGGCCGGCGGACTGCTGTGCGAAGCGCTCGACCGCTGCCGCACCGAAGGGTTCCGCCACGCCGCGCTCATCCCCGGCAGCGAGGAGCTGCGACGCTGGTACGCCGGCTTCGGTTTCGCGGGAGACTACCCCGCGCGCTTCCGCACGCACGACGACTTCGACTTCGGCACGGGCGATCCGTCGCACGACCGTGCCATGGTACTCCCGCTCACGGACGAACCCTTCACCGGCGAGGAACTCCTCCTGAGCGACCTGCCGCAGGAATCATAGATCGCACCGGAAACAATCGGTCTCGTAACGCACGAACCCCATCCGTTCATAGAGCCGGTGGGCCGCTCGCCGCGCAGCGTTCGAGGTGAGCATCACCCGCTGCACGCCTTCGCTGCGGGCGATCGCCAACGCCTCGCGCACCAACGCCTCGCCGACGCCGCAGCCGCGGGCGGCGGTATCGACCACCACATCTTCGATCCACGCCTTACGCCCCGAGGGCACGTCGTAAATCGCCACGCTGAGCAGTCCGACGATCTCGCCCTGCTCCGTCACCGCCGTCAGCTGACGCGTCGCGGGTGCGGCGACGATCCGCGCGACGCCCTCCCGATCGGGCACCGACAGCCTGTCCGACAACTGCGGCAGCAGCCGCGCGAAAGCCTCTACGAGTCTGTCGGAGAGTTCGGTCGCTTCGTAAATCCGTATCATAAGCACCTCCGTTTTATCCGCAAGATACGAAAAATCGGGCGGACTTTTCGAAAAGTCCGCCCGAGCAGTTCCTCCGTACGCGATCTAAATGCCGAAGAAGAACATTTCGAGCATGAAGACCCCGATGCCGGCCAGATACCCGACGAAGGCCATCAGCGAAATCTTCTTGAAATACCATACGAAGTTGATATTCTCCAACCCCATCGCCACCACGCCGGCCGCCGAGCCGATGATGAGCAGGCTGCCGCCCACGCCGGCACAGTAGGCCAGCAAGTGCCAGAAGGCGCCGTCCTGCATGAACATCGCCGCATAGGTCGGATCGACGCTCGCCGCGACGGCAGCCGCATCGGGAATCGGATACATACCCATCGACGCCGCCACGAGCGGCACGTTGTCGACCACCGACGAGAGGACGCCGATCAGCGTATTGATCGCATAGACGTTGTGCAGGTGTTCGTTGAGTCCCTTGGCAAAGCCCGACAGGATGCCTGCGCTTTCGAGCGCCGCCACGGCCATCAGGATACCGAGGAAGAAGAGGATCGTCGACATATCGATATGCTTCAATACCTTCGCCACACGACATTTGATCGACTCCTCGATGTTGCGTTTGCGGCGGTACATCAGTTCGGTGAAGATCCACATGATCCCCAGCGCCGTAATCATCCCCATGTAGGGCGGCAGGTGCGTTACGCTCTTGAAGACCGGTACGGCCACCAACAGGGCACAGCCCAGAAAAAGGATGGCACGGCTCTCGCCGTCGGAGATGTATTCGGGCTGCGACGACGACGCATCGGCCGCATCGGTCGGCGGAAGCTCACCCTTGAGCCAGCGCGAAGCGAGGAGCACGGGAATGACGATCGAAACGATACAGGGCAGCAGCAGGCTCTCGATAAGTTTCTCCGACGAGACATTGCCCTTCATCCAGAGCATGATGGTCGTCACGTCGCCGATGGGCGACCACGCGCCGCCGCTGTTGGCCGCAATGACGATCACCGAGGCGAAGAGCATCCGCTCCTTGGCCGTGGGAACGATCTTGCGCAGCAGCATCACCATGATGATCGTGGTGGTCATATTGTCCAGCAGCGCCGACATGAAGAAGGTGAGCAGCGCCACCAGCCACAGCAGCCGCACCTTGCGCCGCGTGGTGATGCGCCGCGTGATGAACTCGAAGCCTCCGTGGAAGTCGATCAGATCGACGATGGTCATCGCACCGATCAGGAAGACCAGAATCTCGCACGTCGAGCCTAAATGCATCAGGATCTCGTCGCTTACGGTCGTTTGGGTGAGTCCGGGCATCGCCGAGTGGTATTCCATACTGAAGATACTCCACAGAATACCGCACATCAGGAGGGCGATGGCCGATTTATTGATTCCCGTTTTGTGTTCGAAGGCGATGAAGATGTAGCCTACGACAAACAGGATAAGCATGGTTGTAATCATAATTTACTGATCGCTTAAATCCGTTGAATTTCTTTCGTCCATTTCTCGCCTCGGCAGAACTCGAACTGCATTCGGTTCTGCGCTCGGCTTAACGAAATGATTGAATTTCTTTCGTCCATTTCTCGCCTCGGCAGAGCTCGAACTGCGTTCGGTTCTGCGCTCGGCTTAACGAAATGGTTCATTTACAAAAGACGTTTTCTGCAATTGGCAGAGGCTGCTTGCAGACTTTGCCCTCACTTATCGAAAACGGTGACTTTTTCTTCGTTTTCTGCGCTCGGCAAAGTCTGCAAGCAGCCTTTGCCCTCACTTATCGAAAACGGTGGACAAGGTTCCGCTACGGCAAATTGCGGGCCGGCGGGAAAAGATTCGGTGCATAGAGACCGAATGCGACCGCTAAATTCGGATTTTGCGCAGCAGGAAGACCAGATCTCCGCCGTCAGGCACGCATCGATCGACCGCCGACAGGGTACCCGCAGCCTCCCGTTCCCGTTTGTCGGACAATCCGTCGCGGGAAGAGCTGCCGTGGCCAAGGTCCTGCATCGTGCGGTCGAGTGCGACCGTATCGCCCGCTTCCAGACTCAACCGTGCCAGCAGCGCCCGCAGATCGTAGGCGTCGGCCACCTTGACCGGAAGCTGCCGCGTCAGTTCGCTCGCAGCGGGCAGCGGCGCCTCCTCCTCGAAAGCAATGCACCGTGTATCGGCTGCAAGCAAAACCCACAGCAAACCGAAGAGCGAACAAAAGAGGAGGATCCGAAATTTCATTTTTCAACCGAAATTTGGTCAAAGATACGTTTTTTCCGCCGAACCGCCAAATTCCGATCTGCCCCCGTCGGATAATTGCACGATATTTTCTATCTTTGGCTGCGCCGTAGAGACTTCATCTCGGCAGAATCAAACTGATGTTTGCTTCTGCGCTCGACTTTTCGTATCTTTGCAGAGAACAAATTTCCGCGTAGATAGGCTCCGCCCCGGCACATCGCGCCCTGCCCGATGCCGTGTGTGGCCTGCTTTATCTTTACCGCCGATTCGAACGACTTATACACCGTATGGAATACCTCTATCTCATCGCAGGACTGGCGCTCATTCTCGCCGGAGCCAACTATCTCACCGACGGATCGGTAGCACTGGCCGCACGCTTCCGCGTACCGGGCTTTCTGGTCGGACTGACGGTCGTGGCCGTCGGCACCTCGACGCCCGAACTGGTCGTGAGTTTTCTCTCGGCCCTCGGAGGACAAGGCGACATGGCCGTAGGCAACGTCGTGGGGTCGAACCTCTTCAACATCTACATCATTCTGGGTATCTGCGCCCTGATCCGGCCGCTGCCGCTCACGCCGCAGAACATCCGGCGCGACCTGCCCGTCGGCGTCGCAGCGTCGCTGGTGCTGTGTGCCGTGCTGGCCGACGAGGTGCTGCATCCGGCGCATCCGGCACGTATCGGCCGCGTAGAGGGCATCGTCATGCTGCTGCTCTATGTACTGAGCGTCTGGATGGCGGCCCGTTCGGCACGCAGGGAGCAGAGCGCCGCCGACACCCCTGCGGTGCGTCCGATGGCCGGCTGGCTGATGGCGCTGATGATCGTCGGGGGACTGGCAGCGCTGGTTGCCGGCGGCGAACTCTTCCTGCACAACGCCGTGGCCATCGCCCGCAAACTGGGCGTCAGCGAGTCGGTGATCGCCATCACGCTCGTGGCGGGCGGCACGTCGCTTCCCGAACTGGCCTCGTCGGTCGTCTCGGTCGTCAAGGGACGTTCCGACATCGCGCTGGGCAACGTCGTAGGCTCGAACATCGCCAACATCCTGCTCGTACTGGGTGTGAGCGCCACGGCTTCGCCGCTCGTACCGGGCGGCATCGACGCCGTGACGCTGGGCGCCGTGGTGCTCAGTTCGCTGCTGCTCTTCGCCGCCGCCTTCACCTTCCGCCGCCGGGCACTCGACCGTTGGGAGGGAACACTCTTCCTCGCCATCTACGGCGCCTACCTCTGGTGGCTGCTGGCAAAATAACCCGATGATGACCCGGCCCGACCGTAATCCGCTCAAGGAGCAGGTGGCGTTGCTGCCGCTCGAACCGGGGGTCTATCAGTTCCTCGACCGGGCGGGTACGATCATCTACGTCGGTAAGGCCAAGAGCCTGCGCAAACGGGTCTCTTCCTACTTCATGCAGAACAAGGAGCATCCGCCCAAAGTGCGGGTGCTGGTGCGTCAGATCGTCGAGATCCGTCACATCGTCGTCGACAGCGAAACCGACGCCCTGCTGCTCGAAAACTCGCTCATCAAAGAGCTGCAACCCCGTTACAACATCCTGCTCAAGGACGATAAAACCTATCCGTGGATCGTCGTGCGCCGCGAGAACTTCCCCCGCGTGCAGTCCACGCGCCAATTGCAGCGCGACGGCTCGCAGTATTTCGGCCCCTATTCGTCGGTGACGATGCAGCACAGCGTGCTGGAGTTCATCCGCGAGGTGATCCCGCTGCGCACCTGCTCGCTCAACCTCTCCCCCGAAGCGATCGCACGCGGCCGGTACACCGTCTGCCTGCAATACCATCTGGGCAACTGCAAAGGCCCCTGCATCGGCGCCCAAAGCGCCGAGGAGTACCAACAGCTGCTGGAGATGGCCGTCGCGGTACTCAAAGGCGATCTGCGCCCCGTGCGCAGCTACCTCGAAGGGGAGATGCGCCGCGCCGCCGAAGCGTTGCAGTTCGAGACGGCGCAGCGTTACAAGTCGCGGCTCGATGCACTGGAGAACTACTCGGCCCGTTCGGTCATCGTCAGCGCCCGTATCGTCGACGTCGACGTCTTCTCACTCGTCGAGGACGACGATGCCGCCTACTGCAACTTCCTGCGCATCCGCAACGGCTCGATCACGGCCGTCTCGACCGTGCGTCTCACGCCGGGCGTCGACACCGACCGAGCACAGATGCTGACGCTGGCCATCCAGCACGTCGTCGAGCAGATCGCCGACGGTGAACTGGCACGCGAGGTGATCGTCCCCTTCCTGCCGTCGGCTACGATGCTCTTCGACGGGGTGACCTTCACCGTGCCCAAGCGGGGCGAAAAACTCGACCTGCTGGCTTTTTCCGAGCGCAGCGCCCGCATCTACCGCGCCGAACAGCTCAAGAATCTGGAGATCAAGAATCCCGAGCGGCACACCGAGCGGCTGATGAACGCCATGCAGAAGGAGCTGCGGCTGCCGCGGCAGCCGCGCCACATCGAGTGTTTCGACAACTCGAACCTGCAAGGGACGAATCCCGTCGCCTCGTGCGTCGTTTTCCGCGACGGCCGCCCCTCGCGCAAGGAGTACCGCCACTTCAACATCAAGACCGTCGTCGGGGCCGACGACTTCGCTTCGATGCGCGAAATCGTCTTCCGCCGTTACACGCGCTTGATGGCCGAGGGACAGGAGCTGCCCGATCTGGTGATCGTCGACGGCGGCAAGGGGCAGCTCTCGAACGCCTACGCCGTGCTGTGCGAATTGGGACTGGAGCAGCAGATTCCGATCGTCGGGCTGGCCAAACGGCTCGAAGAGATCTACTACCCGGGCGATCCGATGCCCTACTACCTCAGCCGCACCGGCGAACCGCTTAAAGTGGTGTGTCACATCCGCGACGAGGCACACCGCTTCGGCATCACCTTCCACCGCCAGAAGCGCAGCAACAACTTCCTCAAAAGTGAACTCAAGGAGATCCCCGGCATCGGTCCCCGCACCGTCGAGACGCTGCTGGCGCATTTCCGTTCGGTCGCACGTATCCGCAGCGCCTCCGACGAGGAGCTTATCAAATTGATCGGTGCGGCCAAGACACGGCGTCTGCGAGAACACTTCGCGACGACCTGACGAGCTTTCCGCCCGAAGCTCCGCCCGCTGGCCGAGCCGGATGCCCGCCCGGCACGTCAAGAAAAAGTCCGGCCGCGGCATGAAACACAAACGATCCGACTGCGTTCGTTCTGCTTCCTCCCGGCTCCGACAACCCCGAAAACGATCGGCGGCAGACCGCTGCCGCTATTTTTATCCGTTCAGAATTTGCAAATTGAGAATAAATCCCTACATTTGCAATCCCGATTCTTTCCGAAAGAACGGCCTTGCCCAGATGGCGGAATCGGTAGACGCGTTGGTCTCAAACACCAATGATAGCAATATCGTGCCGGTTCGATCCCGGCTCTGGGTACTAAAAAACGGCTCACAAATGCTTGTGAGCCGTTTTTGCGTTCAAAAAAGCCGACTTATTGCCGACTTATTTCTGTTTTTGCCGACTTTTTGCAAATTCTTGCACTGGAGTTCCTAACTTAGTCCGCACAAAGAGTTAAGATAATTTAATAATTTTAA
>URRP01000033.1 GCA_900550375.1 uncultured Alistipes sp. | reverse complement strand
TTTTGTCATCCTGAGGAGGAAACCCTAAAAGGGATTCCGACGTGAGGATCGACCGTTGTTTTTGCTGCATTCTGCCTCTAAAAGTACTGGGTCGAAGTCTGCGGAGGTCGGCCAAAATGGCGTGCCTCCGCGGGCGGAGGTTTCGGCCCGCGCGGCGCGAACGCGCCGCCATATGTGGTCGGTTCCCTCGTTTCTTTGTGACAGGATTATGTGGATGATTCTATTTTTAATTCTTAATTTTTCATTTCCTCAGGCGCGAACGCTTGCCGGAACGCATTCGATTTCGTACATTTGTCTTCGTATGGAGACACTATCGATTCTCATTGCCGTTGCGGCGGTCGGCGGCTGTATTGTGTTGGGCGCATTCTGGTTGCGGGCCAAATCGGCTGCGGCCGATGCGCAGACGGCCCGAGCGGTCGCCGAGCGGTATGCCGCCGAGCTGGAGCTGCGGCAGGCCGCTTCGGAGCAGGAGCTGCGGACGACGCGCGAGCGTTCCGAAGCCGAGATCCGCACGCTGATCGAAGCGCGCACCAAGGCCGAAGCGGAGGTGGAAGCGCTGGATTGCAAAATCCGGGAGGCCAAGGCCGAGCGGGAGCAGGCCGAAGAGTTGCTGCGCGTGCAGTTCCGCAACCTTGCCAACGACATTCTGGGCGAGCAGACCAAACAGTTCAAAGAGACTAACCGCGAGGCGCTCGATCTGCTGCTGAAACCCTTCAAGGAGAATATCGCCGACTTCCGCACCCGCGTCGAGCAGATTTACTCGACCGAACGCGAGCAGCACGGCGAACTGAAGGGCGAGTTGAAGAACCTCATGGAGCTGAACCGGCGCATCACGGCCGAGACGACCAACCTGACCAACGCCCTCAAGGGAAATTCCAAGGTGCAGGGCGACTGGGGCGAGATGATCCTCGATACGATTCTCGACAATTCGAACCTGATACGGGGCGTGCATTACGATTGTCAGGTGACCATCAAGGACGATGCGGGCAGCAACCAGCGACCCGACGTCGTGCTCTATCTGCCCGAAGGCAAACGCATCGTCATCGACTCGAAGGTCTCGCTCACAGCCTTCGTGGAGTGGGTAGGCGCTGAGGAGGAGGGGGTGCGAGCGCGGTATCTGGCGGCGCATGTCGCTTCGGTCCGGCAGCATGTCAACGAGCTGAGCCGCAAGGAGTATCAGCGGCTGCTGGAGTCGCCCGACTTCGTCATCATGTTCATCCCCAACGAACCGGCGTTTCTGGCGGCCATGCAGCACGACAGCGCCATCTGGAGCGACGCCTACGAGAAGAAGGTCGTCATCTCTTCGCCCACGAACCTCTTCGCGCTGCTGAAGCTGGTCGACGACCTGTGGCGGCGCAACGAACAGTCGCGCAATCAGGAGCAGATCATCAAGTACGGCACGACGCTCTACGAGCAGTTCGTCGCCTTTACCTCGTCGCTCGAAGGGGTGGGGCAGGCACTCGATCTGGCGCGCACCAAGTATGACGATGCCTACAAGCGGCTTCATACGGGCAACAACAACATCGCCCGCACGGGCGAACGGTTGCGCCGGCTGGGGCTTCCGACCTCGAAACGCCCCTCGCAGCAGCTGTTGGACGAGACGGACGGATTGGAACTGGAGGAGGATATGCCGGTCGTCGGCGACGGGGCGGAAAAACCGGAATAATGCGATGAGCGGCGGAATGCGGAGATCGGACGACGGGCCGGAATGCCGAAGCGGAGCCGAGCCGTTCACGGGCGGCGGTGTTTCGTTCTGGGAGGCGCTCGACGCATTGGTCGAAGGGGCGGAGATCGTCGTCGACCGCCCGCGCGGCTCGCGCCACCCCGATTTCCCGGAGTTCGTCTACGAACTGGATTACGGCTATCTGAAAGGGACGACCTCCGCCGACGGCGAAGGGATCGACGTATGGATCGGAAGCGATTCCCGACGGCGGGTGACGGGCGCGCTCTGCACGGTCGATTTATCGAAGCGCGACGCCGAATTGAAAATTCTCGTCGGCTGCACGGCCGACGATTGCGCCGTGATCCGGCGGTTCTACCGCACGCCACTCTCGGCAGTGCGGATTCTGCGGCGCGGGTAAGCGCCGAATCATCGTTTCGAAATGAGAGAAGGGCCTGCGAAGTTCGGGTTTCGCTGCGATTGCGGATCGGAGGAGCGCGTGTTTCGAGGTATTCCGGACGGCGATTTTCAGTCCATGCAGGCGGGAGATCTTCGGCCGAATCAGAGGATTTTTTGCAGCATCAGTTCGTCGGCCCAGCCGTCGGGCGTGCGGCGCCACTGGCTTTTGCGGCCGCAGACGGCGAATCCGGCATGGCGGAAGAGGGAGAGACTCGCCGTATTGTCGGGCGTCACGTTGCACCACAGTTGATGCAGGCCGAGTGTTTCCTGTGCATAACGGCAGAGGACGGCCAGTGCGTCGGAGGCGAATCCGCATCCGCGATCGCCGGCGGCGTGTATCAGAATGCCGATGCCGGCTCGCAGGTCGACGGGTTCGAACTCGAAGAGATCGACGAGTCCCACGGCACGGCCGCCGAGCGTCTCGATGACCAGCCGCAGCTGCCGTGCGGCGTAAAGGTCGAACTGCTGTTCGTCCAAGAAACGGCGGAGCGTGTGGCGTGAAAAAGGAGCGCGCGTTCCGCTGACGCCCCACACGGCGGGATCGTTCTCCCATGTGTAGAGCAGGTCTAGGTCTTCGGCTTCGAGCGCCCGCAGACGCGTATGATTTCCTTCGAGAAGCATAAGCGCAAGATAACTAAAAAAGGTCTGAAAGTGCGGAACGAACTTTCAGACCTTCGGGATAAATCATTAAATTACAGACCGATGACCTGATTGCGGATCAACATCGCCACACCCCATGCGTTGGCGTTCTCGTTGAGTTTCGAGAGGCGGAACTTCGTATCCTTATAGACGAGGTTGAGCGAATACTTGTTGGTCGAGGATTTGAGCGGCAGCATGATGTAGTCGCCCGCAGCGGCCATATTGCCGCCCACGATCACCGTCTCGGGATTGAAGATGTTGATGAGGAAGGCGACGGCCTTGCCGATCTTCTCGCCCGCCTCCTCGATCAGTTCGATCGAGAGATTGTCATCGTTCTTCGCCGCGGCGATAATGTCGTCGATATGGATCGGCTCCTTGTGGTCGTACTTTTCGCGCAGGATGGTGTTGACGCCCTTCTCGATGAGCGAGCAGATCTTCTCCTCGATGGCGATACCCGATACTTCGGTCTCCAGACAGCCTTTCTTGCCGCAGGCGCAGATCTTCTCGTTGTCGAAGAAGGGAATATGGCCGAACTCGCCGGCAAAGCCGCTCTTGCCGTAGTAGAGCTTGCCCTCCATCACGATGCCGATGGCGATACCGCGCCCCAAATGCAGGTAGAGCATGTCGTTTTCGTCCTTTGTCTTCCCGCAGTTGTACTCCGCATAGCAGCGCGCACGGGTGTCGTTCTCGAAGAGGGTACGGATGCCGACCCGCTCCTCGATGATTTCGCGCATCGACTCCTCGCTCGAGGTGAAATATTTATAGCTGCGTCCCGTCGTCGGATTCACGCGTCCCGTCATGCAGACGCCCAGACCGAGGATCTTACCACGATCCACGCCGCATGAAGCGATGAACTCCTCGATATTGGTGTAGATGCGGTCGAGGCACTGCGGCCGGTCGAGCAGTTCGAAGGTGGGGTCCATCTGCTCCAGAATGACGTTGTTTTGCAGATCGGTGACGACATAGCCCATGAAGTCGCGTCCGACGTTTACGCCGACGAAATAGATGGCGGAGTTGGCCAGCCCGTAGATATTGGGCCGCCGGCCGCCGGGGGTTTCCACCTTTCCGTTGTCGGTGACGATGTTCTCTTCGACGAGTTCCTGTACCAGTTTGGTGATGGTCGGGACGGAGATATGCAGCTCCTTGGTCAGTTCAGAAAGCGTGCACTCGCCGTGGACGGCCATGTGGGCGATAATGTTCCGTTTGAGGATGCTGTTCTTGTGTGAAATGCCTTTGAGAGCATCATCCTCGTGTTTGTTGAAAAATTCTGTTAAAGATGTCATGGGAAGGAGATATTCCGATATTCTTTTGTTATGTTCTGCAAATATAAAAACTTTATTTTGAAAATAAGAAGAATATTTGAAATTTTTTAAGAATCCTTGCTGCCTGTTTTTCAAAAGAAAAAAAGAACCGTTTGATATACAAACGGTTCCTTTTATACTATGTAGTGGAAACTCCGCGGCTTACAGTGTCGAACGGGACTCGACGACAGCCTCGGCGTCGACTTTCTTGATAAGCCCCTGAAGCACATTGCCCGGGCCGAGTTCGGTGAACTCCGTCGCTCCGTCTGCAAACATATTCTTGACGATGTAGGTCCAGCGGACGGGAGCCGTCAACTGGGCGATGAGATTCTCGCGGATGACGGCCGGATCGGTCTGGGGTTTGGCGTCTACGTTCTGATAGATGGGGCAGACGGGGGTATGGATCGGTGCTTCGGCGATCGCCTTAGCCAGTTCGGCACGGGCGGGTTCCATCAGCGGCGAGTGGAATGCGCCGCCCACCGGCAGATGCAGCGCACGGCGTGCACCGGCGGCCTTGAGTTTCTCGCAGGCGGCGTCGACCGCTTCGACGGCACCCGAAATAACGAGCTGTCCCGGACAGTTGTAGTTGGCGGCCACGACGATGCCGTCGGTCTCGGCACACGCCTGCTCGACCACCTCGTCGACGAGTCCCAGAATGGCGGCCATCGTACCCGGCTGCGCCTCACAAGCGGCCTGCATGGCCATGGCGCGCTTCGAAACCAGACGCAGACCGTCCTCGAACGAGAGTGCACCGGCTACGACCAGCGCCGAGAACTCGCCCAGCGAGTGCCCGGCAGCCATGTCGGGCATGACGCCCAGAGCCTTGGCCAGAATCACCGAGTGGAGGAAGACGGCGGGCTGGGTCACCTTGGTCTGCTTCAGCTCGTCGGGCGTGCCGGCGAACATGATGTCGGTGATGCGGAAGCCGAGAATCTCGTTGGCCCGCTCGAAGAGCGCTTTGGCCTCGGGGACGTTATCGTAAAGGTCTTTGCCCATGCCGACGGCCTGAGCTCCCTGACCCGGAAAAACATACGCGTGTTTCATCATTTTGTCTGATTTTAACATTAACGGTCGCAAAGATAGGAAATTTTTCCTACTTTTGCAACGCGAAGGTTCCATAGGGGAGGCCTCCCTTCCCGCCGGATCAAAAGGGAATGCAGTGCGAATCTGCAACAGTCCCGCTGCTGTGAGTCCATTTTTTCGGACGGCATGAAGCCACTGACACTGAGTCGGGAAGGCGCCGTCCGGTGACGAGTCAGAAGACCTGCCTTCGACCTCTTTCCCGAAAAGGGACGGATGCCGGCCTGCGAGCGACAGACGATATTCGGCGATCGATACGTTGTAAGGGGTGACGCCCTTTGCGTTCACTGTTCGAAATCCTGTATGCGCTGGAGGAGGTTCCTGCCGGAAAGAGAAGGGTAGAGAACACTTTAATAATTCATAATTAATGACTGAGATGAAACCAATGAAACGTATGCTGCTTATGGCGGCGGCTGTGCTGACGCTGGCTGCCTGCTCGGACGACGACGGACCCGACGGACCGCAGATGGTGACCGAAACCGTGACCTTCGAAGATGCTGCGCTGAATACCAGCGGAATTCTGACGGGTAAGAGCTTGGCGTCGGACGTGGACGGTACGACGGGAACCTACAAGATGTACGACGGCGTCTTTTACACGGCCGGCGAGTCTTCGTTCCTGTGCTACTACTCCAATCAGTGGGGTTCCGATTACAGCGCGGGATTCACCGTGTCGAACAATACGAACAAGCAGACGCCGGGTCCCGCCAACCAGTACAGCGTCTATGCCAAGGGAGGCGCGAAGGACTCCAAGAAGTTCGCTGTGGGGTATTACGACGCGTTCACCGCTGCCGCCGGGCAGGCGGGCGCCATTCCGACGGTGACCTTCTCGAAGAAGGTCAATCCGCTGAATATCTGGATTAACAACAATACCTATGCGTTCCTGTGGTGGACGACGGGACAGGGCGGTTACGACACGACCGGAATCCCCAAGAAGGTCGACGCCGTCCTCTCGATGAAGGGCTATGCCGACGGGGCGCTCAAGAACGAGGTGACCTTCAAACTCGTCAACGGCCAAACGGAACTGGTTGTCGACGCGTGGACCAATGTCGATCTCACGCCGCTGGGATGGGTGGATAAGATCGAGTTCCACTTCTCCTGCGAGAATGAGAACGCTCCGGCCTATTTCTGTATCGACGATCTGACGGTAGTCACGGCGTTGAACTATTAGTTTCCGGCGACCGTTCGGGTTAAGGGTCTTGCCGCCGCGGCAAGACCCTTTTTCGTTCTCCTGCCGGGCCGTTCCGAAAGAGGCAGAGAGCCGCATCAAACGGATCAAGTGCAAACACCCGAGGGAACTATTTTGCCATGCAGCGTCTTTTGCGGGCCTGCGCGATCGGACTTCGAAAAGAGTGGATAGCAGCAGACCGGAAACAAACAGCGGTCGATTCCCACGCTCCATTTCACTCCGCTCGGAATGACAAACGCGAGCGTCACGAATATCTGCGCAGACTCCGCTCGGAATGACAATGCTTTCGTTGTCATCCTGAGGAGGGCGTCAGCCCGACGTGAGGATCAACCACGTCCCGTTTCGCTCGGAGTGACAGAATCAGTCCATTGCCTCGTCGCCTGTCGGCACCTTGCAGGAAAATGAAAAACCGAAGCATCCCGTAGCATGTTCCACCTGAAAGTGTGTTTGAGCTGCAAAAAACAAGCGGGAGCCGCTAACCTACGGTTCCCGCCTGTCGTGTAGGCCGGATCGGGACTGCTTGTGCCGATCCGATCGAGGCTATTTCAGCGTGAAGTCGGCCGTGCCGCGAACCTCCTCGGCCGAGGCGGCGACGTAGGCCGTGAAATCGCCCGGTTCGGCGACCCACGCCTGTTTCGTGTTGTCGTAGAATTTCAGGTCGTCGGGCGTTACGGTGAACTCGACCGATGTCTTTTCGCCCGGTGCAAGACGTACCTTGCGGAATCCCTTAAGCTCCTTTTGCGGGCGGGGCAGCGACGACTCCTTGTCGCCGATATAGAGCTGTACGGTCTCGGCGCCCGTGCGATCGCCCGTGTTGGTCACTTCGACCGTGAGCGTCAGCTTTCCGTCGGCGCCCAGCGAGCTCTTCGAGAGTTTCGGCTCTCCGTAGGCGAAGGTCGTATAGCTCAGGCCGTGGCCGAAGGGAAATAGCGCCTCGATCCCTTTGGCGTCGGCCCATCGGTATCCGACGAAGATGCCCTCGTTGTAGGTGACGTTGACCCCGTCGCCGGGCCACTGGCCGAGTGCATGGGCGGAGTTGTCCTCCAGCCGGACGGGGAAGGTGAAGGGCAGACGTCCCGACGGGTTGACCTCGCCGAAGATTACTTCGGCGATGGCGTTGCCCGCTTCGGAGCCGAGGAACCATGTCTGCACGATGGCGGGTACGCGCTCCACCCACGGCATTGCCACGGCGTTGCCCGAAATGTTGAGTACCGCGAGGTTCGGATTGGCTTCGGCCAGCGCCTCGATCACGGCGTCCTGTCCGTAGGGCAGGCCGTAGTTGAGCCGGTCGGCGCCTTCGCAGTCCTGATGGTCGCTCTTGTTCAGTCCGCCGACGAAGACGACGGCGTCGGCCTTGCGGGCCGCGGCGACGGCGTCGTCGATGAGTTGCTGCGGCGAGCGTTTGTCGGAGAGGTCCTGACCGGTCTTGACTCCGTTGTAGTCGCCCGTTACGTCGCCCACATAACCGCGTTCGTAGATTACTTCGGCACGGTCGCCCACGTAGCGGCGGATGCCTTCGAGCGGCGTGTACTCCTTCTTCACCTTGAGCGACGAGGAGCCGCCGCCGACGGTCATCATCTTGACGGCGTTCTCGCCGACGACGACCAGCGTCTCGATCTTACCGAGATCGAAGGGGAGTACGGCGTTCTCGTTTTTGAGCAGCACCATTCCTTCGCCTGCGATCTGCCGCGCGGCGGAGAGATGCTCTTCGGAGTTCATCGAGCCGAAGGGTTTGTCGGGATTCATCGCCGTGCGGAAGATCAGGCGCAGCACGCGGCGGGCCTTGTCGTCCAGCTCCTCGGTGCCGATTTTGCCCTCCTCGATCATCCTCAGGTAGGGAAGCGCCAGATAGTAATTGTCGTAGGCGTTGCTCGTGCCCCAGTTCAGTCCGTTGGTCCAGCTGCCGAACTCCATATCCAGCTCGTTGCGGACGGCCTGCTCGGTATCGTGCGTGCCGCCCCAGTCCGATACGGTCACGCCGTCGAAACCCCAGTCGCGCTTGAGGATGTCGTTGAGCAGGTACTGGTTGTGGCAGCAGTGCTGGCCTTTGTACTGGTTGTAAGCAGGCATGAGCGCCCATGCGCCGCCCTCCTGAACGGCGGCCTTGAATGCGGGAAGGTACAATTCGTGGAGTGCGCGGTCGTCGACGATGACGTTGATATGACCACGGTCGGTCTCCTGATTGTTCAGGGCGAAATGTTTGACGCAGGCGGCCACGCCGTTGCGCTGTACGCCCTGAATGTAGGGCACGACCATTTTCGAAGCCAGATAGGGGTCTTCGCCCATATATTCGAAGTTACGGCCGTTGAGGGGCGAACGGTAGATATTGACGCCGGGGCCCAGCAGCACGTCCTTCTCGCGGTAGCGGGCCTCCTCGCCGATCGATTTGCCGTAGAGCGCCGACAGCTCGGGATTCCACGTCGCTGCCAAGCAGGTCAGCGCCGGAAAGGCCGTACAGGAGTCGTTCGTCCAGCCGGCCTGATCCCATTCGTCCCACAACACTTCGGGACGGATGCCGTGCGGGCCGTCGGTGCACCATACTTCGGGGATGCCCAGACGGGGCACGCCGGCCGACGAGAATTTCGATTGGGCGTGGATCAGTCCGATCTTCTCCTTGACCGTCATGCGGGCCAGCGCATCCTCGATGCGCTCCTCGATCGGTTTCGACGCATCGAGATAGACCGCCGTCTGCGGTTGAGGCGTCGAAGCGCAGCCTGTGCCCAGCAATGCGGCCATCGTCAGAAATTGGATGATTTTCATAGTGTTTCTTGAAGTTGTGTAAAAAACGGGGTGTGCAGTGCGCCGCACACCCGGTAAAGATAGCGATTTTTATTTTTTCACGAGCGAAACGACGACATGATCCTTTCCGCCCGTCGCGTCGATGGTGAACTGGTAGGTGGCGCCCTCTTCGAGCGATACGCCGTCGGCCAGCGACAGATTGCCGTCCAGTTTGAGCAGAGCCTCCGTACCGGCGGCCAGCGTCGTGTTCGCGGCGGTCATCTCGCCGCCCCAGTCGTTCTGGTGGAAATACTTGGCGCTGATGTAGTCGGTGCGGAAATAGGTTCCAGTGTAAGAGCCTTTTTCGGGACCGGCTTTACCGGTGATGCGGTAGATATGCGGCTCGACTTCGGGCATACAGTAGGCATGGTATTGCGAGAACCCGAACTGGTAATCCATCGAGGGCGCACCGATACCCCATGCCATCAGCCAGCAGGCTCCCGAACCGTCGTCGGCAAACACGGCGTCCGTGCCGTCGGCGTTGATGCGTTTCACGAAGACGAACTTCAAGGCCGTATTGGCCATGATGCGGTAGCGGCCGTCGAGAGGGATGAAAGCGAAGGTTCCGTCACCGTTCGATTTGAGATAGTTGTCGTCTACCCACCACGAAGCGGCGTCGGGGAAATCGCTCGGAGTGATTTTATCCCCCGTCGACAGTGCGAGATCCAGCTGGTAGTTGTCGGCGTCGAGCTGCTCCATCTTCTGACCGTTGATCTTCAGTTCGGCGGCGGGGAGTTCCACTTCGCCCGATTTGACGACCGAGAGCACGCCTTTGCCGTTCGCCCAGCGGAGCGTGAAGACATAGACGCCGCCCGCGTCGAACGTTTTCTTGTCGATGAGGGACACGTTGCCGCTGTCGACGCCGTTGCCGCCATCTTCAATGCTGCCTGTACCGACGAGGATCAGGTCGCTGTCGGCGCTCAGCACGTCGCCTTTCAGCTCAACGGGGCCCCAGCCGTCGTTCTGTCCGAAGAACTTGAAGTTGATCGAGGAGGCGCTCATCGACAATCCCGCCACGGCGGTGACTTGGTACGAGCCGTCGGCTACGGGCGAGAGACAGATGCCGTTTTCGGGAACCCAGCCCGGAGCGTTGGCCGTCTTGGGTTTGCCCAGACCTTCACCGACGATCCACAGCGCGCCCTTGCCTGTCGCCGTGTCGAACTTGGCCGCAGCGCCGCTCGCGTCGCAGGTGTAGGCCGAGATGAACGAATTGTCGGTATTGACCGTGATGCAATAGTTGCCGTCGATGGGCAGCGCCTTGAGCTTGCCGTCGGTTTGCAGTTCGAACCAGTCGGGATCGATCGTCCATGTATCGAGTGCTCCGATGCCCTCCAGTTCATAGGATTCGTTCTGCGCCATGCGCTGCACGGTCTGGTAGTGCGAACCGTCGACCATCTCCATTTCAACGCCGTTGAAGAGCAGCTTGATGAAGGGTGAAGCTTCGAAGGAGAGCAGGTTGAACGTCACTGCGAACTCCCCCGCCAGCGCGTTGCTCAGCGGAATCTGGTCGGTGCTGTCGGTTGCAACCGCTCCGTTGACCCAGCCGAAGGTCATGAAATTGCCCGCGTCGTCCAGTTCGTCCGTGCGGAAATAGCCCTTGGGTTTCTGCGGGAATTCGGCGGTTACGGAGTATTGATACTTGGCCGTGCGCTCCATCCGGTACTCGGTATCGCCCGAGACGAAGAAGATGTGGTCGGGGTCGGGCCGCGATACGGCGACCTGCGTTTCGAGCGTCGTCAGACCGAAGAGGGTGTTCTGACCGACCAGCCGCAGCGTGGCCGCGCCGTCGCTGATCTCCTTGTAGAAAGGAACGGCGACGGTTCCCTCGTATGTGCCGTTGGTCTTGGTGCGGATGACCGTCTCGGCGACCATCTCATCGTCGAAGTAGAGTTGTCCCTTCAGCGTCGAAAGGGGATGCTGGTCGGTCATCGAGACCTCGAAGCGGACGACGCTGCCGAAGAGTGCCGAGGCGTCGGAGGAGAGAATCTTCATCTCGGGACCGACGTCGGTCGTTTGAAGTTCTGGATCGTCGTTGCAGGCCATGAGACCGGCGCCTGCAATCAGGGATACGGCGATATATTTCAGGATTTTCATGGTAAGTTAGGTTTTAGGGTTACTTTTTGGTTTCACTCCAGCGGAACGAAACGATCGAATTGGACGGAATGGTGTAGCGGAATCCCTTCGCAGGACCCCGTACGGCGATCGTCTGCTCTTTGGCGTTGCGGTTGAGCGCGAGCAGGGCGTAGCTGCCGTCGGGGTTCAAGAAGGCGCAGTAGGTCAGACCGCTCGTCGTGAAGCCCGAACTTCCGATGCGCCGAGCGCCCGGACGGACGACTTTCGAACAGTGGGCGATGTCGTAATAGTGACTGCTGTAACGCATCGTTTTGTAGTTCTGGGAGTTGATCTCCACAGCGCCGAAACAGGTCGAGCAACCTCCCGGACGGTAGGGCTTGCCTTGGTCGTCGAGCATCAGGTTCCACAGCAGAACGCCTTTTCCGTAGCGGTTGAGCGTGCCGAGGAAGATATTCTCGAAGTCGTTGAGGATGCAGTTCCGGTAGACGTCCTCCCACGTTCCGCTCGTGGCGCACCATGTGCCGATCGAGGCTTCGGTGAAGTAGATCGACTTGTCGGGCGCCGCTGCGCGGATGCGGTCCAGCTCCGAGACGCTGCCGCCGTAGGAGTGCCAAGCCGAGCCGTCGATCCATTTGGCCGCTTCGGTGTCTTCGTAGATATGCAGCGGATATTGCTGCTGATCGGCGAGGTTATCGTAATTGTAGTTGTGGTCGAACGTCAGGATCTTGGCCTTCACGCCCGCTTTTTCGAAGGCGGGGCCGAGGACTTTGACGAAGGCCAGCTGATCCTGCCACGGCATATAGAGCGACATGGAGTTGCCGTGATTGAGCGGTTCGTTCTGCATGGTGATGGCGTAGATCGGGAAGCCCTCCTGCTCCATCTCCTGACACCACTTGACGAAGTACTCCGCATAATCGGCATAGTATTTAGGGTTGAGGCGCCCGCTGGTCCACGAATTGAAGGGCTTCGACGCATCGGCGACCGTGCCCTTCATCCAGCGGGGACACGACCACGGTGACCCCAGCAGTTTGATCTCGGGGTTGATCTTGAGAATCTCGCGCAGGACGGGGAAGATGCCGTCGCGTTCGATCTTCGGAATATCGAAAAAGCCGATTCCTTCCGTATCGCAGCAGGTGTATTCATCCATCGAAAAGTCCGAACCGCCGATATGCAGGCGCAGGAAGCTGAAGCCCATGCCCTCGTCGGGGTCGAAGGTCGCCTTGAGGAAGGCGGCGCGATCGGCGGACGACATCTTCTGGAGATTGTAGCAGCTGGCTCCCGTGAGTGCGGCGCCGAAGCCGTCGACCTCCTGATAGCGGGTCTGCGGATCGAGAGTCACCTTGTAGGGCGACATCCCCACCGAGGCGAAATTGACCTCCTGACGGGCGAAGCTGCGCATACCGTCCTGCGAGGTGACGTAGGTCTCCACGTCGGAGGTCGTCTCGGCAGGAGGCGTCGGCTCTTCGCCGCCGTTGTTGTCTTTGGAGCACGAGTGGCAGCCGGCGAAGAGAAGCAGCGTCAGAAGCCCGAACAGATGCAGTTTATTGTGATGTTTCATTGTATTTTGCATAGTTAAATCAACGGATTACCATCCGAGGTTCTGTTCCAGATTGGGATTGTTTTCCAGCACGCCCGTCGGGATCGGCATCAGGACGTGGTTGTCGTTGAGCGGTGTGCGTACCGCCGTGTAGGCGTCGTACGAAGCCGAACCCTTGACATTGGCGTTGTCGTGAATCTCCCGGATCTTCGAGTAGTCGTCGCCGAAACGCATCAGGTCGAACCAGCGTTGTCCCTCGAAGGCCAGTTCGAGCCGCCGTTCGTGCAGCACCGCCTCCTTCATCGCCTCGACCGATCCCCGTTGTGCGCCGGTCAGTTTGTCGATCTTCGCACGGCCGCGAATATCGTCCACGATATCGGCTGCGCCCGACGGGTCGCCGGTATTGGCCAGCGCTTCGGCGTGCAGCAGACGGATGTCGGCGTAACGCATCACGTAGAGCGTACTGTTGTTGGTCGGGAGTTTCCCCATGAAGGCATAATTATCTTTGGGGTAGAGTGCCTCCCACGTGCAGACGTCGTAACGGATCGAGATGTTCTTGCGCTCGGTATCCCCTTCGGCGTCGTAGGCGGCCGCCAGATTGCGCGAGGGCGTGCACCACTTGATCCAGCTGAAGGAGCTGTTGGGGTCGAATGCATTGCGGTAGAACATCATCCACATCCAGTGGCCGTTGGCCGGATCTTCCCATTGCAGTTCGAAGATCGACTCGCGGGTGTTCTTGACGGTGGTCTGTACCAGATTGCCCTCCTCTTTACTTCCCGTATTGACATAGTCCCACAGGTCGCTGTATTTGTCGCACAGGCCGTAACCCATTCCTTCGACGGCTTCGCAGGCGCTCTTCACCTTGCCCCAGTCGCGGTATTGCTTCATCGCGTACATTTTGGCGACCAGACCGTAGGCGAATCCTTTGGTTATGACAGACTTATCCACATTGTTGTCGGGTGCATATTTGCAGGCGTAGTCCAGATCGCCTTCGAGCTGCGCCTTGAGCGTTTCGGCGTCCACGCGTTTGGGGAAGTAGAGCGGATAGACCTCCTCGATATTATCGGACGTGATGGCGGGCGGAATCTCGGTCAGCATCGGGATTTCACCGAAATACTGGGTCATCATCAGCCAGCAGTAGGCACGCCAGCAGAGTGCCTGCGAACGCCACGACTGATACTCGCTCTCGGTGAGCGACGGGTCGTTGGCCTTCACTGCATCCATGTTGCAGATCACCTGATTGGCGGCATTCACGCCGTTCATCAGGCCGTTCCACAGGTTGGTGGGGATTTCGTTGTCGGAGTTGAACGTGTTGGCTTCGACTTCGGTGGGTTTTCCGCTGTCACCGCCGCCGTAGGCGTTGTCGTCACGGCAGTCGGCAGCGGTGAAATGCTGGTACCATGCGGTCTGGAAATCGCCGCGCATGAAGTTGTACATGGCCGTCAGCTGGCCGCTGAGGTCTTCGCGGGTCTTGATGGCCGAATCGTTGTCGCTGCCGTTGTCGACGACGTTGTTTTCGTTGTATCCTGTTTCGGGGAACTTGTCCAGCTCGCACGACGAGAAGGTCGTACAAAGTCCGAACAGTCCTGCGATGATTACGATCTTTTTCATAGTGTGTTCTCCTTGTTATTCGGTTAGAAATTGACGTTAAGACCGACGACGACGGTGCGTACGTTGGGATAGGTACCCCAGTCGATGCCCATCTGCGTGGCCGATTCCGACATGCTCACTTCGGGATCGTAACCCGAATATCCGGTCCATGTAATGAAGTTCTGAAGCGTGATGTAGGGCTGGATGCGCGAGATATTGGCCCGGCGAAGGCGCGGCGAGGTGATGTCGTACGACAGGGTGATGTTCTTCACCTTGAGGTAGGAACCGTCCTCGACCCAGCGCGTCGAGTTGCGCACGTTGTAGTTCGAGGTGGTTGCACGCGGCATATCGGTGATCTGGCCCGGAATGCGCCAGCGGCGCAGCACTGCGGTGGTCTGGTTGTTACCGCTGTACATGCCCTCGGTCGAGATGCGCGAAGCGTTGAAGATGTCGTTGCCGTACGATCCGGTGATGAGCACGTTCAGATTCAGCCCCTTCCACGAGAAGTTGTTGGTCATGCCGAAGGTGAACTTCGGGTTGGCGTCGCCGATCCATGTCTTGTCGAGCGGCGTGATGACGCCATCGCCGTTGCGGTCGCTGTAAATCAGATCACCTGTTTCGGGATCGACGCCCTCGGAGATATAGCCCCAGAATTTCGACAACGCGTGGCCGGGCGTCATGCGGATGACGTTGTCGTTGGTCATATCGGCCGTCTTGGCGTAGTAGTAAACCTGCTGCAGATCAAGTTTCTCGAGTTTGTTGCGGTTGATCGATACGTTGAGGTCGGTCGTCCAGTTGAAATCCTTGCGGACGATGTTGCGCGACGAAACCGACACCTCGAATCCGTAGTTCGACATTTCGCCTTCGTTGCGTTTGAGCGACGGATAGGGCGACGGCAGCGGAACGGTCAGCAGCATATCCTTCGTATATTTATAATAGTAATCCAGCGTGACGCTCAACCGGTAGTTGAACATCGACCAGTCGATACCCACGTTGGTCTGCGTCGTGGTCTCCCACGTAAGCGATTCGTTCTTGATGTTGCTCTTGCCGCCCAGCGTCGGAACGTCCTGAGCGTGGCCCGACTCGTTCCAGTTGGTGAAGTTGGTGTTGTACATTTGCAGATAACCGTACTCCGACAGTCCCGCCTGATTACCGGTCTGGCCCCAGCCGGCACGCAGTTTCAGATCGTCGATCCACGTCGCATTCTGCATGAACTTTTCGCCCGAGATACGCCATGCGCCCGAGAACGAGGGGAAGTAGCCCCAGTGGTGTTTGGGCGCCAGCTTCGACGAACCGTCGGCGCGGAAGTTGGCCGTAAAGAGGTATTTGCCGTCGAAGTTGTAGGTTGCACGCGCCAGATAGGACATGATCGCCCACTCCGATTTGCCGTACCCTTGTCCCCGTACACCGCCGTTGTTACCGCCGTTGAGGTTGGGGATGGCGTTGTTGTAGTCGGGCGAAAAATAGGTGCGGCGGCCCGTAAGGTTCTCCCACACGGAGGTCGTGGCCGACGTACCGCCCATCACCTCGAACTTGTGGCGGCCGATGGTGCGGTTGTAGGTGAGGATGTTGTCGTAGATCATGCGCATATCGTCCGAACGTTCGTCGGTCGCGACGCCGTGCCGTTCGCGGCCGTAGGCGGTGCGGATCGGGTCGGCGAAGGCCGACGAGTGTATCCAGCGGCGGTCCATCGAGACGGTCGATTTGAAGGTCAGTCCCTCGTAAAGGTTGAGCGTCACGCCGCCGGTGAGCAGCAGCCGGTCGGTGACATCCTTCGTGTAGTCGTTACGCGCCATATTCTCGAGCGGTGAATTGATATTGGCGCCGTAGAAGTCGTTGTAATACTGATTGGGGTTCTGCGGATCCCAGATCGGCGCGTAGGTCGGCGTCGTGATGGCCGATACGACAACGCCGCCGCGGGTGGCGTCCGAGCCGGCTTCCAGCCCGAAGATGTTGCCCTTCACGTCGTAACGCGAGTAGGTCACCGAGGCGTTTGCTGAAATCCATTTGCGGATTTTGCGGTCGATGCTCGCCTTGATGTTGTACCGTTCGGCCGATGTGGTGTTGATGACGCCCTTCTCGTTCGTATAGCCGCCGCCGATATAATACGACCCCTTGTCGTCGCCGTCGGAAACCGAGAACTGGTAGTTCTGGTTCACGCCGGTGGAGTAGGTTTCGTCGAACCAGTCGGTTTGGTCGGTCAATGTCTCGGGCAACCCTTTGATAAGGCCGATTTCGTTCATCAGATCGCGGTACTGGCCGGTGTTGAGTACGTCGAAGGTCTTGGCAACCTTGGAGATACCCACGAAGGTCGAAAACGAGATGTCGGCGCCCTTTCTGGGACTTCCCTGCTTGGTGGTAATCAGCACGACGCCGTTGGCGGCGCGCGAACCGTAGATCGCGGCCGACGACGCATCCTTGAGCACCTGCATCGACTCGATGTCGTTGGGCGAGAGATAGGCGATGGCGTAGTTGCCTTCGCCTACGGGTACGCCGTCCACGACATAGAGCGGATCGTTGGACGCTTCGATCGACGAGGCGCCGCGCACGCGGATGACCATGCCTTGCCCCGGCATACCGTTCGGCTGGATGACCTGTACGCCGGCGGCTTTTCCCTGAAGGGCACCCGAGGCCGACGTGATGGGGCGGGTGTCGAGATCATCGGTCGAGACGATCGATACGGCGGTGGTCAGGTCCTTCTGCCGAACTGTGCCGTAACCCACTGCGACCACGGCTTCGATACCGATGGCATCCTCCTGAAGCGTCACGTCGAGCGAGGTTTTGCCCGCTAACGCGATCGTCTGCGAAAGGTAACCCAGCGATGCGACGTCGACGCTCTGACCCGCGCCCTTGAGCGGGAGGGTGAAACGGCCGTCGATGTCGGTCGTCGTTCCGTTGGTGGTTCCGGTTTCGATGACGGTTGCCCCGATGAGCGGCGCGCCGCTCTGGTCGATGATCTTACCGGAAACACTCCGTTGCTGCGCATAGGCTCCCGTTGAGAAAGCCAAGATCGCCATGATGAGGAGAGCTAAAAATTCCCCCCCCCGCCAATGACGCGATTGCAGTTTAGTAGATAGCTTTACCATAGATTTGGGTTTTAATGAGTGGTTGGTGATTCTATTTTTCTTTCGGATGTTAATTTATAAATAATTTATTATATGCATCTCTAAAAGATTCTGTTTGTTGTTATTGTTGTAAATTTAGGAATCAAATTTCAAAAACACTTGGTGCTAAGATGATTTTGTAAATAAAATTAATGTTTACGTATTGATTCTAAAGATATTGACCTATTCTTTCCGAGAAAAAAAGTAAATTATTCGGAATTCGAATCCTCTCTTTTCGCCGCCCGCAGGGTGCGGATTATAATTTTGTGAAATTGGAATCTCCGTTTTTTTGCTATCTTTGGCTACGCCGTAGATACTGCGTCTCGGCATAATCAAACGAAACGTTTGCTTCTGCGCTCGACTTTTCGTACTTTGGCTTCGCCTTAGATACTGTGTCTCGGCATAATCAAACGAAACGTTTGCTTCTGCGCTCGACTTTTCGTATCTTTGTTTGTAACAAATACGGATGGATGCATGAAACGAATGGTCTGTGTGCTTTTCTTACTCCTTGCGGCCGGCGCTGGCCGTGCCCGCGAAAATTTCGAGGGATTGCTCCAGCAGATCGATGCCCGGCTCAAACAGCGTGAAACCTACATCGAAAACCGCGAACAGCGGATTTTGTCACTCAAGGAGCTGCTGGAACGGTCTGAGTTCACGCCCGAACAGCAGTATCTGCTCAACGAACGGCTCGTCAACGAGTATATCACCTATCAGGCCGATTCGGCAATCCGCTATTTTTATCGCAATATCGATCTGGCGCACCGAATGAGAAGTTCTGTGCGCTTGGCGGATACGGAGATTCAGCTCGCCAATTTCTATGCTTCGACGGGGATCTATTTCGAATCGTCGCAGCTGCTCGATCGGGTCGATACGGTGCATCTGACCCGTCAGCAGCTCGTCCGCTATTACAGCGCGCGTCAGAAACTCAACGACGAGCTGCGTCTCTATTCGCACGATGCCGAGCAGTCGGTGCGCTCGCAGCGTCTGGCGCTCTTCTATAACGATCGGGTGATCGGCGACAGCGAACCGGGTTCGGTCGTGCGGCTGAACGCCGAGTTATGGCGTGCGATCTACGACCGGCGCTTCGGAGTGGCCTGTGCGTTGACGGACACGATTATGGAGCAGGTGCCGAGGCTCTCTCGCGAATACGCTACGGCGGCCTATATGCGGGCATTGGTGGCCGAGTTGGAAGGTGATCGCGAACAGATGCGTGTCTGGTTCGCTCGGTCGGCCATTACCGACATCCAGTTGGGAATCCGCGATTATGCGGCGCTCAAGAGTCTGGCGAGCGTGCTGACCGATACCGATATTCAGCGTGCGATGAAATACATCCGCGTGGTGATGGACGACGCTCAGTATTTCAATTCCCGTCTGCGGCCGTGGCAGGACGCGCTGGTGCTGCCCAGTATCGAGCAGGCGTACTATGCCCATAAGCTGAAGATGGAGCGGATTCAGCGGGTGTTTATCTGTTCGATGGTGCTGTTCATCCTGCTGGCGGTCGGCGGGCTTTTCTTCATGCTGCGGCAGAACCGCAAGCTGCACGAGGCGCGTCGCCGGATGCACGAGGCGAACCAGCGGCTCAACGAATCGGTCGAGGACCTGAGCTGCATCAACGAACGGCTCAAAGAGCTGAATAATCAGATTGCCGAGGCCAACGGCGTGAAGGAGGAGTATATCGGCATGTTTCTGATGATGTGCTCGGAGTATATCGACAAGATTGCCGGGGAGCGCCGGCATGTGCGTAAGCTTCTGCGTGACGGACGTGTCGACGAACTGCGCAGGGAGTACGGAACCTCTTCGGCGGAGAACGTCGAGTTGAAACAGTTCTACAACCTCTTCGACTCGACCTTTCTGCGGCTCTATCCGACCTTCGTCGAGGAGCTAAATTCGCTGCTGGCCGAAGATTCGCGCATCGAGTTGAAAAAGGGCGAATTTCTCAATACCGAGCTGCGCATTTTTGCGCTGATCCGGCTGGGAATCGCCGATACGCCTAAAATCGCCGCTCTGCTGCACTATTCGCTGAGCACGATCTATAATTACCGTTCGAAGATCAAATACCGCAGCAACATCACGCGCGACGAGTTCGAGCAGCGTATCCGAACGATCGGATCGTTCAATGCGCAGCATCCCTGAAGAAAATCGTTCGATTGATGAAATATGGAGCATATAGGAAATCGGTCGTTTGCCGTTTTTGCCGATATATTTGCTTCGGGTCGATGTGCCGATAAAAAGAAAACAGCTGATAATCAAAAATTATCAGCTGTTTCTTTCAGTACCCCCTCAGGGGCTCGAACCCTGGACCCCAACATTAAGAGTGTCGTGCTCTACCAACTGAGCTAAAGAGGCATCAATCGATCTCCGATTGCGAGTGCAAAGGTAGGAATAATTTTTTTATCTCCAAAAAAAACTTTCAAAAAATTACAGATCCAACCTGTCGCTGTTCCATTCGCTGCCGGACTCCGTATAGATAACCGGACGGTCGGATTCCAGTTCCTTCAATCGTAAATAGCTCTCATATAGGTTAATGCCGTTGGCCGATTCCCGGGCGAGCGAGAAAGCGACGATCGACGGGTGGCGTTTCACGGCGTGGTAATGCTGTTGCGTGCGGTCGAGGTAGGCGTCGAGCCACTGCGGATCGTTCGACGGATTGCCGCCCTGTTTGCGCGACATTCCCGCGCGGCTCGTATCGATCGGCAGCTGGTCGATCACGTAGAATCCCAGTGAATCGCAGCGGTTCAGCAATTCGCGTGCGAGTCGTCCCGAAGGCAGCCTCAGCGTATTGTAACCCAGTTTCTTGAGCGTGTCCAGTTCGCCGGATTGTTGCTCGGCCGTCAGCTCCTGAATCCGCAGTTCGACGGGTTCCCCGTTGATAAGCAGTTTCCCCTGCTCGGCCGCTACCGTTCGGAATCCGACCTTGACGGGAACATATTCGTTGATTCGTCCCTCGAAACGGGTTTTCACGAGCAGCGTATAGCGGTTCGGCTGTTCGGCGCTCCACATCTGCGAACGGGGAACGACCTGCATGAGGCGGACGGTATCTTCGCGGCGCATGTCGAGCGTGAGATCCTTGTATCCGTCGAGTACCTTCGTCGAGTCGGGAGCGATGAGTTCGTAGTAGACCCGCGTGGTCTTGGGGTTGAGGGTGTGCGTTTTCATCACGATTCCCAGCTCCAGCACGCCGCTGCTGCCGTCGTCAGTCATCGAGGAGTTGACCACGACGTCGCGCACGCGCATCTTCGGCTGCGCCATGACGTAACATGCGCCCAACGTGGGATTCGCTTCGGGGCTGCGTTGCAGCACGTCGGCGACAGCCGGCGTAAAGAGCGTGACGCTCACGCGGTTTTTCCCTTCGACGGTGAGCTTCGTGACGTCGAACTCGGCGGGCGTAGCGCCGTCCTGTACATATCCGGCGCGTTTGCCGTTGAGCGTCACCTCGTAGGACGATCCGGCCGACGCAATATGCAGGAAAATCTCGCGGTCGATCCAAGCGAAGGGCATGGAGAACTCTCCCGTGAGGGTGCGTCCCGATTCGCTCTTCAGTTCCTGCCAGTCGGCCACGGGGCGCAGGTAGCGCGATGCGGCATGGCCGAAGGTCAGCGCCTCCTGCTGCGAAGGATAGGCGATGATTTCGCTGCGGGGCGCGTCGCGGTCGATGGCCACCGTTGCAGGCGAGTCGTAGGACTGTGCGGCGACGCTGAGGGTCGAAAAGAGTGCTGTGACAAGAGGAATGTATCGCATAATTCGTATATTTGTCCTGCGTAAAGTTACAAATTTTTTCGGAACACGATGTCGTCGTACCCCAAATTGAATTTCCCTTCGGTCAAATTGCGTGCCTCGCAGCGCGGCGAGCGGACGCTCGTGTGGGATGATCTGCGGGCGGAGTGGCTGGTACTCACGCCTGAAGAGTGGGTACGCCGCCATCTGATCGCCTACCTCGAAACGGGATGCGGCGCCGCCCGTCAGCGCATCGTGCAGGAGTATCCGGTGGCGATGAACGGCGCGCCCCAGCGGGCCGATGTCGTGGTGGTGGACGATGAGGCAAGACCGTTGGTGCTGTGCGAATGCAAGGCGCCGGAAATTCCGATCAACCGTCATGTGCTGGCACAGGCCGTGCGCTATAACTCGGTGCTCGGCGCGCGTTATCTGGTACTGACCAACGGCCGGTCGCACTATTGTTACGAGTTTACGGACGGGCAGTATATTCAGCGCGACCGCTTTCCCGCGATCGATTCCGGTGCATCGCGGACGACGGACGGCTGACGGCGGGGGCGCTTTCCTGTGTCATGTTCGGGCGCGCAAAAACCGTTTCGTCAGGAATCTGCGTACCGGTTCGTCGTAGAGCTTCAGACATAGATAGGCCAATACTACGGAGCCGACGACAAGCGCCGCTGCGCCGGGCAGCGACTGGACGAAGGTGAGGTTCTCGTTTTTAACCCACGCGTAATAGAGATAGATGAAGGGGTAGTGTACCATGTAAAGCGGGTACGATATGTCTCCCAGGAATTTGCACAGACGGGTAGTCAGCCGGTCGGTCGCCTTTCCCGATGCGCCGAGATAAACGATAACGGGGAAGAGAACGACGGCGCAGAAGGAATCGTAGAGACCGTTCATCCACAGATGCTCGCTTCCGCCGATGCGCGGCACGGCCGACAGGGCGACGATCGCGAGCCCGCCGATCCAGAAGGCACCCTTTATACGGACGGGTTTGAATACGCGCGACAGCAGCAGACCAGCCGAGAAGGCGAATAGCAGTCGCAGCGAACCGCCGACGATATTCTCTTCGGTCAGTGCGAATCCGACGCAGATATCGCCGTAGGGTCCCCAGACGGCGAATGCCGCCAAGCCGCAGCCGGCGAGTGCAACCCATACGGCGAGCGCCCGAGTCGGAAGTCTACGCAGAAAGAGGGCGTAGAGGATATTCCCGATATATTCGAAAAACAGCGACCAGCTCGGTCCGTTGAGCGGGTACATTTCACCGACGCCCCGAATCTCGGAGCCGGGCGTCGCAGGGATCATAAAGGCGTTCATCAGGGCGGCGGCGAGCAGCGCCGCGAAGGAGACTTTCGAGACGTCCCAGACGGAACAGCCCTGCGTGTAGAAGATGGCGCCGCCGATGAGTGCCCCGATAACGACCATCGGCTGCAAGCGGATGAGACGGCGTTTGAGAAACTCCCTGACCGACATGCGTTTCCATCGGTCGTCGTAGGCATAGCCGACGACGAAGCCGGAGAGGATGAAGAAGAAGTCGACGGCCAGATAGCCGTGGTTGATCTTCTGATCCAGATGGCTGGTGGCATAAGCCTCGAACAGGTGGAAACAGACGACCGTCAGTGCCGCTACTCCGCGCAGTCCGTCGAGGATATCGTAATGGGGTTTCGTGTCGGCGAATGCGGCCGCAGAGATACGGGTTTCTGCCGTCTGCATCAGGTTTGTCATCGTTGGGGTTTTCGGGTTAATGTGTGCAAATATACAGCGAATTCGCGAATTTCCGACGCCTGCGACAGCCGGAATGCCGATGCGGCGTGCGGAATACGGTCGTGGATACGTGATTCGACTGCGATTTCGTCCGCAACAACAGGCTGAAAACGGACTGTTGTCAGGAGATCTGTCGGATAATTCTTGATTTTCTGAAACTTCCAACCGAAATTTGTCGATGCAATACCCCAAAGAGTGTTGTATATCGAAAACATTTTTTTAACTTTGTCATACTGTTCTACGGAAGGGATGGTGACATATTTTTTAGTGAAAGTGTTTCGCTAAATCCTTGTTCCTAAATCTGTGAAAATTTCATTGCATCAGGGATAGACATATTATCAGCTAGATGTATACTATTCGGTGTGGGTATTGTTTATTGATGCAAGGTATTCCAGAACCTCGGGACAGATAGACGAATGACTCCACACTTTCTTTTACGGAAGCCCGTGCGGGAGTCGAGCGGGATGATAACATCTGTCAAAATGAAGAAATTTGCTATTTTGTTTATGCTGGCGATCGTCTGCGCCGGTATCGGGACGGTTTCCGCCCAGTCGTTTCAAGAAGTTGTCTATCTAAAGAATGGAAGCATCATTCGGGGATTGATTGTCGAACAGATTCCCAATAAGTCGCTGAAAATTCAGATGGCAGACGGCAGTATCTTCGTATATGAAATGACCGATGTCGAGAAAATTACGAAGGAGCAGATTACTAATCGACCTGTTCGGAGTACATTTACAACCGATACGTCCACTTCCGGTGTCTTTCAGAACGGCAGGGGACCGCAAAAAGGGTATCGCGGATTCGTCGATCTGGGATACACGATCGGAACGGGTGATTTCGGGTTGGACCGTATCGAGTTTTCGACGACGCACGGCTATCAGATCTTGCCTTGCCTTTTTGCTGGTGCGGGTGTCGGAGTGCACTATTATTTTGATGCTGAGGCAGTCGAGATACCGATTTTCGCCGACCTGCGGGCCGATCTTTTGAAGCATTCCGTGTGTCCGTTCATCGATATGAAGATCGGTTATACGGTGCACGAGGATACAGGATTCTATTTCAATCCGATGGTCGGTGTCCGATTTGCTGTCGGAGCGAAAAGTGCTGTGAATTTCGGAATCGGTTATACGATGTAACGAATCGAATACCGCTATGTCAGCGGCGGTTATTCTATTCCCGATTCGTTTAATTGCGGCGGTTTCAGTATCAAATTAGGATTCGAATTTTAAGAATCGACCGAAGAATAGAAAAACACGTCCGCATCGTACGGACGTGTTTTTTTTATATTATTGTAGCCCCTCGCTCAGAGCGTGTTGTAAGCCTTCTCGGTATAGGCGGCGAAAGTTTCGCGGTAGTTTTCGCCGATGGGGACGAAATTGCGTTCGTCGGTCGAGAAGAAGATGCGCCCTTTGGCGTAGCCGGCGATGCGGCGCAGATTCACGATGTAGGAACGGTGTACGCGCATGAAGGAGTCGGCGGGCAGTACCGCTTCCATATTCTTGAGACGGTAGAGGGTGGTGAGCGTCTTACCTTCGGTGGTGTGGATGCGGACGTATTCGCCCATGCTCTCCAGATAGATGATGCTCTGGAGTTTGACGAGCGAGACCATGTGGTCGGTCTTGACCGATAGAAATTCGCGGTTGTCTTGCGGCAGCGTGATGCTCTCCGCCGTGTCGTCGGGTTGTTCGCGGCGGCTGCGGATGAGGTCGATGAGCGATTTGACCCGCTGTACGGCGCGGTTGAACTCGTCGAATCCGAAGGGCTTGAGCAGGTAGTCGATCGCTTCGAGTTTGAATCCCTCGACGGCATATTCGGAGTAGGCGGTCGTGAAGACGACCATCGGGCGCTGCTCTGCGGAGAGCGTGCGCACGAAATCGATGCCGTTGAGATCGGGCATGTTGATGTCGCAAAAGATCAGATCCACGGGGCGCTGTTCGAGAGCGCGGGAGGCTTCGAGCGCGTTGCGGTATTCACCCGCCAGCTCCAGAAAGGGAACGCGGGCGATGTAGGTGCGAAGCTGCCGAAGGGCGAGCGGTTCGTCGTCGATGGCGATGCATTTAATCATGGGAGACGGCGGGAATAATAAGTTTGACACGGTACATATTGGGTCTGCGAGTGTCGAAGGTAAGCGTGTGGCGGTTTCCGAAGATCAGTTGCAGCCGCCGGCGGACGTTCTCCAGTCCGATGCCTGCGTCTTTACCCGAACGCTCGGCGGTATGGCGGCTGTTGATGATGCTGTAATAGACCTTCCGGTCGATGTACCGCACGCGGATATGGATGAACGAAGGCCGTGAGTAGCTGATGCCGTGTTTGAAGGCATTTTCGACGAAGACGATCAGCAGCAGCGGCGGGATGGTGACGTCGTGCGGCAGGTCGTCCGGGTAGTCGAACCGGATATCCACGTCTTCGGTGTAGCGGATGCGCATCAGCTTGATGTAGTTCTCCATGAACTGAATGTCCTTTTCGAGCGTAATGGCCTCGTGCCCCGAGTCGTAAAGGACGTATCGCATCATCTTCGACAGCTCGATCACGGCATCCTGCGCATAGGCGGCGTCGATGTCGATCAGCGAGTGGATGTTGTTGAGCGTATTCATGAAGAAGTGGGGGTTGATCTGGTATTTGAGATAGTCCATCTCCGCCTGAAGATTCTGCCGTTGAAGTTCTTCCATCGCCTGCTCGTCGCGCAGCGACTGATACATCATCTTGATCGCAGTATTGGCGCAGCTCATGAAGATGCCCAGCACGATATTCCAGTAGACGGGCAGGTCGGTGAACGACGCGTGTTTGGCGCTGATGAGATGCTCCGGCGAGGCGAAGTCGCCCAGCACGCGGTCGAGCACGTCGACTCCGTAGAAAACCGCCGAGATGAAGAGCACGTCGACGATAACGTAACGGATGTATTGGTGGCGCTTGACGTAGCGCACGATGAAGGCGTTGTGAATGATGAAGATGAACAGATAGGGCGCGATCTGCTGCCATGCGATCAGAATGTTGGAGAGGCTGACGTGCACCTCGGACATCATCTTCGAGTTGAGGATGGGTACGAGCAGGATCGCCAGCCATACCATGCCATAGAGCAGGTTTTCGCCGATTTTCTGTTTCTTGTAGTATTTCATGATGGACAAAGATACGAATAAGCCGCGAGCAAAAGCAAATTTATTTGCATTTTGCCGAGG
>URRP01000032.1 GCA_900550375.1 uncultured Alistipes sp. | reverse complement strand
ACATGCCGAAGAAGAAGGCGAAGACCATGTTGTCGATAAAGATCGACCGGATAAAAATATTCAGTGTTTCCATACGCTACCTGCTACTTTTCCTGTAAATCCTTGTTATAAGAGCGGTGAATCCAGATGATACACCCCACGATGATGAGCGCCATGGGCGGGAAGAGCATCAGACCCATGTTCGAGTAGGCACCGCCGTTGGCGATGTACCAGCTCTCGGGAACGATGCGAAAGCCCAGCAGCGTGCCCGATCCCAGCAGTTCGCGGAAGAAGGCGACCACCACCAGAATCATACCGTAGCCCAGACCGTTGCCGATACCGTCGAGGAACGCCGGCCACGGCTTGTTGCCCAGTGCGAAGGCTTCGACGCGACCCATGATGATGCAGTTGGTGATAATCAGACCGACATAGACCGACAACTGTTTGGAGACTTCGTAGACGTAGGCCTTGAGGACCTGATCGACGAGGATCACCAGTGCGGCGATCACCACCAGCTGGACGATGATGCGGATGCGGGCGGGAATCCCCTTGCGCAGCAGCGACATCACCAGATTCGAGAATGCCGTCACCACCGTCACCGAAAGCGCCATCACGATGGCGGGTTTCAGCTGGACGGTTACCGCCAGTGCCGAGCAGATGCCTAGGATCTGTACGATAACCGGATTGTTCTTGCCGAACGGGCCGGTCAGATACTTTATGTTCGTAGCCGAAAACAGAGGCTCTTTTTCCTTATTACTCATTGCTTTCTACTTTTTGATCGTTAGATACCTCTGCGGCGGGCTGTGCGGCAGCCTGCGCCTTCGTGAAGAAGGGAAGATATTCGTTCAGATTGTCGCGCAGCATCATCGTCACGCCGTCCGAAGTCTTGGTACCGCCGCTGATCGCGTCCACCTCGTGTGCGGGGTCTTTGGCTCCTCCCTTGCGCAGGGTGATCGAGACGAAGTCGTTCTTCTCGAAGAGCTTCTTACCCTTGTAAAGCGCCTGATGCGCCGGCGTAGCGATCTCGGCACCCAGACCCGGCGTTTCGCCCTTGTGGGCCATCACGATTCCCGATACGGTATTCATATCCTTTTCGAGTGCGATATACCCCCAGATGTCGTCCCACAGACCTTTGCCGATGAGCGGAATGACCACGCGGCCGTCGGCCGCCTCGAAGAGAATCAGATTCTGCTGCTCGTAGTCGGCGCGGAGGTCCTTGTTCGTCTTCATCATGTTGAAGACCTCTTCGGCGGGTTTCTCCGTCTTGTTGCCGGCGGCATCGACGACATAGGCCTTGACCATCGTGTCGAAATCCCCGTCCGGCGCACCGAGCGATTGCAGGATGTTGTTCTTCTTCTCACCCAGTTCGTTTTCGTACTGGCGTTTCTGCAACGACAGCGACGCCAGCGACAGGAGGATCGCGACGATGACCACCATCACCGTCGAGTAGAGGAGGATGTAGGCGTTGGAGTTCTTATTCGAGAAGAGACCGCCCTTCTTCGTGCCCGCATCACCGGCACCCGCCTCGACGATCTCTTCGAACTCCGAAGACGGCACGCCGCAAACGGGACATTTGGCCGGTGCGGCATCGCCTTCGTGGATATAGCCGCAGACTTTACATTTAAATTTCTTGGTTGCCATAATTCACTCCCTATTTTGCAAGTTTGACACGGTTCTTACGACGTGCGATGTTCCGCTCGACCACGAAATAGTCCACCAGCGGCGCCAGCGCGTTCATGAAGAGGATCGAAAGCATCATGCCCTCGGGATAGGCGGGATTCACCACACGGATCATCACGGCCAGCGCACCCGTCAGCAGCCCGACGATGTACTTGCCGGCACTGGTCTGCGCCGAGGTGACCGGATCGGTCGCCATGAAGACGGCGCCGAAGGCGAAGCCGCCCACGATCAGGTGCTGCCATGCGGGAATCTCGGAGTAGGTACTTCCGCCGAACGCATTGAAGATCAACCCCATCAGCCAGCCTCCCGCGAAGACCGAAATCATCGTGCGCCACGAAGCGATGCCCGTGAAGAGCAGAATCACGGCGCCGATGAGAATCGCCAGCGTCGAAGTCTCGCCCACGCTGCCCGGGATGAAACCGAGGAAGGCGTCCAGATTCGAATAGGCCATCGTACCCGTGGTCGAGAGCTGTTCGAGCGCCGTTGCGCCCGACACGCCGTCCAACGCGAACCACACCTTTTCACCCGACATCTGCGGGGTGTAGGAGAAGAAGACGAAGGCGCGCGCCAGCAACGCCGGATTGAACACATTCATACCCGTGCCGCCGAAGACCTCCTTACCGAAGACTACGGCGAAGGCCGTACCCAGCGCGATCATCCACAGCGGCGTACCTATGGGCATAATCATCGGGATCAGCAGACCCGAGACGAGGAAGCCCTCGTTGACCTCATGGCCGCGTGCCTGTGCGAATCCGAACTCGATGCCCAGACCCACGACATACGACACGACGATCATCGGCAACACCTGCAGGAAACCGAACCAGAAAGCGGCCCAGCCCGTCATGCCGACCTGATACCCCGTGTTATACATACCGAACAGCAGCGCCGGAAGCAGTGCCGCGACCACGACGATCATCGTACGCTTCATATCGTTGCAGTCGCGGATATGCGCTCCCTTCTGCGTGGTGGTGTTCGGCACGAAAAGGAAAGTCTCGAAGGCGTCGAACGTCGACGCCATGAACGAGAGTTTGCCGCCCTCGGAGAAGGTCGGCTTGATCTTATCTACCAAATTTCTTAATCCGCTCATCGTTAAGCCTCTTTAATCATTAAGTTAATACCGTCGCGGATGATCTGCTGCATCTCGGTCTTTGAAGGATCGACGAACTCGCAGAGCGCGAAATCCTCCTCCGTGACCTCGTAGATGCCGAGGTTCTCCATCTTCTCGATGTCGCCCGCGAGCGCAGCCTTGAGCAGGTGCATCGGATAGATATCCATCGGCAGATACTGCTCGTAGAGACCCGTCACGACGAACGGCCGCTCGCCGCCGTTGAGATTGGTATCCAGATTGTAGCGCTTCTTGGGGCAGAGCCACGAGAAATAGGAGCGCGAAACGGAGAACTTGTTGCAACGGGGCATCGCCCATCCCAGCAGCTCGTACTTATCGCCTTCGGGAATCAGCGTCAGCTGATGCGCATAGTGCCCGATGTGTCCGTCGAGCGACGTCTTAGTGCCTGTCAGCACGTTACCCGAGATGAACCGGATGCTGTCGCCTGCGGCCTGCGGCTTGGCATTTCCGCCGACGATCGAACGGATCGAAGCACCGTCGATAATGCGGCAGTACTGCGGCTCGGCCACCTCCGAACCGGCTACGGCGATCACCTTCGAGCGATCGACGCGGCCCGTCGAGAAGAAGCGGCCGATCGTGGCCAGATCCTGCACGTTGACCGTCCAGACCACTTCACCCTTGTTCACGGGATCGATGTGGTGGATCTGTACGCCGACGTTGCCTGCCGGATGCTTGCCTGCAAAGGCGTGCAGCTCGACGCCTTTGAGCGTCGCGGCTTCGCCTTCGGCTCCTGCGTGCACCGAAACGTGTACCTTACCTGCCGTGAGTTTCTTCAAGACCTCGACGCCCTTCTGCAAAGCGGCCTTCTCGCCTGCGAGCGCGAAGTTGTAGTCCGGTGCCAGCGGCGCCGAGTCGAACGCCGAAACGAAAATCGCTTTAGGTGCATCGTCGGGATCGGCGATAATACCGTAGGGGCGCTGGATAATCATCGTCCACAAGCCGGACTTCAACAAAAGTTCGACGATCTGCGCACGGGTCGCACTCGATAGATCGGGAATCGCAAACTCCTCGTAACGCTGTTCGGCATCGGGGGTGACGGTCACGGAGAGCACCTTGCGCTTCTCGCCGCGATTCACCGCTGCGACGGTTCCGCTCACAGGAGAGGTGAACAACACGCGCTCGTTGTACTTATTGAAGAACAACGGAGTACCTGCCTTCACCTGATCTCCGGCTTTTACCAGCAGTTTCGGAGTTACACCTTCAAAATCGAGCGGCGAAACGGCATACGTGTCGGCCAACGGGGCGTTGACCAGCACACAGGCCGCCTGACCTTCGAGCTTGATGTCGAGACCTTTGTTCAGTTTAATGATTTTCGACATGTGTAAAAGTGTTTGATTAGTGTGATAATTATGAAAAGTTCTGTTAATTTTATAACATTGTTTTTTCCGAGCGCGAAGTTACGATTTTTTACCTATTTATTTAAGATTTTTTCAAATTATTTTTCACCGCTTTGAAAAAACCGAGAAACCACCCGAAAATTTCTACCTTTGCATCGATGGAAACGCCTTTTGTCAATATCCACACCCACTGCCCGACAGGACGCGGCATCGAACCTGACAGCGTCGGAATCCACCCGTGGGACGCCGCCGGAGGCGATCCGGCATCCGTAGAGGGGCAGATCGGCAAGGTGCAGATCGTCGGCGAGATCGGACTCGACTACCTGCACCCTGACCGCGAAGCGCAGCTGCGGGTTTTCGAGCAGCAGTTACAGCTGGCCGAAACGGCCGGCAAACCCGTCGTGCTGCACTGCGTGAAGGCCTTCGAGGAGACGATGGCGCTGCTCAAACGTTTTCGCCTGCGCGCCGTCATCTTCCACGGGTTCATCGGTTCGCCCGAACAGGCCGCGCGCGCCGTTGCCGGAGGCTACTATCTCTCGTTCGGCCTCCGTTCGTTCCGTTCGCCCCGCACGGTGCAGGCGCTTCGGAGCACCCCGCCGCAGCGGCTTTTCCTCGAAACCGACGACGGTCTCGAAAGCATCGACGCCGTCTACACAGCAGCGGCACAGCTGTTGGAGACGCCGCTCGAAACGCTGAAACAGACGATTTACACAAACTACCTGCGTATTTTCTCCTGAACGATGGAACAATGGACGGAACGGACCCTGCTGCTGCTGGGCAACGAGAAACTCGAACGGCTGCGCGGCGCGCACGTGCTGGTCGTAGGATTGGGCGGCGTGGGGGCCTACGCCGCCGAGATGATCGCCCGCGCCGGCGTGGGACGTCTGACGATCGCCGATGCCGACTGCGTCGCCGAAACCAACATCAACCGGCAGCTGGTCGCCCTGCACTCGACGATCGGCCGGTCGAAGGCCGAAGTGCTCGCCGAGCGGCTGCGGGACATCAATCCCGATCTGCTGCTGACCGTCGTCGAAAAATACATCAAGGACGAAGAGACCGATCGGCTGCTTGACGCTGCACCCTACGACTATGCGGTGGATGCCATCGATACGCTGTCGCCCAAACTGGCCCTTATCAAAGGTTGTCTCGACCGCAGAATACCGCTGGTCAGTTCGATGGGCGCCGGCGCAAAGACCGACCCCACGCGCATGGAGATCGCCGACATCGGTCGCACGCACCACTGTCCGCTGGCCCACATGCTGCGCAAACGCCTGCATAAGCTCGGCATCCGCGCCGGTTTTCGCGCCGTCTTTTCATCCGAACCGGCCCGTGAAGGGGCGCTCGTGCTGTGCGAGGAGCAGAACAAGAAGTCGAACGTGGGAACGATCTCCTACCTGCCCGCGCTGTTCGGCATCGGCTGCGCATCGGTGGTGGTACGCGATCTGCTGGGCGAAATGGAGGATTCCGGCAAACGGGAATAGCAACGATTAAATCCGAAGAGATATGAAACCCAAAATTGTTTTTCTGGACGAATACTCGCTCGCGGGACGCGACCTGTCGGCCGTGAAGGCGCTGGGCGACTACACCGGTTACGATATGACCGCTCCCGACGAGGTCGTCGCACGCTGTGCGCAGGCCGAGATCGTCATCACCAACAAGGTGCGGCTCAATGCTGCAACGATTGCGCAGCTGCCGCAGCTGCGACTGATCTGTGTCGCTGCGACGGGCGTGAACAACATCGACCTCGATGCTGCGGCCGAACGGGGTATCGAAGTGCGCAATGCCGCCGGATACTCGACCCACTCGGTAGCCGAAACGACGCTCGGAGCAGCGATCACCCTGCTGCGCGAGTCGGTTTACTACGACGCGTTTTTCAAGAGCGGCCGTTATGCCGCATCGCCGCGTCTGTTTTGCTTCGACCGCCCGCTGCGGCAGCTGCACGGCCGCCGTTGGGGCATTATCGGATTGGGTACTATCGGACGCGAGGTGGCTCGGCTGGCGGCAGCTTTCGGCTGCGAGGTGAGCTATCACTCCACGTCGGGCGTCGCACGGCAGGAGAGCTACCCCGCCCTCCCGCTCGACGAACTGCTGGCATGGGCCGACGTGGTATCGATCCACAGCCCGCTGAACGAGCAGACGCGGGGGCTGATCGACGCCGATCGACTCCGGCAGATGAAGCCCTCGTCCATCCTCATCAACGTCGCCCGCGGCGGCATCGTCGACGAAGCTGCGCTGGCCGAAGCGCTCGACGGCGGCCGGATCGCCGGCGCTGCGCTCGACGTCTTCTCGTCGGAACCGGTCAAGGCCGACAGTCCGCTGCTCACCCTGCGCGATCCCTATAAATTACTCGCCTCGCCCCACAACGCATGGGCCACGGGCGAAGCGATCGACACGCTCGTCGACTGCGTCGTGCGCAACATCGAGGAGTATCTGAAAAAATAGCCTCTCCGAACAACGACAGCGTCCGGGCCGATTCACGACCCGGACGCAGTTCTTTCACCGTCAGTCTATTTGCAGGACTTCAATCCCCGTATCACGGCCGAGGTGAAACCCGCCTGCTCCATCTCGTTCAACCCCCGAATGGTGATTCCGCCCGGCGTGGTGACACGATCGATCTCAGCTTCGGGATGTTCGCCCCGCTGCAACAGCAATTCGGCAGCACCGCGGAGCGTCGCGGCGACGATATGCGTCGCCTGCTGCGCCGGACAGCCCAGTTCCACGCCTCCTTCGACCGATGCCCGCACATAGCGCAGTGCAAAGGCGATTCCGCACGAAGCGAGGATCATTCCGGTCTCCAGCATCGGCTCCTCGACGAGCATCGCCTCGCCCAATTCCCGAAAAACGGTCATCACCTGTTCCACCCGTGCGGCATCGGCACCCCGTGCAGCCACGAAGGTCATGCTGTGACGCACGGCGATCGCCGTGTTAGGAATCACGCGGAACAAAGCCGGCTGCGCCGCACTGTCGGCCGTCAGCCACTCGGCGAGCTGCGCCAGCGGCACGCCTGCCGCCACCGAAACCACCGACTGGCGGTCGGGGTCGATCTCCCGCCGGATTTCACGGATCAACGACTCGGTAAGCCACGGCTTGACGGCCAGCACTACGATCGAAGCGTCCCGCACGGCGGCGACATTGTCGGTCGTCGCCCGTACCCCCGGGCACTGCGTGCGCAAACGTTCGAGCGTCGCTTCGGTACGCGCCGTGCAGACGATATCCTCCGCACGGAACCTGCCGCTCTGAACCAGCCCGCAAACGATGGCGCTGCCCATATTGCCGGCACCTAAAATAGCGATTTTCATCTTCAACTCTTTTTAATTCGGAAACGACACGTATCGACTTTACACCGGACACTAATCCGGCCGAGGCGAAACCCGCTCAAACCGAGGTGTTATCCTCGACAAAGATAGAAAATACAATCGGTATTGCAAAAACAAGGGGGACTTCTCTTTTGCAGAGAAATCCCCCGTCTGTCAGTCGTACGACGATTATTTCATCTCGACGAGTGCCTTACCCGTCATCTCGGCAGGCTGTTCGAGTCCCATGAGCTTGAGCACCGTGGGAGCCACGTCGGCCAACACACCGTCGTGCACGGCCTTCACGCGATCCGAAACCACGACGATGGGCACCGGATTGAGCGAATGCGCCGTATTGGGCGTACCGTCGGCATTGACGGCGTTGTCGGCATTGCCGTGGTCGGCGATCTGCACGATCTCGTAGCCGTTGCGCTTGGCGGTCTCAACCACCTCGGCCACGCACTCGTCGACAGCCTTCACGGCTTTGACGATCGCTTCATAGATGCCCGTATGCCCCACCATGTCGCCGTTGGCGAAATTCAGGCAGATAAAGTCGTACTTCTGCGAGTCGAGCGCCTCGACCAGCTTGTCCTTCACCTCGTAGGCGCTCATCTCGGGCTGCAAGTCATAGGTCGCAACTTTGGGCGATGCGACCAGAATACGCTCCTCGCCGGAGAACTTCTCCTCGCGGCCGCCGTTGAGAAAGAAGGTCACGTGCGCGTACTTCTCCGTCTCGGCGATGCGCAGCTGTGAAAGCCCCTGCGACGAAACATACTCGCCGATGGTATTCTGAACGTTCTCCTTGTCGAACAGGATATGCAGCCCTTGGAATTTCGCATCGTAAGGGGTCATGCAGCAGTAATAGAGCGGCAGCGTGTGCATCCCCTCGGCGGGCATATCCTCCTGCGTGAGCACGATGGTAAGCTCCTTGGCGCGGTCGTTGCGGTAGTTGAAGAAGATCACCATGTCGTCGGGACGGATCGTGCCGACGGCTTTTCCTTCGGCGTCGACACGAACGATCGGCTTGACGAACTCGTCGGTCACGTCGGCATCGTAGGAGTTCTGCATTGCAGCGACCATATCCGTCGCCGGTTCCCCGACGCCGTTCACGAGCTGATCGTAAGCCACCTTGACCCGTTCCCAGCGCTTGTCGCGATCCATCGCATAGTAACGGCCGATGATCGATGCGATCTCACCCGTCGACTGCGCCATGTGCTGCTCCAGCGCCGCAATGAACCCCTTGCCGCTGCGCGGGTCGGTGTCACGGCCGTCCATAAAGCAGTGAACATAGGTATGCGCGATGCCATAGCTTTTTGCGATGTCGCAGAGCTTGTAGAGGTGGTCGATCGACGAGTGGACGCCGCCGTCAGACACGAGTCCCATGAAATGGACGTTCACGCCCTTCGACTTGGCATACTCGAAGGCCGCCTTCACCTCCGCATTCTCCATGATCGAACCGTCCTTGCACGCGCGGTTGATCTTCACCAGATCCTGATAGACCACGCGGCCGGCACCGATATTGAGGTGCCCCACCTCGGAGTTGCCCATCTGCCCGTCGGGCAGCCCCACGTTCTCGCCGTCGGTGTGCAGCTGTGCATGGGGGTACTTCTCGGTCATCGCCGAGATATATGCAGGATGGACGGTCGAGATGACGTCGCCCTTGGACCGGTTGCCGATGCCCCAACCGTCCAGAATCATAAGCAATACTTTCTGTTTCATCGATTTATTTGAGTTTATTTCAATTCTTCCATAATCAGTTCGACGGCCTTGTCGATCGCAGCCTGCAACTTGTCGGGGCTCTTGCCGCCCGCCGTTGCGAAGAAGGGCTGACCGCCGCCGCCGCCGTTCATCTCTTTGGCGGCCTCGCGGATCACCTTACCGGCGTTCACCCCCTTGGCGACCACATCGTCGCCGAGCATGATCGTCAGATTGGGCTTCTCGTCCTGACAGGTTCCGACGACCATCACCAGATTGGGGATGCGGGCGCGCAGGTTATAGGCCAAATCCTTGACAAAGGCCGGCATCCGCTCCGACTGCTTGGCCAGCAGAATCACCCCGTGCTGTTCGGGAAGACTCTTTACAAGCTTGTCGGCCCACTCCTTCACCTGCTCCTGACGCATCGCCTCGACCTCTTTCGAGAGGGAGTCGTTGCTTTCGACAATCTTCTTGATCGCCTGCACGACCTGATTGTTGTTCAGAAACTCGGCGACATTCTGCAACGTGTCTTCGGCAGCGTAGATCACCTTCTCGGCGCCCTCTCCCGTCACGGCCTCGATACGCCGCACACCGGCCGAAATAGCGCTCTCGCTCAGTATCTTGAAGAAGCCGATCGTACCCGTGGCGCAAGTGTGCGTACCGCCGCACAACTCGACCGAGTCACCGAAACGCACCATGCGCACGCGGTCGCCGTACTTCTCGCCGAAGAGCATGATCGCACCCTCGGCCTGCGCCTCCTCCAGCGTGGCGTCGCGCCGCTCCATGAGCGGATGGTTGGCACGAATCTCACGGTTGACCAGACGCTCCACCTCGCGCAGCTGCCCGGGCGTCACCTTCTGAAAATGCGAAAAGTCGAAACGCAGGTAGTCGGGCGTCACGAACGAACCCTTCTGCTCGACATGCGTACCCAGCACCTTGCGCAGGGCTGCGTCCAGCAGGTGCGTAGCCGTATGGTTGTTGGCCGCCGCCTGCCGCTTGGCAGGGTCGACTACCGCCGTGAAATCCGCAGCGGGGTTCTCCGGCAGCTTCTCGACGATATGGATAATCAGACCGTTCTCCTTGTCGGCGGCCACGATATCGATCTTCTCGTTGGCATTCTCGATAAAGCCTACGTCGCCGATCTGACCGCCCGAATTGCCGTAAAAAGGCGTCCGGTCGAAAACCAGCTGATAGGTCGTTTTATTTTTGGCCGAGACGCGGCGGTAACGCGCGATGCGCACCGGCGCCGTCAGCGTATCGTAGCCGATGAACTCACTCTGCTTGATGGGAAACAGCTCCTGCCAGTCGTCGGTGGCCACGGCGGCGGCGTTGCGCGAACGCTCCTTCTGCGCCTGCAACTCCGTCTCGAAAGCGCCCAAATCGACTTCGACGCCCTGTTCGCGGGCGATCAGCTCGGTCAGATCGATCGGGAAACCGTAGGTATCGTAAAGTACGAAGGCATCCCTGCCCGAAATCTTGCTGCCGCCCTGCCGCTTCACCTCGGCGATCACACCGTCGAGCAGCGTGATACCCGTGGCCAGCGTGCGCAGGAACGAACTCTCCTCCTCCTCGATGACGCGCTCGATCAGGGTCTGCTGGGCCTTCAGTTCGGGGAACTGTCCGCCCATCTGCTCCACCAGCCCCGCCACCAGTTTGCAGAGGAAGGGTTCGGTGAAACCGAGGTAGGTGTAGCCGTAGCGCACAGCGCGGCGCAGGATGCGGCGGATGACATACCCCGCCTTGACGTTCGAAGGCAGCTGTCCGTCGGCGATCGAAAAGGCGATGGCACGCAGGTGGTCGGCCACCACGCGCATGGCTACGTCGCTCTTTACGTCCGCTCCGTAGATTTTGCCCGAAAGCGCGGCCAGACGGCCGATCGTGGGCTGGAATACATCGGTATCGTAGTTCGATTTCTTGCCCTGCATGATCATACACAGGCGTTCGAAACCCATGCCCGTGTCGACGTTCTTCGCGGGCAGCGGTTCGAGCGAACCGTTGGCCTTGCGGTTGAACTGCATGAAGACGAGATTCCAGATCTCGATCACCTGCGGATGCCCCGTATTGACCATCTCGCGGCCCGATTTGAGCGCGATCTCCGCTTCGTCGCGCAGATCGAAATGGATCTCCGAGCAGGGTCCGCAGGGACCCGTCTCGCCCATCTCCCAGAAATTATCGTGCTTGTTACCGCGGATGATGTGATCCGCCGGCAGGAACTGCGCCCACACGTCGTAAGCCTCCTGATCGAAAGGCACGCCGTCCTGCTCCGAACCCTCGAAGACAGTGGCGTACATCCGTTCGGCAGGCAGCTTGTAGACTCCGGTCAGCAGCTCCCACGCCCACTCGATCGCCTCCCGCTTGAAGTAATCGCCGTAAGACCAGTTGCCCAGCATTTCGAACATGGTGTGGTGATAGGTATCGTGCCCCACCTCCTCCAGATCATTGTGCTTGCCCGAGACGCGCAGACATTTCTGCGTGTCGGCCGCACGCGGATATTTCCGCGGAGCGTTGCCCAGAAAGATATCTTTGAACTGATTCATGCCCGCATTGGTGAACATCAGCGTGGGATCGCCCTTGACCACCATCGGAGCCGACGGAACGATTGCGTGCCCCTTGCTCTGGAAAAAGTCCAAAAAAGCCTGACGAATTTTATTCGATTCCATATATACTGTTTTATCCGATTCCTGCGTTTCCTTTTATCAGGTTGCAAAATTACACAATTTAACCTAAATTTGCACCATCTCGCTGAGTTTTTTCAGGCATGGCAAAAAAAGAACACCGATTCAATCCGCAGACCCTTACCTACGAAGTTATCACGGCTCCGTTCCGCCTGCGTACCTACCGCCTGCTGCGCAAGATTCTCATCGGATTCATCCTCATCTCAGTGGTGAATGCCCTCTTTTCCTACTTCTTCTACACCCCGAAAATGTACCGTATCAACCGCTCGAACCGCGAGCTGGTGATGAAATACCGCATCATGCAGGACCGGCTGAATGCCTCCGAACGCAAAATGGCCGAGATCCGCCACCGCGACCAGTCGGTCTATCGGGCGCTCTTCTCGACCGACACGCTCGCGCTCGACGGCATCTACACCGAATACCCCAGCGAAAAATACCGTCCGATGGCCGACGACAGTTACTCGTCGCTGATGATCGGCACATGGAAACAGATGGATGCACTGGCACGGCAACTCTATCTGGAGTCGGTGTCGTTCGACCAGTTGCAGATTCTGGCCAAGAACAAGGAGAAACTCTCCTCGGCGATTCCCGCCACGTGGCCCATCGACCGTAACAAACTGCGCAACGGTATCGGTGCCTTCGGGATGCGCCGCCACCCGCTCTACGGCCGTTACATCATGCACAAAGGAATCGATATGGCGTGCAACGTGGGCGACGCCGTCTATGCTACGGGCGACGGCGTAGTCGAAAAAGTCGATCTGAACCGCGCCCGCCACGGATACGGCACCTTCGTCGTCATCAACCACGAATTCGGCTATAAGACCCGCTATGCGCATCTGAACAAAGTCTTCGTCAAACCGGGCGACCCCGTCGTGCGCGGGCAGCTCATCGCCGAAGCGGGGCGCACGGGCGGCGTGACAGGCCCGCACCTCCACTACGAGGTAATGTACATGGGGCAGGTGGTCAATCCGATCAACTACTTCAACAAAGACATGACGGCCGAAGAGTACAACAAGCTCATGGAGGAGATGCACGAAACGACCATGGAAACCGATTGATGCCATGCCCGACAGTCGATACATAGCCAAAATCCGCCGCCGTAAGACATTCTGGAACAATGTCACGCGCGTCATCATCCAGCTTTTCGTATGGACCGGGGCCGCCGTGCTCTATTATTTCGCCTTCTCGATCTTCTTCGACACGCCGGTGGAGTACCGCCTCAAGCATTCGACCGACCGGCTGCGACGCGAGTACGAGACGCTCACCGAGCGCTACGACTCGCTCAGCAGCGTGATGGAGAACGTCGTGGCGCGCGACCGCAACGTCTTTCACATCCTCTTCGAGGCCGATCCCTACGATTTCGAGGAGGAGAATGCCGCGAACCGCTGGAACTTCTACGAAGGGCTGCTGTCGCAGTCGACCACCGAGCTGCAAAAGCAGTTCGCACAGCGGCTCGACGCCACCGAACGCGCTGCCGCCGACCTGCAAAGCTCTTACGACAGCATGGCCGAAGCGATCGGCTGCTGCACCAACCGCAACCGGATACCGGCCATCCAACCCATCATCAACAAGCAGCTGACGCTGCTCACGACCTCCTACGGAATGCGTATCAATCCGTTCCAGAAGGTGCTCCGCTCGCATCAGGGCGTCGATTACGCCATCCCCGAAGGATCGCGCGTCTTCGCCACGGCCGACGGGACGGTCAAGGAGGTGTCGCTGCGCAACAGCACCTCCGGTCAAACGGTCGTCATCGACCACGGAGGCGGTTACGAGACCCTCTATTCGCATCTGGGCAAGATCAACGTCCGGCGCGGACAGCAGGTGCGGCGGGGTGATATCATCGCCCTCTCGGGCAACTCGGGACTATCGCTCGCCCCGCATCTGCACTACGAAGTGCGCTGCAACGGGATGCGTGTCGACCCGATTCACTATTTCTTCATGGAACTCTCTCCCGACGACTATCAGCGCATGATGCGCATTGCGCGCTCCGGTATGCAGTCGTTCGACTAACGTTTGAAACCATGTCCCGTATCCGATTGATTCTTTTGGATTTCGACGGCACACTCGTCGATACGCGTCGTGCCAACTGCCGCGCTTATGTCGAAACGCTTCGCGAAGCGGGTTACGAAATGACCGAGGAGGAGTATGCCGCCCGCTATTTCGGTGTGCGGTGTCCCGAATTCCTGCGGTCGATCGGCATCGACGATCCCGAAGAGATCGACCGGCTCCGACGGCGCAAGATCGAACTCTATCCCCGTTATTTCGACCTCGTCGCACTCAACCGTCCGCTGTGGGAGTTCTGCCAGCAGTTTCGGGCAGAGGGCGGCCGCGTGTGGATCGTCTCGACAGGCCAGCGCGCCAATATCGACAATGTGATGCGCCACCTGCATCTCGAAACGGGAGTAGACGGCATCGTTTCGGCGCTCGACGCACCGCAAAGCAAGCCCGATCCGGGCTGCTTCCTCAAGGCGATGGAGATCGAAGGGGCGACGCCCGCCGAGACGCTTATCTTCGAGGATTCGGCCGTCGGCATCGAGGCGGCACGACGCAGCGGCGCGGCCTATTTCGTGGTAAAACTCTGAACTGGAGAGCCTGTCGGGAAGACCCGTCTGCCAATTGGCAATATGCTTCTCCGCAATCTTACCCCCTCGATCGTTCAGCGTGTCCGCTGTTCGTCGCCGGCGGCCGGAATTGCACGAGTCTCGGCGGGTGCAGTCCGCCGGTGAGGCGGCGGCGAACTGCCGACATTGCCCGGCAATGTCGAGACAATCAGAAACTCAAGGGTATTTTGCAGATAAGCAGTATTACCAACGGAAACTTTCCTGCTACCCACCGTATCGCCGCACTTCCAAGCCGTTCGCGCCGATACACCGACAAGCCGGAGAATTGAGATACATTTAACTGTAAACAAGTAAATTATCGGCGGCATATCGACCGATAGTCGCAGTAGCGGCAGACGTGTTCCGTATCCTCCGTCGCACGGAAAGGCACGGAGGGATCGAATAGCTCGGCGAGTTTCTCGCGCAGCAGCCGTTCGAACTCGATCGCATAGGCCGAGTAGCCCTCTCCCACGCCGCCCGTCGAACGGTCGATCAGTTCGGGCGAGTAATCGGGACGGTTCATCCGCCGCACGTAATAGAGGGCTGGCACCGCCTCGCACCCTTCGGAGTGCGTCAGCATCATCGCATAAAGTAACGTCTGCAAAACATTGGACTGACGTTGTTTGGCTTCGCTGTTAAACAGTGCTTCGATCCCTGCGAACTCCAGCTGCGACTCCCCCGTTTTGTAGTCCACCACACGCAGGCGGCCGTCGTCCAGCCGGTCGATCCGGTCGGCAATACCGCCGAACCGAACCCGCAATTCACGGCCCGCAGAGGTAAAACCGAATAAATCCTCGACGTCGCGCTCCAGCCCCTCGACGCGGAACCCGTCGTGCGCCGCATCGTAGGCGACGACGCCGTGACGCAGGTATTTGGAGACGATATCGTGCACCAGCACCAGATTGCCGGGGTACTCCTTCGCATCGGCCGACTCTTTTTGCAGGTATTCTCGGTTGATGGCCGCCGTAACGGCCTGTTCCACCGCTCCGCTTTTGACCAGCGCGCGCAACGTTTCACCCGGGTGCTCCTCCCCTTCGATCCGCTCGTAAAGCCGTTGTGCCGCGGCATGGAGGATCGTTCCGAACATCGGAGCATCGACCTCCTCGGTCAATTCGTCGTCGGCCTTCAGCCGCGCCACGGAGTAGAAATAGAAACGCAGCGGACAGGCGATATATCGGAAAAACGCCGTCGGCGAGAGCTTCGCCGGCGATTCGGCGTCGACGAAGCGGGAGAGTTTCGCCCACACGTCGCCCGATTTGGCCACCTCGATAGGCGGATTCTCAGCCAGATTGACGTCGACGCCCACCTCGACGCGCTTCAGATGGAAATCGGTTTCGAAATCCAGTTGGTAGATGTAATGACTCTGTTCGCCGGTCGTCTTCTCATCGGCGTGCGCGCAATAGAGCATATAGACACGTTCGGCTCGCTGGACAAGGCGGTAGAAATAGTAAGCGTAGACCCCCTCGTGATGCGCCGGCGTCGGCAGGTCGAAGGCCGCCCGCAGATTGTAGGGAATAAACGACGCCTGCGCCACACAGTTGCCGGGGAAATTGTCGTCGTTCATCGAGAGCAGGACGACATTGCGGAAATCAAGGTTGCGGGTCTCCAGAATTCCCATCACCTGCAACCCTTCGAGCGGCTCGCCCTCGAAGGGAATCCGCACGGTTTGCAGATGCCGCCGCAAAAGCGAAGTATAGATAGAGGTTGTAATTTCTATATCGCAAGCATCCAACGAATTGCGAAGTCGTGTAAGCTGTTCGGAAATAACGGCCAGAAACTCTACCCGCTGCCGAGCGTCATCGCCGTCATAGGGTTCGCGGGCGACGGCGGCCACGACACGCAGCAGGTAGTCCGACAACGTCCGCCACCCGGCAGTCGGAGCGAACAGCACCGTCAACAGCGGCGTCACGGTCAGCTCGGAAGCGTTCATGCGAATGCGGCGGTCGGAAAACATCGTTTCGCGCAGCTGCGCGATCGCTTTCGGGTCGCTCTGCACGACATAAGGATGCGTCAGTATTCCCGCTACATCGACATGATAGAACGACGTTCCCTCCCGCCCTTCGCGCCGGTGGACCTGCAATTCGATGAGCCGCTCCAGAAAAGCGTATGCAAGGGTCGTTTTGAGCGGATAGCCCATCGTTACGTTGATACCGCCGGCCTTCTCCGGCAGCGAATGAAGGAGCGGCAACAGCAGGTTTTCGTCGGTCAGTACGACGGCGGTCTCCTTGTCCAACGCCGTCTTTTCACCGGCGGCGGTACGCAGGGCGTCGAGAATCCGACCGGCCTGTTTGCACTGCACGGCGTTCGAGGGGGCGGAGACAACTTGCATCTCCTTCTTTTTACGGAAGTTATCGTGCGACACTTCGACCGCAGGAGGAAATGCCGCGTGATTTTCGCGCACGAACATTCCCGCCTCCTGATCGGTATTCTTCAGATAATAGTCGTCGTAATCCCAATAAAAATCGGTCTCGGCATTGTGCTGCAAGAAACGGAACAACACCTTCTCGCAGGCGGAGAGAGCGTTGAAGCCCGCGACGACATAATGCCGCTGCTCGGCGAAGGCGAAATCGCCCGACAGCAGCCGGTCGGCTGCCGCACGCTGCATCATCCCGCCGTAGGCAAGTTCCAGCCGCTGCAACCGCTCGCGAAAGCCGTGATAAACATCCCCCAGCGTTCGCCACACCGCCAGAAAGCGGCGTTTCTCCTCCGAGAGCGTCGTCCCGTCGGTAAAGTTGGCCCAGAACTGGCGGATCACCTCCAGCTGTTCGGGAGTCAGGTAGGAGACGTCGGACTCCAGCTCCTTCAATTCGTAGACGTTGCGGAACAGCGCATCGGCGTCGACACGATATTTATCGATCGTATCGAAGTCGTTGAGCAGCATCTCGCCCCAGAAATAGAACTTGTCGAAAGGCTCTTCGTGATAGGCCGAATAGACCTTGTACAACTCGGCGATCAGGCGGATGCGTTCGCCCGAATGCAGCCCCGAAACCTCCTGCATCAGATCGTCGATCGTCAGCCAATGAGGCTGCCACATCGGACGTTCGGCCAGATGCGAAAGGGCGTCGATGAAAAAGTGGCGGGCACGACGGGTCGGAAAGAGAATGTAAAGCGACGAAACATCCTCTCCATAACGCCGATAGAGATCGGACGCGACCTCCTGCAAAAAGCTCTGCATCGCCCGCGCTTCTTACTTCTTATCGGTGTTCAGCCGCTCGAAGGTGCCGCTCAGCATGGAAGAGGTGTGCGAACGTTCGATGGCCGGATTTCCCGCATAACGGATCAGAGCGCCCGTCGAGGACTTCATCACCACACGGTCGGAGGCCTGCACCGTCACTTCGGCCTTGTTCGACGCGTCGACCGTGACCGCCATCACCTGCAACTGCGAAGCATCGACGACAGCTGTCGAAACTACGGCATCCATATAACGGGTTTTTCCTCTCAGGGTCACATTGCTGCGGCCTGTAACCTCAATCTGAAGATCAGCTACGTCGAGCGTCGCTTCGAAACGTGCGCCGCTCGATACTTTCACATCCAGCAAATTGGTCTTCAGCAGTCCCGCGAATTGGGCGGCTCCGCCGGAGACCTTCACGGAATTCAGGCTGTTGTAACGTACCATCACTTGCAGCGAATCGACGGATTTAGACCGCTGCATCCGCAGTTTCAACACGCCGTTTTCCACCTTGCTCACGTATTTTCCCGTTTTGAAATCGTTCGCATAATAACTGATCCCCACCGGATGCTCCGCATCGGCCGTTTCGAAACGCACCCTCATGGCACCTTCGACCTCCACGGCGTGAAAGTCCGGCCAAAGCCGTTGTTGAGCGACCGTATCGGTCTGAACAGCAGTCTGTCCGCTCGCTCCGTCTGAAGCGGCAGCGGAGACACTGACCTGCGCAGTCACGCTTTGAACGGCCAAGAGCAAAGCGGCGATGATTCCGATTTTTCTCATAATCCTCTCTGTTTTGTTTTTCCAAAGATACGAAAAGCCGAGCGCAAAAGCAAACTTGTTTGCATTTTGCCGAGGCGGAGTATCTAAGGCGCAGCCAAAGTACGAAAAGCCGAGCGCAAAAGCAAACTTGTTTGCATTTTGCCGAGGCGAAGTATCTAAGGCGAAGCCAAAGGTACGAAAATTCACGTTTCCTTCGTCATTCTGCGGAGAAATTCATACCTTTGGTAGGAAACATGCGACAAATGTGAGAGCGAAAATACTGAACGCCAGCGCCGGATCGGGAAAAACCTACCAACTGGCCTACAAATACGTGCACGACGTCATCGAACGTCCCGAGAGTTACAGTGCGATTCTGGCCGTCACCTTCACCAATAAGGCGACCGAAGAGATGAAGACTCGTATTCTAAAGGAAATCAACACACTGGCATCCGGAAAGGAGAGCGGGTATATGCCTTTGCTCCGCCGTGAAACGGGACTCGACGAACCCGAGATCCGCCGGCGCGCCCGTACCGCCCGCACCCGTATTCTGCACAACTACTCGCGCTTCACGGTGCTCACGATCGACCGCTTTTTCCAACGCATCCTGCGGGCCTTCATCAAGGAACTAGGCATCGATCTGAATTACAACATCGAGTTGGAAACCGTATCGGTGCTGACCAAGAGCGCCGATGCGCTCGTCGAACAGATCACCTCCGACGCCGAGTTGCAGCGTTGGCTGACCGATTTCGTGCAGGAGCGTATCGACGACGGCGCCAAATGGGACATCCGCGACGGCATCCTCGCGCTGGGCGACGAGCTGTTCAAGGAACGCAACCGCGATGCCTTGGCCGTAGCCGGCGACAAAGAGGCTCTGGGACGGTTGGTAAACGACATCACCTCCCGAAGCATCGCTTCAAAAAAGCAATTTCAAAAACTTGGAGAACAGGCGATTAGCCTCATGGATGAGGCAGGAGTCTCGCCGACCGACTATGCCGGAAAAAGCCGCTCTTTTGCGCTCTATTTCCGCACGGTTGCCGAGGGGATTATCAAACGTCCCAGCGATACGGTATACGCCCGCAGCCTTTCAACCGAGGGGTGGTGCGCGAAAGGTGCCTCAGAGGCAGCCGCAGCGGCGGCACGGCACCTGCAACCCCTGCTCCTTGAACTATGTACGTTCTACGACAGCAACGCCGCGCTGTGGAATACGGCCGACCTGCTGCGCGAAAATTACCGCAGCTTCGCGCTGCTGACCGACCTTTACGCCAAAGTGCGCCAGCTATGCGACGAAGAAAACGTAATGTTCCTCTCCGAAACCAAGCAGATTCTCTCGAAATTCATCGGCCGCAACGACGCGCCGTTCATCTACGAGAAGGTCGGCAACCGCTTCGAACGCTTCATGATCGACGAGTTTCAGGACACGTCGGTCAAGGAGTGGCAGAACTTCCTGCCGCTGCTGCACAACGCCATGGCGCAGAGCGAACAGACGTCGGTGCTTCTGGTGGGTGACATCAAGCAGTCGATCTACCGCTGGCGGGGCGGAGACTGGAACATTCTCCACAGCGGCGCCGTCGAGGCGCTGGGGGCGGACAACGTCGAGGTGAAACCGCTCGAAGAGAACTGGCGCAGTCTGCGCGGTATCGTCAACTTCAACAATCTTATTATCGACCGCGTCGTGGAGACGGACAGCGCGGCCCTGCGCCGTACGCTCGACGAAGGGGTCGAAAAGGGAGCTATCGCCGCCCCGGTCGCCGCACAACTGGGACGCACGCTCGCCGACGCTTACGGCACACATACGCAACGGCCCTGCAAGCAGAGCCGCAACGAAGGGTACATTCGCATCGAGACCTTCGCCGAAGAGCCGCCGCTGATCGAACGGATCAAGGAGACGATCGACCGAGGGTTCCGCCCCAAAGAGATCGTCATCCTCGTGCGAGGCCGTAACGACGGTGCGCGCGTGGCCGAGCAGCTGCTCGACTTCAAACGACGCAACGACGATCCGCGCTACCGCTTCGACATCATGACGCAGGAGGCCCTCGTCATCGGCCGCGCCCCCGTAAGCGGTTTCGTGGCGGCGGTGCTCCATCTGTCGGTCGAACAGCACGACACGATCCGCAAGGCTCTCTACAACCGCTATCTGGGGCGTGCGTTCGATGCGCAGCTGCCGCCGGAGGAGGCCGATTTTCTGCGCACGATCCGGCTGTTGTCGCCCGAAGAGGCCTTCGAAAAGCTGGTCATGCATTACGGACTCGACCGCCGAAACGGCGAAACGGCCTATCTGCAAGCCCTCCATGAACAGATCATCGGCTTCTCGACAGGCCGCGTGGCCGACATCCCGCTCTTCCTCGACTGGTGGGAGGAGCAGGGAGCTGCCAAATCACTCAGCGTCGACGAGAGCGAATCGACCATCGAGATCATGACCGTCCACAAGGCCAAAGGACTTGAAAAAAAGGTGGTGCTGATCCCCTACTGCAACTGGCCGCTCGATCCCAAGACGGGCGGCGGAGTCAACAACGTCGTCTGGGCGGTACCGCGCATCGCGGAGGAAGGGTCGCCGCTGGCGGAGCTCGGCGAGTTTCCGGTGCGGTATAAAAAGACGATGGGCGAATCGCTCTTCTCGGAGTCCTATTACCGCGAGCTGGTCTACTCGCACGTCGACAATATCAATCTGCTCTACGTGGCGCTGACACGCGCCGTCGAAGTGCTCTGCATCTTCATTCCGCAGTCGCAGCGCGGCGCCAACGTCGGATCGCTGCTGCTGCAAAGTCTCGAACACGACGCCGACATCGCACGGCTCGGCGGCACTTCGGGCCGTTATACGGCCACCGACGCAGGCGAGACGTTCGAATTCGGCGTCGCGGCCGCCCCCGAACCCGAAGCGGTAAGCGCGGCGGAACGTCCGCAGCACGTCATCCTCGAGGACTATCCCACGACCGTGCCCGATCTGCGGCTGCGGCTTCCGTCGGATCGGTATTTCGAGCAGGGCGAGGAGGTGGAACTCGCGCCGCGCAACCTCGGCATTCTGATGCACCGCGCCTTCGAAAACGCGGCGACGAGGGAGGAGATCGCCGACAACGTCCGCCGTGCGGTCGCCGACGCCGAACTCTCGCCGGCCGAAGCCGACGCGCTGACGGCCGCCATCGGCCGCCAGTTCGACGACCCGCTCGTGGCCGGGTGGTTCGACGGCGGGTGGAACATCGTGCGCAACGAGAACGAGATTATCGTTCCCCACCACATACGAATCCGGCGCACGCGCCGCGAGCAGGCCTCCGAACGAACGATCCGCCGTCCCGACCGCGTGATGGTGAAAGAGGGGCACGCCGTGGTGGTCGACTATAAATTCGGCCTTCGCGAGAATCCCGACCACCGGCGGCAGCTCGGCGAATACATCGACCTGCTGCACGAGATCGGATATGCACAGGTAGAGGGGTATCTGTGGTATGTGCGGATGGAACGAATCGTAGCTATCGGCAATTGACCGTTTTTCGCCACGTTTGTTTGAAACAATATCATGAGAATCGGTTCGCTCTGTAAGACAGTTCGGTCGATCCTCACGTCGGGCTGACGCCCTCCTCTGGATGACAGACTATGGTCATTCCGAGCGGAACGAAGTGAAGCGCGGGAATCTTCCGCTTTTTGCTCGCTGCCGTTCCCGATCGGTCGATCCTCACGTCGCACATGCAGTGCTCCTCAGGATGACAACGAAAGAACATATAGCCCTCCTCTGGATGACAGACTGCTTCAAACAGGGCACAGGGTTATTGCACAGGACAAACCCCGCTCAGACAGACTGCGCCTCGGCAAAATCCAACTGAATTTGCTTTTGCACTCGGCTTTTTCGTTCTTTGGCTGCGCCGTAGATACTACGCCTCGGCAAAATCCAAATAAATTTGCTTTTGCGCTCGGCTTTTTCGTATCTTTGTCACACATGAACCTACCGTTTCTCGATATCATCCCGCCCCGATTCCGCCGGCGAAGCCTGTGGGTGACGCTCTGCGTCTTTACACGCGCACTGCTGAACTTCGCAGGGCTGGCCGTACTGATTCCCGTGCTGATTATCATCCTCGACACGGAGGGCATCCACACAAACCGATGGCTGGCGGCGATTTACGACTTCGGCGGGTTCACGAGTGACCGCACATTCATCCTCTCGGTCTGCATCTGCGTCGTGGCGGTAATTCTGCTCAAAAGCCTCGTCAATCTGGCGCTATACAAAGTCGAACGCAACTTCATCTACGACCTCTACCGCGAACTTTCGCGCCGGCTCTACATCGACTACCACAACCGAGGGCTGGGGTTCATCAAGAGTTCCAACTCGGCGATTCTGGCACGCAACGTCAACGTCGTCTGCCTCACCTTCGTCACGGGCGTACTGATGCCTGTGGCCGCGATGGCCAGCGAAGCCGTGCTCTTCGCGCTGCTCTTCGGATCGCTGACGGTTTACAATCCGCTCGTCGCGTTGCTGACGCTCGTGATCTTCGTACCGTCGGTGGCGCTCTATTACGATCTGGTGCGCAAACGCCTGAACCGTTACGGCGAAGAGGAGAACCGTGCACAGCGGCAGAAATCACGCACCGTGATCGAAACCTTCCGTGGCTATGCCGATCTGGAGATCGCAGGCGCCTACTCGATGATGCTCCGCAGCTTCGACCGGTCGATGGACGAGATCATCGGCGTGCGCCAGCGCAATGCCACCATCGCCACGCTCCCCTCGATGTTCACCGAGGTGGGTCTGGCCATCGGCATGGCCGTACTCGTGGCTCTCTGCGCCGGTACGGACAACACGCAGATGAAGCTGCTGTTCGGCATCTTCGCCGTTGCTGCGCTGCGCATCATGCCCTCGGTACGCAGCATCATGGGGGCGTGGACGTCACTGCGGTACAACCGCTACACGATCGACGTGCTGCACGAGGCGCGTCTCTACGACACGCAGGTCGGGATCGACTCGACAGAGGAGCGCATGACTTTCGAACGGGAAATCCGCATCGAAGGACTCTCGTTCCACTTCGACGACGCCCCCCAGCGCGACGTACTGCACGATCTGTCGCTCACGATCCGCAAGGGTGAGCGCATCGGCATACGGGGTGCGTCGGGCGTCGGCAAAACGACGTTGTTCAATATACTGCTGGGCTTCTACCGCCCCACGGCAGGCCGTATCACGATCGACGGACGGCCGCTCGACGAAGCGAACCGCCGCCACTGGCAGAATACGATCGGCTACGTTTCGCAACAGGTCTTCATCACCGACAGCTCCTTCGCACAGAACGTCGCGCTGGGCTGCGATCCCGCCGAGATCGACCGGCAGCGGGTGGAACAGGCACTGGAGACGGCCAAGCTCAAGGAGTTCATCGACACGCTGCCGCAGGGGATGGAGACCCCGATCGGCGAATGCGGCTGCCGGCTCTCGGGCGGACAGCGTCAGCGGCTCGGCATCGCCCGAGCGCTTTACAAACAGGCCGACATCCTCTTTTTCGACGAAGCGACCTCGGCGCTCGACAACCGCACCGAAGAGCGGATCAACCGCGCCATCGAAGAGCTGTCGGAGAGCAACCGCGAATTGACGATCGTCGTCATCGCCCACCGTGAAAGTTCACTGGACTTTTGCGACCGCATCATCACTCTGGGAGAAGAAACAGAATAGACAATGGACTATCTCGTAGCACAAGACCTGATTCGTACCGAAGGGGGGGGGCTCGCGGCCGACCTCGTACGCGGAGGCGGACTCAGCGGATTCAAACCCTTTGAAACACCTTACGACGCTGCGGCGGACCCGCTCATCCGGCTATCGCTCGCGGAGCCGTTGACACTCGGCGACTTCACCGGTTACCGCGAACTCGACCGCTTCGATTTCGACGAGGCGATCGCCGACTGCCGCTTCGGACGCTACGACGGCGGCTATCTCTTTTATATGACCGCGCCCGGACAACCTCCGATCCTCTTCGTCAAGGCCGACGGCGATCCGCTCGTGCGGAGCAACGTCGCAGCCGCAAGCCGGCCCGATCCGTCGCTGCTGCGATTCGGACTGTGGATGCTCTTCGGCATCGCCCACAATCCGCACAGCATCGCCGTCCATTCGTCGGTCGTCGTACACGCAGGACGCGCCGTGCTCGTTCTGGGAGAGTCGGGAACCGGCAAGAGCACCCACACGCGCCTGTGGCGCGAACATATTCTCGGCGCGCAGCTGCTCAACGACGACTCGCCGATCGTGCGCATCGTCGAGGACGTGCCGACCGTTTTCGGATCGCCATGGAGCGGCAAGACGCCCTGCTACCGCAACGAAAGCTACCCCATCGCCGCCTTCATACGTCTGAAACAGGCCCCGTACAACCGGATCGCGCGGCTTCCCGTCATTCAGGCCATCGGCGCACTGCTGCCCTCGTGTCCGCCGGCATTCGCCTACGATGGCCGCTTGCAGGACAATATCTGCAATACGCTCTCGCAGCTGATCGCCCGCGTACCGGTTTATCAGCTGGAGTGCCTGCCCGACGCTGCGGCGGTGCGGCTTTCGTTCGAAACGACACTCGGCAGCCGATGAAACGCGCCGTCTCCAACCGCCTGCTCTTCTCGGAGGCCCGCGACCAGCTGCTCGCAGGACGCGAGGTCACCGTCCGTGTATTGGGGCAGAGTATGCTGCCCTTTTTCCAGAGCGGCAGCCGCATTACGCTGCGCCCGCTGCGTGCAGGCGACCTGCGGCGCGGACACGTGGTACTGGGAGAAACCGACAACGGCCATTTCGTCGTTCACCGTATCCTCGACGTCGCCGACGGCCGCGTGACCCTGTTAGGCGACGGCAATACGGTCGCAACGGAGACGATGCCCCGCGATCGGGTCTACGGCACCGTCGACTGCGGCCGCGTGCATCTGTGGCTGGCCGAGCGCTGGATGCGCCTTCGCCCGCTGCGCCGTTACCCGCTGGCGATACTGCGCCGCATCTGCCGCAAGTAAAGGCAGCAGCCGACACACAGACAGCCCCGTCGCAATCGATTGCGACGGGGCTGTTTACGACCGGATACCTGCATCCGGCTTACTCTTCATCGGCGAACATCGGATCCCATGCCGGCAGGCGGACAGGCTTCTGTTCGAGAATATCGAGCACGTGCTGCGGCACATACTTGCGCTCGACCACCAAGCGGAACATATATTCGTCGAACCAGCGATCGGTCATAATCAGATGGCCTTTGTAGCCGTTCGTCGGTCCCCAACTGTTCTCCACCATCCACTTCTTCGGCTGCCCGTCGGCATCGAGATCGACGGCCATCAGGGTCATGGCATGACTCGATCCGCTGGCGAAACTCTCGACGCGACGGCGTTTGTCCATACCGAACGACGTACCCATCAGCGACTCGTAATCGAAATTGTCGACGTCGAGCAGCCCGCGTCCCGAATCGAGGAATTTGCCCACGTCGCACGAAAAATACATCATCGTACTGTCCCGAATCGACGCGACGGCCATCGGTTTGATCTCCTCGACGGGCAAATTGACATAGGTCCAGTTGCGGCCGTCGTAGGCATGACGGTCGTAATCGATCTCGTAACATTTGTAGTAGTCGCGCGTGGGATCGTTCATCAGCATGATGTAATTGCCCTCCAGATCGTCGGCGACATAGGTCTCGAAGAAGGATCTGGGCGTATATTCGCGCGTATCAACCGGTTTGCCCTCGGCATTGCACCGTGTCCATGTAAAACGGACAGGCGGCTCGCCCAGATTAAGCACCAGCATCCGATAGATCACGCCCAGCATCTCGGTCTTGCGGTCTTCGAGTTCGGCCTTCTTCACTCCGCCACGGGCTGCTTCGCGCAGGTCGAGTCCATATTCGCGTAACTTGAGCTTCAGCAGATTGGCCATCTGAGCAGTATGCTCGCTGCTGTATGTTTCGGGCATCGTCTCCTTGGGTACCAGCCCGTACTTACCCACGATATCCGACACACCGGTGAACTGTCCGCCGTCGCTGAGCGGATGCTTGAACAACCACTCGACCATCTGGTCTTCGCGAGGTTTATCGCGCGTATCGATCACCCCTTGCAGGAAGAGATTCGCCTTCTCCAGCTGATCCCAGAAGAAACAGTAGTTCTGCGAGAACTCGAACGGCCCCAGTTCATAACGTGCGATCATACGGGCCCGCAGGACGTTCAGTCCCGAAAAGAGCCAGCAGCGCCCCGACTGCTGCTGGTTGGTGACGCCTTTCGAGGGAACCTTATGCGAAAAATAGGTCTCCATCCCGCCCTGATTCGGCTGGTTGACGACCAGTTTGCGGATGTCATTGTTGCAGATCGCATTGCGCAGCGCCCGATCGGCAGGCGTATCCTGATAGGCCGCACGGATCTGCCGCAGCATTCCGTCGCTGATCCCGCCGTCGTTTTGCGCCCCGAGAGGCAGCAGGGACGATACGGCAAAAGCCCCGATAAGCACGATTCTTTTCATAGGTCGAACTGAGTCCGGCTCTTGCGAGCCGATCGTAAAACAAAGGTCTCTTCATCGGCAGGGAAGATTCCCGCACCGGAGGAATTCCCCGTCCGGTTTAGTCCAAGCGGCGCCTGTCCAAGCGGAAAGTTTAGCCGCAGCAAAGATAAGATTCTTTTGCCGAAAACGAAAACGGCCGGCCCCGAATGGGCCGACCGTTGTGTTCATGCT
>URRP01000031.1 GCA_900550375.1 uncultured Alistipes sp. | reverse complement strand
ACTCGAAAAGGATAGAACCTGTCCAGCGGTTGCGGATTTCGATTTTGATTTGTTTCGTTGATTTCATTGCGGTAAAAGCATTTGTTACATTCCTTTCGGAATCCGATAGTGAAGGGTTCGTCCGGGATAATGATTATCAAAAATCGGTTTGACAAGGGATATATTTCCTTCGATCAATGTTGCCAGTCCTCTGCTGGACACCGTCAGCGTAAGTCTGTCTCGCGTTACCTCCACTACCAGAAGATCGGTCAGCATATCGCGGCATACGGCCACCGTCGATAGCTTGTCGTAGATTTCATGCCAGCACTGCAGGAACCCCACCGGATAACGCGGCGGCTCGGTGGTTTTCTCTTCGGCCCACGCCCTCGCAAGCGCTGCTTTATCGACGACCTTCTCGCCTTTGCGCATCCATCCAGTAGCCTGATAGTGGTTGACGAAACGGTCGACTTCACGTAGCGGATTTCTGAAATTTCGAAAAAAGAATATTTCAAAAAATTTCTCTCTCTCTTCATCGCGCGTTTCAGTTTCAGAAACAGAGACAGAATCAGATTCAGAATCAATATCAGAATCAGATACAGATTCAATAGGGTTTTCATGTTTTTCCTCCGGTTTTGAAATTAACCCTTCGCTTTCATCCGAAACCGATCGGTTATCTTCTAAACCGTCCGCTTTCTTGGGGCGACCGCCCTTTCTTCCGTTCTCCCGATTCTGTTCGCACTCGGCGTAATACTTCTTGGCATTTGCATCCAAAGAGGCCCGTATGAAGCCGAAGCAGAGCTTTGTCAGGTCATCCATCTGCGGCAGCTCCTCCTCCGTAGCATGAGCGTAGATAGCTGTTAACAGGTGCCCTCTCTGTTCCATCGAAAGCATCTTGATCTGCGGAAAGAAATCGTGGCGCAGAAGAAATGTGTCTTTATTTTGCTTTGCCATAGTGTTGATTTTGGTGACACTCCGCACAGAGTGTTATCAGACAATCCAGATGTTCTTTTTCGCAGCCTACGATAGATCGGCCGTCGATGTAGTAGGTCTTGTGATGGATCTCAAGAGAATGACTCTTCCCGCAGAATTGGCAGCGGTGGCCGTCGCGCAGTCGCACGAGACGGCACACCTCCTGCCAGTAAGTATTCTGTAATTGGTGAACGTAGTTACTCTTCCTGCCCGCCCTGTGCTGAAGTCTGCTCATAGGTCGCTTCGTTCATATCGATACCCAAGACATCGAGGAAAGCCTGCTTGTTGGTCTCCAGATTCGCAAAGAGACTCTGCTCGTCCCATGAAGGAATCTTTTCAACCTTGCACAATTGAAATTGGCCGTCGATCCATGCGTAGTAGAGGTAATGTCCGCACAAGGCCATCTTGACCGTCGTATCGCCCGGCAGGTCGACCTCTTTCTCACCGCGCTTGACCTGATAGACCAGATCTCTGATTTGCGTGACGATAGCTTGCAGCTTTTCGCGGGCGTCTTTGGTCATTTGCTTGCAGTTCGCTTCGATCTCTGCAAGCTGCGTTTCGAGTTTCGGCTGTTCATCCTCCATCAGCTCCGAGTAATTGGCGCGGATAGACGCTTTTTCGTAGCTGTCGAGCATTCTGATTGCTTTAGCAGTGGTAACACTCTCTGCTATGAACTTTCCCGACAGGTGCTTGCGGATTTCGTCCATGTCTTTTGCCCCTTCGAAGATCACACGTGGGAAGGATACGTTTTTCGGCAGTTTGAACTCCGGCGATTGCGGAGCGTAGTTTTTAAGATCGATCATAATCTGTTTAATTTTGTTTTGTAATAATCTATCAGTTCCCGATAGTCGCTCTCCCGAAGGTGAACCGTATGGTGTTTCATCTGTTCCAGTTTAGCGACCGCATCCGCCCCATACACCTCGATCAATCGGCAGCGGTAGGCTTTCAGGTTGCCGTACTTGTGTCGGTTACACAGACGGCATTGGGCGTGGACATTGACCTCGTTCCACCGTGTCGTCAGGTGCGCCCGTCCGATATAATGGCCGGCGTCGCAGGTATCGTAAGTTACCAGCGCCCCGCAACTGATGCAGCGGCCGATACCGTTCGGGCAGTCCCGTCGCCGGATGTAGCGGCTGAACACTTCGTCAAGCGTCTTAATAAGCTTCGACATCGGGCAAGTATTGCGGCAGCAGTTCCGACTTGATATAGCCGGGCAGCTTGCCCTGAATGATTCCGAACGCTCCCTCCTCGGCCAGCGCATCGAAGCCCGGCCAGTTGTTCGAAGCACGGCAGCGATTCACGATGTCGAGCGCCTGCGCGTACTTGTACTTGCCGATTTGAAGGTCTTCGGCATCCCAGAAGATCAGCGCAATCTGAAAAGGAAGCGTGTTCTGGATCATCACCATCAACGTCGCCGTGAACGGCCGGCCGGTGATTTGGCTGGCAACTTTCAGGTACATCCCCTCGGAGAGTTCGTAGCGGTATTTAGCGCAGTCGTTATAGAAGGCCGACACTGAGGCGGCGCTCGTCGTCTTGATCGACAGAATGGCGTTGATACCGAAATTCTCCTCCAGCAGCATCCCGTCCGGGCGAATCTTCACCTTCATGCCGGTATCGGGGTCTGTGCCGTACATCGATGTTTCGGATTTAACGTACTGCATCAATTTCGGAAGGATACCGCCGCCGTAGGTTTTGTAGGCGATGCGAATAGCCTCGATAATCTTCGCGTCCTCCTCCTTGATGAAGGTATACCCCGCTTCTTTCGCCGCGGCGTGAAGCGTCTCGATCATCACACGCAGCGCACCGATCTTCTGGTCGGTCAAATCCACATCACCCTGAATGCCGAGAAGTTCCCAGTAGTAGCGGATCAATCTCCGGCAGCCGGAGGCCGTGGTCTTGCTGGCCGGCGGCAGCACGCGAACCTTCGAAAACTTCGACGGCTCCAGAACCGCAGCGTGAACGAATGTCCCAAAGTCGAAATGGTGCGAATTCTTCGGTTTCAGCTCCATGTTTCGGGCGATGTAGTAATGACGCGGTGATTTCAGAGCCTCCTTCAACAAACTGCTGCTCTCGCCCTGATGGGCGAGGTAACGATCCATGCTGTCGGACACTACCCTGCCGCCCACGTTGAGCCGTTTGATCGGAACTCGCGCCGGCCGCTCCGGCAACTGCCGGATATGCTCCAGCAGCTGCTCGAAGGGAGTATACTCCTCGCGGTCGAAATGAAGCGACACAAGAGGTTCGGAAGCCGGTGCTGCACCTGCCAGATCGAAGACGTTGAATCCGTAATCTTCAGCCATATTATTCGATTTTAAGAGGTACAACTGCCCACCGGTCGGACATAAAGGAATTGGTCGCGTTGCGCTCCTTTCCCAGATAGGTGATCTCGAAGGCCATACCCGGACGGATCGTTTTCTGGAAATTCTCGAACACGGCTGTCAGACGCCGGCTCGCCTGACGAACGACACGTTTGCGACCGTCGACCGATTCCACGAAATAGGCGACCAGAAGATCGACATCCTGCCCGCTCTGTTCGTCGATCGATTTCTCCGAGCGTAAGTCCATGAAGAACATCCGCCGTTTCTCGTATTTCTCTTTCGGTGACCAATACTCCGAAGTGATCTCCAGAGGTGCCGGTTGCGCTTGGTTCAGATCGGGCATATCACCCGTGAATGCCTCGGAATTCGGAATCAACGCCGCAGCGTTGGTAGTTAATTTTGCTTCTTCCATGATTGTAGAATTTGGTTTGTTAATTCAATGACTTTTCAAGTATCGCAGCATAGTCCGTGTACTCGCGGCCGTAGTCGTCGTATACTACGAGGATATCCACTCTGTCACCCATGAACTCGGCGTAGCGCTCCACGCTGCCGTCGTCGTGACTACCACCGATACGGGATGCGTATTCGGCATAGAAATCCACCGATGCCGTAAGTCCTTCGTAGGTCACCTCGCAGCTTCCAGATTCGCACCCGAGATCATGGGTGATCGCTTCGTTGATGAGGCGGGCGAATTCGTGCAAATCCGTGTGGGTGAGCCGTATTTTCGGCTCCTCGACGCCGCAGAGGACAACCACAGGCTCATCCTTCATTTTGGCGGTCAGATCGTACCCATAGCGGGCCGGTATCCGAGTGCTCGGATAGACGAGGTATTCCTCATGATGTGCATGTACGACTGTCATAGGAAGAAGAGAATTTTACGGACAAACAGGTTCATTACATTGCGCAGGATCGCGCGCCGGAACATACCACGATCCTTGTCGTTCTGCCACTGCACCTCGTCGGGCGTCAGCGATCCGTATACATAGAATCGATCATCTTCATACTCCAGTTTCATAACCATTGCTTTTTAAAGTCCGAACAAGGTCTTGAACCCTGCCCATCTAATTTGTCGCGGTGTAGGCAGGAGTCGAACCTGCAATGCTTTACTATGTCGATTGTTCGGGGAACGCCCTCTCGGCTCTCTCAATCTTATTATCCGAACGGCATCCCTGCCTTGCGGTTTTGGGCGACAGAACCGAGGGTTCACAACCTCTTTCATTGTTTTGTCTGTCCTTTTGCATCAGACCGCTTCATGTTCCCTGCGTATACCATTCCGCCACTACACCAGTTGCCGGTCTTTCCCGACTGTCATCTTCCTGCGAGCCATCACGGTGGGCAGAAAGAACTATCGCTCTGATAACCATTTTGCGCTTTGAAGGCGCGCGAACCTTTACAAAACCCCGAAGACGATAAACGCCAATCCATCAAACAAAATCCCAATCATAAACATATCGGCTTCGGGGCATATTATCTCAATCCTACTCTGTCTATTTTTTCAGCTTTCAGCAAAGCCTCGACCTCTAATCGGCTATACAGTACGGCCGAATTTTTTGCTGCTCCGGCCTTGATCCCTCGAATATTCTTTTGCTGAATATGGTAATTAATCCATTTCCGATCATAACTATTGTACAACTCTCGTTGTGTCATCATGTCCGATTTTGGAGCATTACGACGGCATACCGCCAACGCCACGAGATCGGCCGATTCGATCAACGCATTCTGTATGTCGCGAATATTCATTGTCTCGTAAATTAAACCCCTGCTAAAAACTCTATTTCATTTCTTCTACCCCGCCGCACCCGCATGGCCCGACAAATCAGATTCGTATTCGTCACCTCAACAGCGAAGAGCGCCAGCAGCAGTATCGCGCCGATCTTCCGAGCCTTGTCGGGAATGTCGAAGGTGATCCCGAAATTCTGCCGATACCACCAGCTCACCAGCGAATGCGTGGCGCGGTTCACGCCCGCTTTGTCGTACATTACCTGCAAGTGATTGTAGATGCACTGAACAATTACGCACATCCGGTCGGCAACCTGCTTCACCGTCAGCCCTTCTATCGCCAGCAGTCCCAGAATCTCCCGCTCGCGGGGCGTCAGCAGACGATCCGTTTTCATAACCCCCACGGAGACGACACGTTGTGTTCTTTGAATATCTGCTCTAAGCGTTCACGCTCTGCCGGCGTGTGAGCCACCTCGCCGCCCTGACGCGCATAATATTGAGCGCGGCTCAACCCATTCACGCTGATCCCGTGTAACCGGAACGGCGTGTTCCCGCCCAACCAATAGCGAATCTCTCGGCGCACGTTGATCGCCTCAACCCTATCGCGCTGCTCGATCTCGCGGATGCCTTTCGAAAAGGCGTTATGCTGAATATCAGCGTCTGAAGAAATTCCAATCATTTTTTGCTTATCTCGTTTATTTTGTAGATATTTACCATTATTTTATGTCAGCTATACCGTACCTTTGCGGTGTTCGGTTAGGTTGATGATGCAAATATACAGATTATTTCTGTATAAACAAGTATTTTTCTGTATAAAAAATATGAAAGGAGCAGATATATTAAATAAGCTATTGAAATATAGCGAATTGAATGGCAAATCTTTTTCTGAGAAAATCGGGCTAATTCGTCCTCAATCCATCTATGACATCCAAAATGGTAAAACACGAAATATATCTCCCAGTATGGCAAACAAGATTATTTCTGTATTTCCTGAAGTAAATAGAGTATGGCTCCTCACCGGCGAAGGTGAAATGCTAAAAAATGGGATTGCTCATGAAACAGATAATGGCACCTCGATCGGCTCCGGCAAAGTGATCCCGTATTATGACGCCGAGGTTGCAGCAGGAACCGAATACGGTATGGAGATGACGCAGACGTCACCCGTAGGCGTGATCGAAATAGGCGGCCTGCTCAAAGACAGCGAATTTGCGATGCGTGTCTACGGCAATAGTATGGTTCCGAACTATCCTGCCGGATGCGTGATCGGCCTCCGGCAATATAACGAACATTTTATTGAACCAGGAACTGTGTACGTGATAGAGACGGAAGAAAACCGTTTCCTGAAACGTCTATATTACAACAAGGATAAAAAGGCTTTCCGCTGCATGAGCGACAATCATATGAAGCACGAGAACGGCCCGATGGAAGGTGAATACTACTACCCCGAATTCGAAATCCCGATTCAGGATGTGCGGCGACTGCTGCGGGTAACTGGGGTGATTAAAAGAAATGTTTTATAGATAACTAATGATTTATTATCATGAAACCTAATGTTTAACTAACATAACCCATTATGGACTTCAAGGATCAAATAAAAATGCTAAGTGAGCGAGTTATCAAGCTCAAAGAAAACACGCAAACAGAAGAGGCGACCAAAACAGCGTTCATTATGCCCTTACTTCAAGCACTTGGGTATGACGTATTCGATCCGACGGAAGTTGTCCCTGAATTTACGTGCGATATAGGGATCAAAAAGGGAGAAAAGATAGACTACGCTATCCATAAAGATGGTCAACCTATTATTCTTCTTGAATGTAAACATTGGAAAGAAGATTTGAATTCGCATAACGGACAATTGTTCCGCTATTTCCATGTTTCAAATGCCCGTTTCGGCATACTAACAAATGGAATTGTATATCGATTCTATACTGATCTCATCGAAAAGAACAAAATGGACGAAAAGCCGTTCTTTGAGTTCAATATGGAAAAATACCGAGAGTCACAGGTCGATAAGCTCCGAGAATTTCATAAAAGCTATTTCGACATTGATACGATTCTCAACACTGCAAGCGAACTAAAATATACCAATGAAATTCGAAATGCCATCATAAAAGAAGTGAACAACCCCAGCGATGAATTCGTTAAATACTTTGCTCGGCCAATATATCCGGGCCGTTTTAACGATACGGTAATGGATCAGTTTCGAGATATCGTTAAGCAGGCTTTCGCTCAATATACCAACGACTATATGAATGAGCGGCTGAAAAATGCAATCGCATCAGACGTAGTTGTTGAAAATAAAGTAGAATCTAAAATCGAAGGTGTTGCCATTGAGGAATCAGCCGAACCCAGCAAAGATAATCGCATTGTAACAACAGAAGAAGAATTGCAGGGATTCTACATTGTTCGGTCAATTCTCTACCCTGAAATGGATGACATCAATCGCGTTGCATCCCGAGATACCATCTCATATTTTGGCATTTTATTGGACGATAACAACCGAAAACCGATTTGCCGCTTGCATTTTAACAACAATAATAAATACATCGAAACTTTCGATGCAGAAAAAAAGGGTACAAAACATCTACTTGATTCTCTGAATGATATTTATAAATACAAAAACGAGATAATAAGTGCATGTAAAATGTATTGATAATATTTCTTTAGGTATGAAATATTTTTTACTTATCTTTTTTCTGGCACTGACATATAACGCTTCTGCACAGGAAAAATCCAAGCGCATCCCCTATGACTGGGAGGCTGCACAGAATTTCACAGATCAGACTAAAAAACCTATAAAGGCTAAGGTCGATAATAAAATAGTATATTATGATCCCGAGTCCAATCAATATTTGACTGCTGAAAACTTTCGGAAGAAATACGGGATACGAACATTAACTAAATTTCGCAATCATCGTATAGAGAAGATCAATCAAGATTACCGTTGGCGCCTGAACCCCGTAAATGCGGTTGTCGGTGGTAGCATGATCGGCGTATCGCTGGCAACGGTTCTTGTATGTAATATGCAAGACATAAGCGTAGATGCGCTCAAAACGATCAACTACGTCGGTGCTGGCGTTGCATTGGTCGGGACGATTGTCCTCATTTCTGGCCTGCACAAGGAATATGTTCCCGGCAAAGGTCTCGCGGTATCGAACCATTTATATCTCGATTCTCCGGCCGGATTATCTCTTGCCATCGCGTTTTAAAGATAAAGCCTACGATACTAACCAATGGAAATAAAAAATGGGAATTTTAGAAGCGCCATATTCCGGTATAATAAAGCTCGGAGAATTTGAATTGCCTTGCTATGTCCTCAATGATGGCACACGCGTTCTTTCGCAGCGCGAAGTTGTCAAACTGATTAGCGGAGGACGAGAAAGTGGCGGATTGGGCCAATACTTATCTGCAAAAAGCATACAACCCTTTTTGCCGGAAAAATTTCAGCAAAAAGATAACATGCTGATAATCAGCGCGGGCGAGAAGTCCCCAAAAACTACGCAAATAAGCCCTATAAATGAATCTAATGCACTGATTTTCAATGCGGGCAGCACTCAAATAAATGGTATTCTTGCGTCGGATATTATTGATATATGTAATGCTTATCTAAAAGCCAGACAAGCCGGTGCTTTACATCCCCAGCAGGCTAAAATTGCCGAGCAATGCGAAATGTTCATTTCTGCTTGTGCAAAAACTGGCATAGATGCCATTATTGACGAGGCTACTGGCTATCAATATTATCGCAACGCAGAAGCGTTGCAAGAGAAATTCAAGGCGTACCTACAAGATGAATACAGAGAATGGACTCTTTCTTTTCCTCGTCAATTTTTCATGCAATTATATCGGTTAGAGCGCAAGAATCCGCCTACAAAAATGACGAAATATCCATTTCGTTTTGGTAAATATGTAATGCAATTCGTGTACGATACTCTCGATCCAGATATAGCCGACTACTTACGAAAAAACAATCCTAACCCTGGCGGCCATAAACACCACCATCAACTTTTTAATGAATTAGGTTACAAAGACCTGATGGGGCATTTAATGTCTGTATTAGGAATCATGAAAGCATCAGCGGACATGGATAAATTTAAAGAAAACCTTGCTACAGCCTTCCCTAATGCGAGAACACAACGACGTGCTCGATTAGAGGCTGCAAAAACAATCATGCCTCAACCGGAAGCGCAGCCAGATGCCATAGAACAATTGCTATTTGTCGTACCTACTATCGACGCCATTACCTCAGAAAGTTGATAACCTTCACCGTCACCAACAAGAACCGCCCCGCAAAATAGCACCAAATGAAAGAACTGCAACCCATTCAAAGTAAGATACACGAGATACGCGGCCAGCGTGTGATGCTGGACTTCGATTTAGCCGAACTCTATCAAGTGGAAACCCGAGCGCTAAAACAAGCCGTAAGACGCAATATTGAGCGTTTCGAGGGCGACGATTTTATGTTTGAACTCTCCGAAAACGAGTATAATGCGTTGAAAGACAGATTAAGATCACAAATTGTGACCTTAGAAACCGACGGACGGGGCAAATACCCCAAATATGCACCGTTTGCATTTACGGAAATGGGTGTCGCAATGCTTTCGAGTGTTCTGCGTAGCGAAACAGCCATACAAGTAAATAGGGCTATTATGCGCGCTTTCGTAGCCATGCGCAACTATATCACCACGACGACCACGATCACGGCGGAACTGGCCGAAATACGCGCAAAGCTGGCTTTGCTGGAACGGAACGACGAAGATAATGCCGCAGCGGTAAACGATCTATCCGAGGATGTCCGTCGAGAACTGGACAACATCTACGAGGCAATTGCCGCACTTTCTGTGAAGGTTCCGCAGGCGCGAAAATCCACTCATCCGATCGGATTCAAAAAGTAGGCAATTGTATTCGTTAGACAGACGATTGATGCAGATGTTATCCTAATGTTGTTCGAATATTCATAAAATAGTAATTTATATATTTGATTTACAATATAATAACTATTACTGCACAACAGCCTTCTAAGCTGTGGGTCATGCGTTCGAACCGCATCGGAATCACAATGAATAACAGCCATTTACGACATTTTAAATGGCTGTTATTTTTTTAATTTATATGCAATTTGCATACAAATCATCCACTAAAATTTAACTTTTCCTTTTAGGATTCGTCATCTGTTGCTCTAACCATTTCATCAATTTTACATTTACGAACAACCTTAAAACAGAAACAGATGCAGAAAGACAACCTCACGAAAATCGTCCGTGAGATTCTCAGCGAACATTCCGTTCGACCGATCGAAGAGATTACGGCAAGTACGCCTATGAACAGACTCGGCGACGAAGACGACCTGTTCGAATTCGCAATGTCCTTCGAAGAGACGTTCCAAATCGAAGTCGACAAGCAGGAGCTGGGCACGAAACGAACCGTCGGCGACGTGGTAACCTATTTGGAGGGGCTGATCGAAACCGACTGAGTAACCTGCCGAACAAACGGACATAACGCCGCCGTCCACACGATCTTCGTCGCGGCGGCATCTTCCGAAAAAAGTCACGGTGTGCAGTTTGCACACCGTGACTTTTTCTATGAAGAATCCCTCCGTTAGCGCGGACGCACGTCGAAACGATAGGTTCCCGATCCGACAGCGTAGACCTTGCAGCCCTCCTTGTATCCGAGGTATTCGACTCCCGCAACCTTCTCCACAGGCCGGTTGCTCTCGAATACGGAAGCATCCTCTGCGGCAGGCAGCCAGACCGTCGAGGTCGTATTGGCCGGAATCTCGGCCAGCAGTTCGAAGCGGCCCTCGGCCCCCTTCGACCACTCGCTGCGGATCCGACCGTAGGGGGACTCGAAGCTGACGCGCGCCATATTCAGGTCGCCCACCGGCTCGGGACGGATGATCGACTGTTTATAGGCCAGCGCCCCGGTGTCGCGGCGGATGCCGCCGACATGGGTGTAGAGCCACTGCATCAGGTGCCCCAGCATGAAGTGGTTGTGCGACTTGATGGGCACCACCTGCCACGATTCGGGCAGCGCCGTAGCGCCCTGTGCCAGCATATAGCCGTACCCGTAGACATCGTAACGCGAGTTCATGTCGAAGATCACATCCGACCGCCCGCCCGCTTCGAGGGCACGCAGAATGTACGTATAGCCCACGTCGCCGCCCGTCAGGCCGTTGCCGCGGCTGCGAATGTCTTTCACTACGTTGTCGAGCACACCTTGGCGATACTCGGGATCGACCATTCCGGCGCACAGTGCGATCGAGTTGGCCGTCTGGCTGTTGCGATCGTAGTAGCAGCCCTCCTTGTGGAAGAACTTCTCGTTGTAGGAGGTGCGGATCGCATCGGCGAGCTTCTGCCAGCGCTCCGCATCCTTCTTCTTACCGAGCAGCTCGGCGCCTTTGACCATCGCCAGCGCATCCATGTAATAGATCGGAGTCGCCGTAGCGGACAACGACGAGAGCTGTGCGCGGCCCGGCATCTTGGGTCCGATGTCGAACCAGTCTCCAAGTCCATGCTTGAGAATATGGTCGTCGGCCTTCGAGGTCAGGTAGTCCACGTAACGGCCCATCGCCTCGTAGTGCTTGCGCAGCATCGTGCCGTCGCCGTAGTATTCGTAGAGGTAGAGCGGCACCAGCACGAAGGCGCTGCCCCACTCGGGCGAGTCGCGGAACGCTTCGCGGAAGAGCGCATACTCGGGAGCGATGTCGGGAACCAGTCCCGAAGGCAGCTGTGCCATCTCCATATCGTCGAGCATCTTCTCGTAGAGGCTGAACATATCGAAGGTATATTGCAGCGACCCGAACATCAGGTGCAGCTGCTCCAGCCACGGCAGCTTCTCGCGGTGCGGGCAGTCGGTCAGATAGCTCACCATGTTGCTCTTGATTCCCCAGCCGATAAGCCGCTGCGTCTTGTTCAGCAAGTCGTTCGACGAAACGAACGTCCCCGATTCGGGCGTCGAATTGCGGATATGCTCGCCGCGCACGTCCACGATCACGGGCAGACCCTCGGGGTTGGGTTCACCCGCCGGAACGGCGCCGTCGATCAGTACATAGCGGAAGCCGTGATAGGTGAACTGCGGCGCCCAGCTTTCGGGTTCCGCATCGCCGCGAAGCGTATAGGTGTAACGCGTCTCGCCGCGGTAGCCGCCGTGGATCTGGATCGAATCGACGGCCGGATCGAACAGCTCGCAGGTGTTCATCTTCACGGCCTGCCCGCGCCGGCCCTTCACCGTCAGGCGTGCAACGCCCGAGAAGTTCTGACCCAGATCATAGAGCCATTTGCCGTATTTCGTCTTGCGGATCTTGAAGACGGGAAACTCCTCCATCACCTTCACCGGCAACGCCTTCGGTGCGATCAGTTCGCCCCGCTGCGAGGTGAAGAGGACATCCTGCCACGACGAATCATCGTAGCCCGGCTTCATCCACCCCGTCTTTTCGAGCGTAGCATCGTAGTCCTCGCCGCCGAAGATGCTGCTGTATGTCACCGGACTGGGCGTCGTGCGCCAACTGCCGTCGCTCACCACGATATCGTGCGTGCCGTCGGCATATTCCACGTCCAGTTTACAGATCATCATCGGATAGCCGTAGGTCAGCAGCAGCTTGTAGTAACGCTCGCGCGGCACATTGTACATGCCGTTGCCCAGCATCACACCCAGCACGTTGGCGCCCTGCTGCAACCGGTCGGTCACGTCGAACGGCACGTAGCAGACGATCTTGTCGTAGTCGCTCCACGCCGGATCGATGAAGTTGTCGCCGACCTTCGCGCCGTTGATGAAGAATTCGAACTGCCCCAAGCCTGAAACGTAGGCCACAGCACGCTTCACAGGCTTGCGCACGTCGATCTCGCGACGGAACTGCGGCAGCTTGTTGGGCGCCGTGACACGGTCGCCGATCGTGAGTTTGTTGTACTCCTCGCCGGGCACCAGACGCAGGCTGTCGGGCTGCACCTCCATCGCGATCCAGCGCGCCCCCGACCACGCGTCGGGTGTCATCAGCCCCGTCGAGAAACTTGCGGCCGGCGACCATGCGGAAGACTTGCCCGCAGCATCCCACACGCGAACGCTCCAGAAATAGGCCTTGCCCGACTCCAGCGGCTTGCCTTCGTAGAGCACGTGCAGCGACTCCGCGCCCTTGCGCTTCACGCGCCACAGGCTGCCCTTGCCTTCGGAAACGGCCGAAGCGTCGTCGCCGACGACCAGTTCATAGGCCGACTGCGTGAAGCCGCGCGACTGCGACTGGGTCTGCCACGAAAAACGAGGCGTCAGCGTATTCACGCCCACCGGTTCATCACGGTATTCGCAACGGGGATTCACCACCGAAAAATCCTGCGCAGCAGCGCCCATCGTCGAGCAGAGCAGCGCAAGCAGAAGGATTGTCCATTTTTTCATTGTCAGGTTTTCGTTTAAAGATTGATCGTTATCTGTTTTGATCGCAAGATAGGTATTTCCTTCGGCGCGAGGCTATGTTTTTTGACATTAAAATTTCTAATTCTGACATTCCGCACAAAAAAACGGAGCGCCGAAGCGCCCCGTAACCCGAAGGCGAGATCGGAACTTTAGCGGTCGAGCGAATGCACCAGCCGCTGATTGATCTCGTGCAGGCGCTCCACATCGACCTTGACGATTTCGCGGTCGTAGGTCGTCAGACCGTTGACCTCGCCCTCGACATCGGTCGTCTGGGTATAGACGGCGGCGCTGAAACCGCGTTTCACCAGCTCCAGCAGCTGCTCGGCATAGGTCACATAGCGATCCGTCACATCCTCCTTGGTCTTGAACTCGATGTAGCCCCAGTTCCGGTCCGTCGCCGACCAGAGATGCCCCTCGATGGGCAGACCTATGCCGCCGTACTCGCCCAGCACGTTGACCCGTTTGGCGTCGTAGAGATACATCTTCGGTTCGGGATAGTTGTGCAGATCGAGCATATCGCCGCAGTCGCGGTAGTTGCCGCCGCTGGCAGGGTTGACCAGCCGCGACGGATCGCGCCGCTTGGTCCAAGCCGCAACCTCCTCGGCGCGGTATTGCCCCCATGCCTCGTTGTAGGGCACCCAGACCACTACCGACGGATGCCGCCCGCAGAAATCCATGATCTCGCCCCACTCCTTATAATAGTTGGCGAACGACTCTTCCGAACGCTCGGCGTCCGTTCCCGCGCCGTAACGGTGCGGCTCCCACTTGCCCTTCGACATATCGCCGCTGGGCATATCCTGCCAGACAAGAATTCCCTCGCGGTCGCAATGCCAGTACCAGCGTTCGGGTTCGACCTTGATATGTTTGCGGATCATATTGAAACCCAGCTGCTTGGTAAACTGAATATCGTAGAGCAGCGCTTCGTCGGTCGGGGCCGTATAGAGACCGTCGGGCCACCAGCCCTGATCGAGCGGACCGAAATGGAAGAGCGGCTTACCGTTGAGCGTCATGCGTTCGATGCCGCTGTCGTCGCGCACCGTCGCGATCTCGCGCAGCGCGGCATACGATTCGACGCGGTCGACCGCCTTGCCGTCGCGCAGAAGCGTCACGCTCAGATCATAAAGGTAGGGATCGTCAGGACTCCACAGATGCGGTTCGGGAACCGTGAGATGCACCGGCTGACCGGCCATGCTGCACTTCTCGGCCAGCGTCTTTCCAGCGGCCGAGAGCGTCACGCAGACGCGATCGCGGTCGGTGCGGGCCGTCTTCACCTCGACCGACAGCACACCGTTACGAATGTCGCTGCGCGTCGTCACCCCTTCGATACGATTGACGGCGGGAACCGGTTCGATCCACACCGTCTGCCAGATGCCCGTCACGGGCGTATACCAGATGCCGCGCGGTTTGAGCACCTGCTTGCCGTGCGGCTGAAGACCCTTGTCGGTCGAATCGGTCACCTTGACGGTCAGTTTCTGCGCCCCTTTGGCCGAGAGTGCGGGAGTAATATCGAACGAGAAGGGGACGTAACCGCCCGTATGGCTGCCCACGAGCAGGTCGTTGACATAGACCTCGGCACGCCAGTCCACCGCACCGAAATGGAGCAGTACGTCGTTGCCCTTGCGCCATGCGGCAGGTACCTCGAACGTGGTCTCATACCACAACGCCTCCTGCGGCGTCACACCGCGCTGCACGCCCGAAAGCGCCGATTCAATGGGATAGGGCACGAGAATCCGCCCCTGCGCTTCGCCCGGAGCGGCAGCGCCGGCCGATGTGATCGAGTAGTTCCACAGGCCGTTGAGATTGTGCCACTGGCTGCGCACGAGCGTCGGACGAGGATACTCGGGTAGCGGAGCTGCGGGATCGACCTCGGCGGCCCAACGGGTCTTGATCCGGTCGCCGGCAGGCGTCCACGGTGTCTGTGCCGTAGCGGTCAGGCAGCCGAGAAGTGCGGCCGCGAGCAATAACTGTTTCATAGATGAGTAGGTTTGTAGTTTGGGCAAGGAGCGTGCAAACCGAGCGCAGAGGCCGATTCATCCGGCTCTGTCGGGGCGCTGCCTATCCATGCCGATTGGACAAAGATAAAAAAATCCCGGCAGAAAGCGACGCTCCGCCGGAATTTTTTCCGAATCTCGACCGGTTACTCTTCACGCTCGTCCTTCTCGGGCGGACGGTAACCCACCGAGTACATCCACTCGATCACGTCGGGCTGCACCACATCGTCGCGATCGCTCCAGCGGCGGGTCTCGATCAGCCGGCGTTTGAAGGCGTCGATACGCGCCGCAATCGGGAACTGCGGACGGGGATTACGGCTCTTGACCGTGCGGATCGAGGGCCGGATCGTGCGGTCGAAGACCTCGCGCTGCGTCGGGCGGCGCTTGGACTCCCACTTGAAATCCTTCAGGAAGAGCGCCACGTCGGCCGGAATCTTATCCATCGGATAGATCGTATAAACGGGGTTGTTGCGGTAGGTAATCCCCACCACCTGCTTCTGCTCGATGTAGAAGGTCATATCACCGCTTTCAAGCACCAGCAGCCCGATGATGTCGGGCGCGTCGTCCTCCTGCATGAAGTAGATGGTCTGGGCGTTGCCCTTCACGTCGTTGCGGTAGATCTGGTTGTTGCGGAACAGGGCCGTCATCGTCTTGCCTGCCACCTGATTGTAGTGCATCGTATCCAGTTCCGAGATCATCAGCGGCCGCCCGACGAACTCCGCCCGAACGATCTGACTGTTGGCAGTATAGATATCCATCACGTCCGAGGTGATCTGACTGTTCTGGTTCCACAGCACGGGATCGATGTAGAGGTGGATGGTCGAGTCGCGCGAAATAGCCGTCAGCGAATCACACACCGACTGGAAATCGGAACGGTAGATGCGCACGTTGTGGAATCCCTTGATCAGCCGGTAGATCGAATCGCGCGCTACCGAGTCGAGCGAGTCGGAGGGCAGCAGTCCCAGCGAATCGAGCAGCAGCGAATCCACGCCCAGCGAATCGAGCGACAGGGTATCCCTCGCCAGCGAATCCGCTTCGGCCGTGCGCCGCTCCAGCGAATCGAGCGCTGCGGTGTCGACCGGTTCGGGCAGCCCCAGCTTGGCACGGCGGCGCGCCGCCTTTTCGGCCCGCTTTTCGGCCAACCGAGCATTGCGCAGCGAATCCTTCGTCTTCAGGGCGTCGAGCTTCGCACGGGTCTTGGCCAGACGCCGCGCAGCGATCGAATCGAGCTTGGCCTGCCGTTCGGCATCGCGCTTCGCCTTCAGTTCGGCCCTCTCTTTTTCAGCCGCTTCGCGCAGCAGCTGCTTGCGCTGCTCCTTGGTCATCACCACCGTATCCTGCCGCAGCGAATCCCGCACGAGGGAGTCGGTGCGCAGCGAATCGGCCGCCAGCGAGTCCCTGCGCAGACTGTCCGTGCGCTGCGGCGAGGTCACGGAGTCCGCACGCGGCGTATCGTCCGCCGCATCGAGCGACGAACTCCGGCGGGCGGGGACGATGGGTGCCTGCGGCATCGCGCCCTGCACCGAATCTGCGGCGGCGTGCACCAGCGAATCGGTTTTCAGCGCGGCGGCACGCAGCGAATCGGCCCGCTGCTTGGCTGGGTCGATCGTATAGAGATACATCGAGTCGGCCGCCATGAAGAGCGAATCGCCCTGCGAGGTATCGTAGCTCACCACCACGGGACGGCGCGTGAGGAATGCGTCGCCCGGCTCCTTCCAGTACTCGCCGAAATCGCCGAAGGCGAGCACCTTGTGCTCCGTATCGTCGAGCTGGATATTGCCGCGCAGCACAGCGTGGCCCGAGAGTTTGTAATAGTCGATCGAATCGCTCCACACCTCCTGTTTCTCGGTGAGGATATAACCGCTTTCTGTGACGGTGTACAATTCGTCCTGTTTGTCGTACTGACCGCGGTCGGCATAGAGGTAGTCGCCCTGCGTATTCCAGATATTCGTGTTGCGGAAATAGAAGGCATGGTCGGTCGTGAGGTTGTAGACCACCGAATCGCCCTTGAGATCGTACTCCTCGCTGTGAATCTCGACCCGATCCACACAGATCACCGTGCGGTCGTTGGCATAGTAGTAGCCGCGATCCGATTCGAGCTGGTTCTCGCGATTGTTCACCACGCCGCCGTCGGCGAACTCGCCGATGTTGGTCTTGGTGTTGAAGAGGAACTTATAGGTGTAGAGCGTCGCGTCGCCGTCGACGACCTTCACCAGATCGGAATAGACGTTCGCCACGTGCGTCTCGCCGTTGTAGTCGGCACGGTCGCCGTAGACGTAGGTTTCATTCTTGTTGATGAGCACGTTGCCGAAGCACTCCATATGCTTCTCGCTGTACCGCACGGCGCTGTCGCAGGTAATGACCGCGCCGCTGTGGTAGAAGGCGACGTTCCCGACCAGACAGACGGCCGACGTATCCCGAAAATCGATCGGATACATCACGTCGGCCTTCAGATCGACAACCTTCTTCTCGGGCTGCGCCGCGCCGCGCCCGCCCGGCTGGGCGAACATCGTCACGCCGACGGCGAGCAATACGAACGATATGGTCAGAAAACGTCTCAAACGAATAGCACCTTCAAAAAACAGGCCGTCCGCCGCATCCGCCGCCGAACGGTACGCGGAAGACCGGCCGGCGGGATTCGCAGCGGATCGCCTCTTCTATTTTACCCAATGTTTGTTGGTGAACTCCCCGTCGCGGAACTCGGGATCGATGTAGACGTACATGCCGTCGATCTTCTTGGAGAGCCACTCGCCGAAGATCTTCTCCTGCTTGCGGTTCTGCGCCATCTGCTCCAGACGGAGGTAATCTTCGTTGAGCGAAGCGACGTGCGTAGGAATAACCTGCACCAGCTTGACGATCTTGCTCAGCTGGTTGCCGTTCATATCCTGCGTCTGATAGGCCGACGAAATATCCCCGACCTTGAGCTGCGACAACATACGGAAATCGGCGATGGCGCTGGGGCCCATGTTTCCGAAATCCTCCTTCAGGAACTTCGTGGCCGTATACCGCGCGTCGGTGGCGTTGTAGTGCTCCAGCAGCTCGTGGTTGGTCACGATACCGCCGTTCTGACGCGAATAGGGATCGTCCGAGAAACGAATCGCCGCATCCTCGAACGTAAGCGAGTCCTTGCGGATCAACCCCGCGATACTGTCCAGCTGCCGGTCCGGCTCGGAAAGCTCCTCGGCCGTATAGGTCGGACGGATCAGAATGTGACGGCAGTGATAGAGGTTGCCCTTCTTGTCGATGAGCTGGATGAGGTGGAACCCGTACTGCGTCTCCACGACCTCCGAAATCTGCCCGGGCTTCAACTCCGAAAGAGCGTCGGCGAAGGGCTGCACGAAAGTCTGCAACGTCGCAGGTTCCATCTCGCCGCCGTGCAGCGCCGAGCCGTCGACCGAATAGATGCGCGCCAGCAGTTCGAACTTGGCGTCGCCCGTGATGATACGCTCGCGCATCTCCAGCAGACGTTCGCGCGCACGGCGCTTGGCCTCGTCGATCGATTTGGGGAACTTGGTGATATGGGCGTAGACATACTGGTCGCCGATCACGGGCAGGCTGTCCTTGTCGATCTGCTTGTAGAAACGCTCCACCTCGCCGGGAATGATCGTCACCTTGCCGATCACCTCGCGCTGCATTCCCGTAGCGTATGCCTCCTCCTCGTATTGGCGGCGCAGATTTTCGCGGATATTGAAGATCGGATTGTGCATCTTCGCCTCGACGGCCGGAATCGTCCCCTCGCGCGCGATCATGTTCTGCACCTCCTCCTCGACGCGAGCCATGATGTCGGTCTTGGCGATCTCCACCGAGTCGATGAGCGCCTGATTGTACAGCAGCTTCTGCATCATCAGCTGCTCGAGCGCCTCGTTCATCGGGTCGCGGTCGGAGGTATATCCCTGCTCACGGCGCGCTTCGGTCAGCCGCCGCGCGCTGTTCGCCACTTCGGAGTAGGTGATCGAAGAACCGCCCACGACGGCCACGACCTTGTCCAGCATCACCTGCTGGGCCCGCACGCCGAAAGCGCAAACCGCCAGCGCGGCACAACACAGAATCTTTGCAAATTTCATATCGTAAAGTCTAATTATTCTTGTTTTTGTTCTCGTAAATCTTCGCCTCGCCCTCCGTCAGCGCCGCATCGACCAGCTCCTCCTCGTGCGAGCGGATCACCTCGGTCTGCCGCTGGTTGAAAAGGATGCGGCGGATGGTAGCTCGGCGCGTCTCGAGGGGTGCCGTCTGACCGCTGCCGACCACTTCTGTCACGAAGAAATAATACTGCGACTCGTTATCGCGCAGCTGCTGCACCTCGCCGGATTTGATCAACTGCTCCGAGGCCATCCCCTGACGCAACGGCAGGTTGGCCGTAAAATCGCTCCACGTCGTCCACTCCGCGAACTCCTTCAACTCGAAATCGTTTTTCGCGCAGATGTCCGCCAGATCCTGTAACCGGTCGGATGAATGCGCCTTGACCAGCTCGCGCAGCTTGAGCGACTGACGGTGGTTCACCGGAAAGCGCACGATGCGCCCCTTGACCAGCGGCCGGTCGAGTTTGAACTCCGCCTTATGCGCGTTGTAGTAGGCCGCGATATCCTCGTCGGTAAAGGTCGTGTCGATACGCTCGTCCACATAAAACTGATCGAGCTTGCGGATCAGCAGCGACTGGCGATAGGCTTCGACCTTCGCCTCTATATCGTCGGCCGAAGCCGAGAAGAGCTGTTCGGCCTCCAGCAGTTTCAACTGCTTGCCGACCCATTTGCGCACGAACAACTCGGCGAAGGCGACGCTGTCGCCGCCCGTCAACCCCTTCGGCAGAGCACGGCCGAGCTCCTGTTCGTCGAGCGTCGCGCCGCCGACCTTGGCCAGCGTGCGGCCGCCGCCGAGCGTCATGGTCTGCATCTCCCGGCAGCCGAAAGCCGCCAGCAGCAAGAGAGGAATCGTTATCTTCGTTGCAATTCGCATATCTGATGGGCAAAGATATAATTTTTACCGCAAAAGAACGCAAATCCGCACGGATTATTGTGCTTCGGCGGCGGCCTGTTCCTGCTGCCGCAGACGTGCGATCGTTTTCCAAACCATATACCCTGCCCAAATGAAGATTCCGAGCGAAACTCCGTAAACCGCTGTATAGAGCGTCCCCAAGCCGTGACCGGCCATCAACTCATGCAAGGTCGTATGCCCATACCCGAGCGTGAGCAGCAGCATGGCCAGCGCATTGTTGAAGGCATGGAGAATCACGACGATATAGAGCGAATTGGAGCGAATATAGATGAATCCCAGCACCAGCCCCATCACGAAGGCGTTGACGACAGCCGCCGGATAGAAATGGATCACGCCGAAAAAAACGGCCGAAAAGAGAAGGCCGTAGGCCGCACCGCCTTTGGCACGGGCGGCATCGAGCAGAATACCCCGGCAGAGAAACTCCTCGGCAATCGGCGCCATGACCACCGTAAGCAGCAGCGCCTGCCAGCCCCGTCCGAAAAAATCGGGGATTTCGGGCAGCAGCTGGAGCAGCGGCTCCAGCACGATGTTGGCCGCCGTCATCAGGAGCATCCCCCACAGGATCAGCACGGGATTCAACCCCCGTGCAGCGTAGCGCCCCATCCGGTGATTTCCGCTGCGCAGGCGGCGGTAGAGAAGCGTCAGACCGATCATCAGCCCCATCGTCAGCGGATAGGCATAAAAGTTAAACTGCGCGGCGGCCGCATGAGCCTGCTCCGCAACGGCCTCGTCGGCGCTGCCGAGCGCTGCCGCATCGGGCATCTTCGCGCCGGCAAGCAGCATCACGAGCACCACCACCAGCTGAATGACGACGTACAACCCCACGAGGGCCAGCAGATCGTACCATGTGGGGAATTTGTAGCGCGCAGCGGCCGGTTCGGCAGACTCGGCAGAATCAGCTGTTCCGGCCGGTTGGACCGGTTCTGCCGGTTCGGGAGCCGCCGTTTCGCCGCCTTCCGTTTCGAGCGGATTCGTATCGTCTATGGAAACGGGAGTCTCCTCCCTGTGCGATTTTCTGAATTTCATCTGTATAACTTTCACGATCAACGGTTCGGGTGACCAAAGGTAAGCATTTTTTCGGGAACGTTGCTGAAATTCGATTTAAATTCACTAAATTTGCCCGATTGGAAACCCTTTTTACGACATGGCAAAAATCATCGCACTCGCAAACCAGAAAGGCGGCGTGGGAAAGACCACGACGGCGATCAATCTGGCCGCTTCGCTGGCTATTCTGGGCCGCAAGGTCCTGCTACTCGACGCCGACCCGCAGGCCAACGCAACGTCGGGACTGGGCTTCGACATCAACGCCGAGGGTATTTACGAATGCATTACCGGCACGCGCCGCGCCTCGGAGGTGATCCTCCGCAGCGAAGACGTCAAGCGGCTGTGGCTGCTGCCGTCGAGCATCGATCTGGTTGCGGCCGACACCGAACTTCCGAAGATGGAGCAGGGACACCACGTCATCAAGAAGATCCTTTCGGAGGTGCGCGACGACTACGATTACGTGTTCGTCGACTGTTCGCCCTCGCTGGGGTACACCACCGTCAACGTGCTGACGGCCGCCGACTCGGTGCTGATCCCCGTGCAGTGCGAATATCTGGCGCTCGAAGGGCTTTCGAAGCTGCTCAATACCATCAAGATCGTCAAGAGCGGGCTGAACCCCGCGCTCGAGATCGAGGGATTCCTGCTGACGATGTATATGCGCAACCGCCTGAACAATCAAGTCGCCAGCGAGGTGCGCGAGCATTTCGGGCCGCTGACGTTCGACACAATAATTCAGCGCAACATCCGTTTGGGTGAAGCCCCTTCGCACGGCAAGCCCGTCATGTTGTACGACGCAGCCGCCTCGGGTTCGGTCAACTACCTCAATCTGGCCAAAGAATTGCTCAAGAGAAACAGAAAAAACAAAAAATGAGCATCGGCAGCCGGCCGAGCGCCGGCCGCGATGCGGGAAACGACTGAAGCGGTTGTTTCTCTTTTTCATTTAATTACGGGATAGTATGAAACAGAAGGGATTAGGCAGAGGGCTGGACGCCATTTTCGGCAGCGACCACCTCGACGCAAAACTCAAACCGATGACTGAGATGGCCGAAATCGCCGTCTCGGAGATCATCCCCAATCCCACGCAGCCGCGCACGCAGTTCAACGAGGAGGCGCTCGACGAACTGGCCGACTCGATCCGCACGCTGGGCGTTATCCAGCCCATCACGGTCAAGCGGCAGGGCGACGGGAAATACATCATCATCAGCGGCGAACGCCGCTGGCGTGCCGCCCAACGCGCCGACGTGACGACGCTGCCCGCCTACATCCGCGAGGTGGACGACGAGAATCTTCACGCGATGGCTCTGGTGGAGAATATCCAGCGGCAGGACCTCAACGCCATCGAGATCGCGCTGGGGATGCAGCGGCTCATCGACGAGTGCGGACTCACGCAGGACGCACTGTCGGAGAAGGTCGGCAAGAAGCGTTCGACCGTCTCCAATTTCCTGCGTCTGTTGAAGCTGCCCGATGAGATTCAGCTGGCGCTCAAGGAGGGGCTGATTTCGGCCGGCCACGCCAAGGCGATCGCCGGCGCACCCGCCGACCGGCAGCTGCACCTGCTCAAGCGCTGCATCAAAAAAGACCTCTCGGTACGTCAGATCGAGGAGCTGGTGCGTTCGCTCAACGCGCAGCGTCCCGCCGAGACGACCGAAGACGAGGAGTATCCCGAAAGCTACCTGCGGCTGGTGGAGCAGCTCGAACGCTTCTTCTCGCAGGAGATCAGCATCAAACGGTCGAAGAACGGCGGCGGAAAGATCGTCATCGATTTCGCCGGCGACGCCGACATCGAAAAGTTTCTCAACCGTTTCGCCGACAAATAACGCATGAAATTCCGCCCGGGCATACGTTTTTCGCTGCTTTCGGCTCTGCTCGCCGCGATGCTTTGCGTCTCCGTGACGCAGGCCGCGACGCCACAGGTTCCTCCGCAAGGCGGCTCCAGAGGCGGCTCGGTCTCGCTCGAACGCTTCCGGGGAAAGAAATCCATCGTGCGGGGCGGACGTATGCCGCAGCCCGATTCGCTGCGGCAGGACTCGCTGCAACGCGATTCGCTGCTTTCGGCGATCGACAGCACGCTGCTCCGGCTCGACTCGCTGGGAGGCGCACTGCTGCCGCAGGATTCGCTGCTGCTGCAACTCACCTGCGGCGATTCATTGCTGCGCGACACGCTGCTGCTGGATTCGCTGCGCCGCGACTCGCTGCTGCTCGGCAAGAGCGAAACCGCACGGCCCGAGAAGAAGCGGAACTGGTTCATGAGCGACTCGATGTCGCTGTCGCGCGTCTGCTGGATGTCGATCCCCGTTCCCGGCTACGGCCAAATCTACAACAAACAATACTGGAAACTCCCGATTCTCTACGGCACATTCGGCACCTCGCTGGCACTGTACTTCCACGAGAACAACAAGTTCAAGCCGCTCAAACGCCGCTTCGACGAAATAACGAGTGAAAATATGTCGCGCACGGAGGAGCTGGATGCCGTGCAGAGCGCGATGATCCGCCACAATACGCGCCGGCAAATCTACCTGATTACCGCCGTCGGCTCCTATATCTATTTCATCGGCGACGCGGCTGTCAACTACGCCACCAACGACGTTTCGTCGGTCAAGAAAGCTACGACGCTGGCCACGATCTGCCCCGCCGCCGGACAGATTTACAACAAGAGTTACTGGAAGGTTCCCATCGTGCTGGGCGGATTCGCCTCGATGATCTACATCATCGACTGGAACAACCGCGGCTACCAGCGTTTCAAGAAGGCCTACCGCCTGCGCTACGAATACGATCAGAAGGTGGCGGCCCACAAACAATGGGAGACAGACGTAAAGAACGACCCCGACCTGCCCGAACCGGAGAAACCCGGCACGTCGACCGACGAATTCAAGGGCCGCTATTCGGCCGACTTTCTCAAGAACCTCAAGAACAACTACCGGCGCAACCGCGACCTGAGTATCATCGCTACGGCGGGTATCTATATTCTTCAAATCGTCGACGCACACGTCGACGCGCACCTCAAGGATTTCGACGTCTCGGACGATCTCTCGATGCGCGTCGAACCGATGGTCGATTACGCCTTCATCGCCGGCACAGGCATCCGGCCGGTCGTCGGTTTCAACTTTACGATTAACTTCTGATTATCCCTATTTCCCGATGAAAACCCTCCTGCGATACGCTCTTCCGCTCACCCTGCTGCTGACTCTTTGCCTCGACGCTTCGGCCGCCGCGCGCAAACGCCCCCGCAAACGGGTGAAAAACGCCTCCGAAGCGGTCGTACCCGACACGGTCTACATCGTCAAGTACATCCAGCCCGTCGATACGGCCGAGGCTCCGCAGCGGCTGAAGTTTGGTGAACGGGGCTGCACGAAGTATTCGCCCGAAGTACGGGATTCGCTCCTCTCGGGCTGGTACAGCCGTAACGTCGTAGCCTCCTACGACGACTTCTTCGACCGCTACGTGCGGGAAGATACCACCGGAAACACCCCCTCCGATTCGACCCCCGATTCGGTCTATGCACGGCGGCTTCAGATGCTCGTATCGCCCGTTCAACTCCCCTACAACCCGATCGTACGGGGCTACATCGCCCGTTATACCGATTCCCGCTACGGTACGATCAGCCGCATACTGGGACTTTCGCAATACTATTTTCCGCTCATCGAGGAGGAGTTGATCAAGGCGGGACTTCCCGTCGAGCTGCGGGCGCTGCCGATCATCGAATCGGCCCTCAACCCGACGGCCGTGTCGCGCATGGGCGCCGCAGGACTGTGGCAGTTCATGCCCTCGACGGGAAAGATGTACGGGCTGGAGGTCAATTCGCTCATCGACGAGCGGTACGACCCCGTGCTGGCGACCCGCGCCGCCTGCCGTTACCTGAAAGATATGTACGCCCTCTTCGGCGACTGGATGCTGGCTATCGCCTCCTACAACTGCGGGCCAGGCAACGTCAATAAGGCCATCGCCCGTTCGGGCGGCGGCAAGTCGTTCTGGGAGATCTACGACTATCTGCCGCGTGAAACGCGCGGGTATGTTCCGGCCTTCATCGGCGCCTCCTACGCCTATGCTTACCACAAGCAGCACGGCATCGAGTTCACCGAACCGCCCCTGCCGCTGGCCGTCGATACGATGCGCGTCACGAAACTCATGCATCTGGGACAGGTCGCCTCGACGCTCGACCTGCCCATCGAGATGCTGCGCCAGCTCAATCCCCAGTACCGGCTCGATATCATCCCGGCAACCAACAAGCACTACACGCTCATCCTGCCGCAGCAGTACGCCTGCCGCTACATTGCCAGCGAAGAGGAGATTCAACGCAAGGATTCGCTCTTTCTGAAGGAGTATATCAATCCGACCAACGTCGCCAAGAAACGCGCGGCGACAAGCAGTTACCTCACCCACACCGTCAAACGGGGCGAAACGCTCGGCAGCATCGCCCGCAAATACAAGGTTTCGCAGCAGACGATCATGCGCGACAACCGCATCCGCAACGCCAACCGCCTGAGCATCGGTCAGAAACTGAAGATTCGCCGCCGATGACCTCCCCGAACGATACCATCGTCGCGCCCGCCACCGCGGCGGGCGGTGCGATCGCCGTCGTGCGCATGAGCGGCCCTGCGGCGCTCACGATCTGCGACGCCGTATTCAGCGGCTCCAAACGCGCGGGCGACGCGGCCGGTTATACGGTACTTTACGGCACGATCGCCGACGACGGCCGCACGCTCGACGACGTGCTCGTCACCGTCTTCCGTACGCCGCACTCCTACACGGGCGAAGACGCCGTCGAAATCTCGTGTCACGGCTCGCGCTACATCGTGCAGGAGCTGCTCGCACTGCTGGTGCGCCGCGGCGCACGCATGGCGACGCCCGGCGAATTCACCTCGCGCGCCTTTCTGGCCGGAAAACTCGATCTGTCGCAGGCCGAAGCGGTCGCCGACCTGATCGCCTCTTCTTCACGCGCATCGCACACGCTGGCCGCCGGCCAGATGCGCGGCGGCTACTCCGCCGAACTCGAAACGCTGCGCGGCGAACTGCTGCAGCTCACCTCGCTGCTCGAACTGGAACTGGACTTCGGCGAGGAGGAGGTAGAGTTCGCCGATCGCGCAGAACTTCGCCGCACGATGGAGCGGATCGGTGCGAAGATCGACCGGCTGGTCGGCTCCTTCTCCTTGGGCAACGCCATCAAGGAGGGAGTCCCCGTAGCGATCGTCGGCCGCCCCAATGTCGGGAAAAGCACGCTGCTCAATCGTTTGCTCAACGAAGAGCGTGCGCTGGTATCGGAGATTCCCGGCACGACGCGCGATCTGGTCGAGGCTGCGCTGAACCTCGACGGCATTCTCTACCGGTTTATCGATACGGCGGGTCTGCGCACGACCGACGACGCGGTCGAACGCATGGGCATCGAACGGGCATACGCCAGTATCGCACGCGCGCAGATCGTCCTGCAAGTGATCGACGCAGCCGATCCCGTCATCGAGCCGCTCGATATCCGCCCCGACCAGCGACATCTTCTTATCGTCAACAAAATCGACCGGATCGACCCGACAACCGCCCCCGCATCGCTGCCCGACGGGGCGTTGCTCCTCTCCGCCCGCGAAGGAAAAGGGATGGATCGGCTGCTGGAGACGCTGCGCACGGCCGTCGACGCCTCGGCGCTCGACGACGGCGAAACGATCGTCTCCAACAGCCGTCACTACGAAGCGCTGCGCCACGCCCGCACGGCACTCGACGCAGCCCTCGACGGACTGAACGACCTCCCCTCCGACCTGCTCAGCGAAGAGATCCGCCAAGTGATCTATCATCTTGGCACGATTACCGGCGAAATCACCAACGATCTCGTGCTCTCGCAGATTTTCTCCAAGTTTTGCATCGGAAAGTGAAGTGGGTTTTTGAGGGGAAAACAAAGCACTAATAAAACACTAATAAAGCTAGTAAAATGCTGATAATCAACACTACTTGATTATCGGCTTGTTTCTTATTTTATCTTAAAGAATTTGGCGTTTTACCTTTTTGGGCGTAATTTTGTCACCAGTTTGTCACCAGACCCGGTTATCGGTGACAAAATAGGCCAATTTTTGTCACCGGTGACAAAACAGGCCATTTTAGATTATAAACTATTAAAAGTTTGCAACCATGAGTAGTGACAAAAACGTGCAAAAAAAAGAACCGGTGAAAATCCGTGAGAAGAAATTGGCCAATGGAAATGTCCATCTCTTCCTAGACATCTATTACAATGGAAAGCGTACACGCGAGTTCTTGAAGCTGTACCTTATTCCAGAGAAAAATCCTGCCGACAAGGAACAAAACCGACAGACATACAATTTGGCTGTTTCGATTCGTTCAAAGAGACAGTTGGAGCTTTCTAGAACTGAATATGACTTACCAAAGCCCTATGCAGAAGAAACCCCATTCCTATCATTCTATCGAAGCATGTGTGAAGAAAGACACAAAACTCCAGATTCAGATGGTAATTGGGGCAACTGGCATAGCTGTCTAAAATACCTTGAAATCTATGCTGATGAGAAAACAACATTCAAAGACATAAACAAAGAATGGGTTCTTGGATTCAAAGATTTCCTAAATACAGTAGAAAAGGATAGTCATAAAGTAACGCATAAAAAGGATAAGAGCGTATTTCAAGGTCTTTCGCAAAATTCAAAGCTCTCCTATTTCAATAAGTTAAGATGCTGTATTAACAAAGCCTTTGAAGATGGAGTTATTCAATTTAACCCAATGCGAGGCGTTGAAGGCTTCAAGCAAGAGGAAGTTGAACGTGTTTACCTGACAGTTGAAGAAATAAAAAATCTGACTGCCACTCCTTGTATGTATCCATGGCTTAAAAGAGCATTCCTATTCTCCTGCCTTACAGGTCTACGCAAAAGTGATATTGAAAAGCTACTGTGGTCAGAGGTTCAAGACTTCGATGGCTTCACTCGTATCGTATTCCGTCAGAAAAAGACTAAGGCTCAAGAGTACCTTGATATAAATGAACAAGCTGTTCAATATATGGGCGAACGAGGAAAACCAACCGACAGAGTGTTCAGTTCATTCAAATATAGTGCTTGGACTATTCTTGAATTGAAGAAGTGGGCATTCACTGCCGGTATTACAAAGAATATCACCTTCCATACAGGCCGTCATACATTCGCAACCATGATGTTGTCGCTTGGAGCAGACATCTACACTGTATCAAAACTTCTTGGTCATAAAGAGTTGGCCACTACTCAAATCTACGCCAAAGTGCTTGATAAGAGAAAACAAGATGCCGTATCACTCATTCCAAATTTAGGAGAAAAATAGTATGATACAGCACCGTGGACAAGCTGCTATATTACTAGCACGCATGAACAGAAGTTCAAAACAATTAAGATATTACGGTAATACGCAGATGGACTTGGTTCCATCTGCTATTGCAGAACTTATGCCTGATATGCTCAAATGGGCTAACGATGTTTATGAATACTGGCTTTCACATTCTGAGCCAATATTAGGGGCAGAAATTGAGAAGGTTGATGACCTCGATTTTCTTCAAAACTACCTTAATGAACAATCTGAAAAGCTAACTTCAAAGCATCAAATACTCCTTCATGAATACACTTCGCTTATGGGTGATATGAAAGACAGAGCTGATAGATTGGAGTTCCTAACTTAGTCCGCACAAAGAGTTAAGATAATTTAATAATTTTAACT
>URRP01000030.1 GCA_900550375.1 uncultured Alistipes sp. | reverse complement strand
CGCTCGGCAATGTTCAAATAAATTTGACATTGCCCTCGCTTATTCGTATCTTTGCCGAAGGAGGGATCTCCGCTTGGCGGGGCCTCGCTTCAGTCACGGCCCGGAACGGCCCGATTCATGCGCCGCCCGAGCTTAAAACCGTAAAGGATTATGAAACGTTATCTGCTTCTGATTTTTGTGGTGGCGGCCTTCGTCGCGGAGGCTGCTGCGCGAGAGGTTTATCGTCTCAATGACGACTGGACTTTCTATTTCCGTAGCGAAAACAGCGCCGACGATGCGCGCAATATCACACTTCCTCATACGTGGAACCTCGATGCGCTGGCCGGCAACTCGGAGTACCAGCGCACGACGGGCAACTACATGCGGCGTCTCTACATTCCCGCCGACTGGGCTTCGAAACGACTCTTTCTGCGCTTCGGCGGCGTGCAGACCGTGGCCGACGTCTTCGTCAACGGCCATCATGTCGGCGAGCATCGCGGCGGCTTCACGGCCTTCACGCTCGAAATTACCGACCGCGTGAAGTTCGGCGCCGAGAACCATCTGCTCGTCGTGGTCAGCAATACCTTTCAGAACGACGTACTGCCCACTTCGACCGAACAGAACGTCTACGGCGGTGTTTATCGCGACGTGGACTTGATTCTGACCGACAAGGTGGCCGTGTCGCCTACGGTCTGGGGAACCGACGGCCTTTTCGTCGAGCAGGTATCGGTGGACGCCGATGCCGTCGAGGGCCGCGCGGCGGTCTATGTCTCCGCGCCGAAGGATTATCTGGGGATGATTACGCTCACGGTGCGCGATCCCGACGGGTATGTGGTGGTCGAAAAGACGCATAAGGACAACCGCACGGCCGAGCAACCGGTGACGATTCCCTTCACGATCGAGGCTCCGCGGTTGTGGAGTCCCGCTGCGCCGAACCTCTATACGGTAACGGCGCGTGTCGTGTGCGATTCGCTGGTCGACGAGGTGACCGTGCGCACCGGATTCCGGCGCATTGCGACCTCGGGCAGCGGACTGCTCATCAACGGCGATACGGTGCGTATGCACGGTGTGGCGCTCTACCACGATCGGGCGAGCGTCGCCAACGCCTTCTCGGCTGCCGACTACGACGAGGATCTGGCCCTCGTGCGCGACGTGGGGGCCAATGCCGTCCACTCGGTTTCGGGGCCGCACGACCAATATTTGTACGACCGGCTCGACGAACAGGGGCTCATGGCGTGGATCGATCTGCCGCTCATGCGCTCGCCCTATCTGGGCGATGTCTTCTATTTCCCGACGGAGCGTTTCCGCGCCAACGGCCGCGACCAGTTGCGCGAGATCGTCGCCCAGAACTTCAACCACCCGTCGGTGGTGATGTGGGGTATCTTCTCGCTCGTCTGGCAGCGCGGCGACGACGTGACACCCTACATCCGCGAGCTGCATACGGGGGTCAAGAAGGTCGATCCTTCGCGGCCGACCGTGGCGCTGAGCAATCAGGACGGCGAACTGAATACGATCACCGATCTGGTGGCGCTCAAGCAGAACGTGGGCTGGACGCGGGGCACGACCGACGACGTGGGCTACTGGTGCGAGACGCTCCACAAGTCGTGGCGCAATCTGCTGGTTGCTCCCTGCTACGGTGTACCGGGTTACCCGTCGCAGCAGGACGATCTGCTGGGACGTCCTTCACCGGGGACGCACTGGCTGCCCGAACGCTGGCAGACGCATTTCCATGAAGAGTATGCCCGAAAAATCGTCTCCGATCGGGGATTTTGGGGCGAGTGGATCAACGCGATGTTCGATTTCGGTACGGCACGCGGCGCTAACGACCGCTATGCCTGCGGCATGGTAACGCTCGACCGCCGGCAGAAGAAGGATATCTATTACCTCTACCGCACCTTGTGGAACCGCCGCGAGCCGACGCTCTACATTGCCGAGCGGCGGTGGCGCGTGCGTCCCACGACCGAGCAGCAGCTCAAGGTCTACTCGTCGGGCGACGATCCCGTGCTGCTGGTCAACGGCGACAGCGTGGCTCTTACGAAGTATGCGCCGGGTCAGTTCCGCGCCGAGTGCAAACTGCTGCCGGGCGAGAACCGCATCGAAGCCCGCTGCGGCGAACTGCGCGACAGCGTGTCGCTCAGAGTCGGCACTGCCTTAAAAGCGCGGGACTTTGAGGCCCTTCGCAAAACAAAAGGTCTGCTATCGAAAGATTAGGCGTGAAGGGGTAGCGGTCGGAGAAGACCTGAATATAGGGCGCGGGTGTGAACTCCGCGCCCTCTTTGTGTTTGGGGCGCAGGTCGCGGTCGCCGTCGGCAGCCGTCAGATACTCCTCCGAGATCGCCGGCATCGGCAGCCCGAGCAGCTCGCCGAGCGTCTCCATGAGGCGCAGATCGTAGTCGAAGAGAAATTCGTAACGGCGGGTGTAGAACGGCTCGAAGCGGGGCGCGTAATAATCGAAGTAGGGCGAAGCCTTGTAGGCCGAGACCAGCGCCGTCCAGTGCTGGTGCTGCCAGCGTTTCGAGTAGTCGATGCGCACGTCGCGCATCGGCGTGCGGGGACGGTTGGCGCGCACGGCCTGTACGGTCAGATCCAGCGTGCCGCCCGCCGTGAGAATGCGCGTGCGGTTGCGTTCCGAACGTTTGACGAAGTGCTCGCCGCCGTCGACGACGCACGCCTCCTGCGCCCAGTGGGCACAGTACTCGATCGAGGGGAGGTATGCTGCGGGAAGGATCGTCATGGCGATGTCGTTTCGATACGGCGGTTCTGCCCGCCGGCTGCAAAAATACGAATCTTTCGGCGATTCGGACTCGTTTTTTCGGAGTTTTCGCTATTTTTGTACTCCGAAGAAACCCCGATTCCGATGAATATTCCCGCTTTCCCGTCGGCTGCCTATGCCGACAGTAAACCGCACTATGAAATTCTGGACGGCCTGCGCGGCGTTGCGGCGCTGTTCGTCGTCGTCTTCCACCTTTGCGAGGCGCACGCCACAAGCCATCTCGACCAATTGCTCAACCACGGCTATCTGGCCGTCGATTTCTTCTTCGCCCTTTCGGGATTCGTCATCGGCTACGCCTACGACGACCGCTGGGGGCGCATGACCGTCGGCGGCTTCTTCAAGCGGCGTCTGATCCGCTTGCAGCCGATGGTGGTGCTGGGCATGGCCGTCGGTGCGGCGATGTTCTATTTTCAGGATTGCGACATGTGGCCGGTGCACGCGGTGCCGGTCTGGAAATTGCTCGTGGTGATGCTAATCGGCATGACGCTGATTCCCGTTCCGGTCTCGATGGATATTCGCGGCTGGCAGGAGATGCATCCGCTCAACGGCCCGGGGTGGTCGCTCTTTTACGAGTATTGCGCCAACATTCTCTATGCCCTCTTCGTGCGGCGCTTCCCGAAATGGCTGTTGGGCCTGTTGGTCGCCGTGTCGGGTGCGGTGCTGATCCATTTTGCCGTGACGAATCCGGCGGGCGATCTCATCGGCGGCTGGTCGCTTACGCCCGAGCAGCTGTATGTGGGCTTCACGCGCATGATGTACCCCTTCTTCGGCGGACTGCTGCTCTCGCGTCTCGTGCGTCCGGGACATATCCGCCGCGCCTTCTGGTGGTGTTCGCTGGGGCTGGTCGCGCTGTTGGCCATGCCGCGCATCGGCGGAGAGGTGCACGTGTGGTACAATGGTCTCTACGATGCACTGGTCGTCGTGACGCTCTTCCCGCTCATCGTCTGGGCGGGTGCCAGCGGCACGGTGACGGGACGTTCGGCGCGCGTCTGCGAGTTTCTGGGCAATATCTCCTATCCGATCTATATCACCCATTTCCCGTTGGTCTACACCTACACGGCGTGGGTGCGCAATCATCATCTCACGCTCGGCGAGACTTGGCCCGTTGTAGCGGGTGTGGTGGTAACGAGCGTTCTGCTGGCCTACGCCGCGCTGAAATGGTACGACGAACCGGTACGCCGCTGGCTCAAACGGAAGTTTATGTAGCGCCGCCGATCGGCGATGAACGAGGCTCGACCGAACGGCCCCCGAATCTTCACGATTCGGGGGCCGTTCGGTCAAAGGCTGTTATTCGGGTTCCTGCCAGTCGCCGTTCGTGCGGATCAGGGCGATGAGCCGGTCGAGTGCCTCCTCTTGCGGGATATTGCGTTCGACGACCGTGCGTCCTTTGTAGAGCGTGATGCGTCCCGGCGCGGCCCCCACGTAGCCGTAGTCGGCGTCGGCCATCTCGCCGGGTCCGTTGACGATGCAGCCCATGACGCCGATCTTTAGATTTTTCAGATGCGACGTGCGCGCCTTGATCTGCGCCAGCGTCCCTTCGATGTCGTAGAGCGTGCGGCCGCACGAGGGGCAGGCAATGTATTCGGTCTGCGAGAAGCGCACGCGTGCCGCTTGGAGGATCATCAGCTCTACATTGCGCAGCTCGGTCTCCGTGAAGCGGTCGCTGAGGATGCGGATACCGTCGCAGAGTCCGTCCAGAAAGAGCGGTCCCAGATCGGCAGCGGCCTTCACGGCCAACGTCGTAAGATCCGCGTCGTCGTAACGGCGGCTGACGACGACGGGTTCGTCGCCGTCGAGCGAGAGGATCGCCGCGCGCAGCTCGGCCGTCGGGTTCTGCGACGTGCTCTCTATCATGCGGAATGCGGGCGTGATCTCGTCGTGCACGACGGGTGTCTGCACAGCGCTTCGGCGGCGGTAGACGGTGGGCGAGTAGCGTTCGGGGTGTTTCACCTCGAAATGTCCGCTCCGTTCGCGGAAATGGTCGACGAGGAGCTGCGCGACGGGAATTTCGTTCTCGGGCGCTTCGGTCAGCGAGACGCGGATCGTGTCGCCGATGCCGTCCGAGAGCAGCGCGCCGATTCCGACGGCGCTCTTGATGCGTCCCTCCAGTCCGTTGCCCGCCTCGGTGACGCCCAGATGGATCGGGTAGGTCATCCCCTCGCGATCCATCGCGTCGGCCAGCAGCCGGTAGGCGGCTACCATCACGCGCGTGTTGCTCGACTTCATCGAGACGACGACCTGATCGAACCGTTCGCGGCGGCAGACGTGCAGAAACTCCATCGCCGCGGCCACCATCCCCTCGGGCGTGTCGCCCCACTCGTCGAAGATGCGCTTCGAGAGCGAGCCGTGGTTGACGCCGATGCGCAGCGCGACGCCTCGCTCGCGGCAGCGGGCGATGAGCGCTTCCAGATCGCCGCGGTCGAGGCGGTAGTTGCCCGGATTGATGCGCACCTTGTCGACGTACTGCGCCGCCACGGCCGCCGCTTCGGGCAGGAAATGGATGTCGGCCACGACAGCCGTCGGGTAACCGTCGGCGCGCAACTGCGCTACGATGTCGCGCAGGTTTTCGGCTTCGCGGATTCCTTGCGCCGTGAGGCGCACGATGGGTGCGCCGGCGCGGGCGATGCGCTCGATCTGGGCGACGCTCGCCGCGGTGTCGCGCGTGTCGGTGTTGGTCATCGACTGCACGGCCACAGGCTGCGTGCCGCCGATGGTGCAGGCGCCGATGCGGACTTCATGGGTCGGCCGGCGCCGGTATTGCGTAAGATCGATCATCTTTTTCGGTTTTGTAGCACAAAGTTAGGCAATTATTCTTAACTTTGGCATACAACCTATTAAATGCACTGACAATGAATAAGGTATGGATAGTGCTGCTCTCTCTGTTGGGATTCGCAGGATGCGATGAGCCTCAGGAGGATATGTACGGGTCTCCTTATGCCGAGTACTCGGTCAAGGGGCGCGTGACCGATGCCGCAGGAAAAGCGATTCCCGGTATCGAGGTGAAAAGGTCCTTCTACAGCGAGGCGGACCCGTCGGCCGTGCGCACCGATGCGCAGGGGGCTTACGTCTTCGAAGCCGACGGGGATGTGCTTTACCAACCGCCCGTGCTGATCTTCACCGACACGGACGGCCCTGCTGGCGGCGGCGATTTCACTGCCGAAGAGGTCGAAGTCGTCTTTACGAAGGAGAATCAGACGGGTGGCGGGGATGGCGACTGGATGTACGGGCGTTTCGAACGCACGGGGATCGATGTCGTACTCGATGAAAAGGCCGGAAAGGAGTAGTATGGACGGACGACATCTCTCCCTGCGCAAACGATTGGGCTTGGAGCTTTACCGCAAACTTCACCGTGAGGCGGTGGAGCGGCACGAGCTGCGCACGCTCTTCTGGGAGTGCACGCTGCGCTGCAACCTGCAATGCGGCCATTGCGGTTCGGACTGTACGGCGTCGCCCGACTACCGCGATATGCCGGCCGAGGATTTCTTCCGCGTGCTCGACCGGCAGATCACGCCCCATGTCGATCCGCACCGTGTGATGGTGATTCTTTCGGGCGGCGAGGTGCTCGTGCGCTCCGATCTGGAGCGGATCGGGCGGGCACTTTACGAACGTGAATACCCGTGGGGCATGGTCACCAACGGCATGGCGCTCACGCCGCAGCGGTTCGACGGCCTGCTCAGGGCGGGTTTGCACGCGATGACCGTCTCGATCGACGGCTTCGAGGCCGAGCACAACCGTTTGCGCCGCCACCCGCTCAGCTTTGCGCGGGCCGCGGCGGCGGTGCGTATGGCGGCAGCTGAGCCGTCGATCGCCTTCGATGCGGTAACCTGCGTCACGCCGGCGCTTGTGCCGCGCTTGGACGAGTTCAAGGAGTATCTGCTCTCGCTGGGACTCGGCAGCTGGCGGCTCTTCGCCATCTTTCCGGCGGGGCGTGCCGCCGAAGACCCTGCGTTGCAGCTTTCGGATGATGAGTTTCGGGAGCTGATGGAGTTTGTGCGTCGTACGCGGCGCGAAGGCCGCATCGCGTGCAGCTATGCCTGCGAAGGGTTCTTGGGCGGTTACGAAATGGAGGCGCGCGACCACTTCTATCATTGCGACGCGGGGGTGTCGGTCGCCTCGGTCCGTGTCGACGGTGCTATTTCGGGCTGCACCTCCGTGCGGGCCGACTATGCGCAGGGCAGCATCTACCGCGACGATTTCTGGCAGGTGTGGACCGAGCGGTTCGAACCGTTCCGCCGCCGCGAATGGATGCGGGAAGGTGCGTGCGCCGACTGCGCCGTATGGCGCTACTGCGAGGGCGGCCCGATGCACCTGCGCGGCGCCGACGGCGGGATGATGCACTGCTCCTACCGGCGGTTGTGCCGTTGAGTGCCGGCGCCGGCGGTATTCGGTGCGGCGTGTAGGTACTGCTGTCGGTGCCGGGGTCGGCATGCAGGGGCGGTTCATCCGCAACCGGTGCGGACGGCTCGCCGGATGTGCCGCGCGGCGGGCGGACGTGTGAAAGATCGAAGATCGACGGCAGAAAGAAGATGCGGAAAGGAGGGCATGAAGCGGACTTTCCGCTTTTTTCGTTATATTTGCCAACGCAATGATGAAATCGTTATTCAGATATATATTGCCGGTCTCTGCGGCTATTTTTGCAATCGGTTGCAACAGCGGAGTTTTCGTTGATGAGTTCCTCCCCGAATCGCCTTCCGTCGTCGTCGAGCGGAGCGGTGAGGCTTCGAAAATCCGCTTCAAGGCGGCGAACTGGGATATTTTGTCGTCGGTCGGTGGATCGACGACGCTTTACGGAGACATTTATGACATGAACGGGGATCTCGTTTCCCACAATCAGCCGCTTTATGGCGACGGACTGCTCAAAATGGTCTACGACGACGGGCTGGTCGATTTCCGCATCGAGCGTAACGACTACCGCCAACTGGATATCTTTTTCGGCGAGAACCTCTACGACCGTCCTTACGAGGTGCTGATCTATGTGGGGAACGATTACGAGAGCGGAACGGTGGGGGTGACCTTCAACCCTTCCGAGAAATACCGCGTCGACAGCGTGGCCTACCAGTGGGATGCATTCTCTTTCTCGGACAATTCGGCCGAGACGAAGGATTCCTTTACGATCAACAACTCCTCCTCGACGGAACCCGCAACGGTTGTCGTATATCCCTATAAGAACGAACACCGGACGGTCGAATTCTTCTCGAATGCGTACGACGAGCGTCGGGAAGAGATTCTCGGCGCCTCTCTGCCTAAGATCGAGATTCCCGATGTGGAGGAGGGACTGCCCGTGCGGAAAGGAACCACCGCGAGTTTCGTTCGGCAGGAGCAGAGGCTTCCGCTTCCCTTCCCCGACGGTGTAGAAGCGGAGGTCACGCTGAAGCCCGGTGAACACAAACGTGTCGAGGTGTTGGTGGTATACGAACGCTTCAGTGTACCTTATACCGTCTACGCCTCCAGCCCGGCGACGGGTCGGCAACGCACCTTTTCGGGGAAGCTGTACAGCAGTCTCCCCTACAACTATTACATCTTCAAATTACAGCCCGATCAATAGCGAACATATGCGTGTTATCTCTTCTTCGATGGCAGCGGCTCTGATCGGATTGATCGGTATGGTGCTGCCCGTCTCGGCTCGCAGTGAGTCCGTGCCGCAATCGGTTTCGGTGCCGGCGGACAGCCTGCAAGGCTCCCGTGAATTCATCCACAAGATCGGCTTCGATGTCAGTCCGGGAACGCTCTTTCGGACAAGCGGTTTTTTCAAGGGGGCCAATGCCGAGGGGAACCCGCTCGGGAAGACGTTGTCCGTCCATCTGAAATATGCGTTCCAGTTCGGCCGCGACACCCGTTTCGGCCGGAATTACCCCTTCACGTATCAAGGTGTCGGCGTAGCTTACAACACTTTTTTCAACAGCGCCGAGATCGGTACGCCGGTCGCTCTCTATGTCTTCCAGCATTCGCGCATCGCGGCGCTGACGAAGCGGCTCTCGCTGGACTACGAATGGAATTTCGGCCTTTCGTTCGGATGGAAGCGGTACGACGAGGAGTCCAATCCGTTCAACACGGTGGTCGGTTCGAAGGTCAATGCCTATATCAATCTGGGGCTGATGCTCAATTGGCGGTTTGCGCCGCAGTGGAATCTGACGGCCGGCGTCGGGCTTACGCACTTCTCCAACGGAAACACCCGCTACCCGAACGGCGGAGTCAACCTGATCGGCGGGCGGGTCGGATTGGTACGGACGTTCGGCCGCGAAGCGGAGGAGCGCCGGAAGGAAAGGGAACGCCGGAGCGATCTGTTCAAACCCTATGTCAGCTACGACCTGATCCTCTACGGAGCTTTGCGCAAGAAGGGGTTCATCCTCCCCGAACAGACCTATCTGATCCCGGGATCGTTCGGCGTGGCGGGGTTGAATTTCAATCCGATGTATAATTTCAGCCGTTTCTTCCGTGCCGGTCTGTCGCTCGACGCCCAGTATGACGAGAGCGCCAATCTGAAAGACCATATCGCCAACGATTATCTGGGGGCGGAGGAACTCAAGTTCCACCGTCCGCCCTTCATGGAGCAGTTTGCCGTGGGGGTCTCGATTCGGGCCGAAATCGTGATGCCGATCTTTTCGATCAATCTGGGAATCGGCAAGAATCTGATCGGCAGAGGCGACGACACGAGCTCCTATTATCAGGTGTTCGTCCTCAAGGCCGATGTCACCCGTAATTTCTTCCTGCATATCGGTTATCAACTTTACAAGTTCCGCAATCCGAACAATCTGATGCTGGGAATCGGCTATCGGTTCAACGGCCGCAGATAGCCGTGCGAGCGGGTCCCTGCGGGGAGCCGTCGTCGAATCGGGCACGGCGATACGCCGGCGGCATATTCTCAGGGCGTTTTGCTGTTTTTGCGAGTTCTTTTTATATCTTTGTCAAAACCGAAACTGAAAAACAGATGAAACGTATCCTCTCCTCCCTTTTATCGGCCGCTGCGATGCTGCTGGCCGCCTGCGGCGGTGCGAACCGTCCAGCACTCCCCGATTTCCAAGAGATGACCGATCCCGCGGCGGCTTTCGCCGACTGGTCGGCGGCCGATGCCGTGCCCCACGCTTCGTTCGTGACGACGGATCGCCGCTTCGGTAAGTCGCAGCTGCCCGCTGTGGAGCCGCAGCAGACGTGCCGCTTGACGGCTTGGCGCGGCGAACGGGTTTCGGCGCAGCTGCTCGTCTGGAGCGCACAGCCTGTGGAGAAGGTCGTCTGCAAGGTGGGGCGTTTGACCTCCGAGAAGGGGACATTACCCGATAGTGCACTCCGCGCACGTTTCGTGCGCTATGTGATGAGCGATGAATTCGCCTGCGGCTGCTGCAAGCGCCAGCCCGAAAATTTTGCAGCGGTACTCTCGGCCGATATGCTCGACGAGCGGCCCTCGATGGCGCTCGATGCCTGCACGGTGCGGCCCGTGTGGATCACCGTCGATGTGCCGCAGGATGCTGCGCCCGGATTGTACCGTGCACCGGTGACCCTCTCCTGCGACGGCAGCAAAGAGCGGCTCGAACTGGAGGTGGCCGTCACTTCCCGCACCCTCCCTGCACCTTCCGAGTGGGGGTATCACCTCGATCTGTGGCAGCATCCCGCCGCCGTGGCGCGTGTCGAAGGGGTGGAACCGTGGAGCGATGCCCATTTCGAGGCGCTGAAGCCGGTGATGAAGCTCTTGGCCGACGCCGGACAAAAGGTCGTTACGGCCACGCTCAACAAAGACCCGTGGAACAACCAGTGTTACGACGCCTACGCCGATATGATCGTCTGGACGAAGGGTGCCGACGGCACATGGTCCTACGACTATACGGCTTTCGACCGCTGGGTCGAACTGATGGAGGGATTGGGTGTCGACGAGCAGATCAACTGCTACTCGATGCTGCCGTGGAATAACAGCCTGCACTATCGCGACGCTGTGACGGGCGAGTGGGTGGACGTGATCGCCGAACCCGGCCAGCCCGCTTTCGACGAGATGTGGCGTCCCTTCCTTACCGATTTCGTGCGTCATCTCGATGCGAAAGGGTGGCTCGCGAAGAGCTGCATCGCCATGGACGAGCGGTCGCCCGAACAGATGGAGATCGCCGTGGCCTTCCTCGCGGAACACGCTCCGCAGCTGGGCATCGCACTGGCCGACAATCATAACAGCTACAAACGCTATGCGCAATTGCACGACATTTGCGTTTCGGCCCGTCAGGAGGTTGCGCGCGAAGATATCGCTGCGCGCCGTGCCGCAGGGCAGGTGACGACCTATTATGTCTGCTGCTCGCACCGCTACCCCAATATGTTCACCTTCTCCGATCCGGCGGAGTCGACGGCAGCCGCGTGGTATGCCGTGGCCAACGACTACGACGGCTTCCTGCGTTGGGCTTACAACTCATGGACGGAGGAGCCGCTGCGCGACTCTCGGTTCCGCACGTGGCCGGCGGGCGACACCTATGTCGTCTATCCGGGTGCACGGTCGTCGATCCGCTTCGAACGGTTGCGCGAAGGCATTCAGGATGCGGAGAAAATACGGGTCCTGCGCGCCGAGCTGAGTCGAGAGAACTCAATCGAGGCGAATCGAAAGCGGGAGCAGCTCGAAGCGACCGTTGCGCCCTTCGCGTCGCGCGAGCCGGGAGACGACCTGCACGAGCGGTTGGCTGCCGCCAAGCAGCTGCTCAACGAATTGTAACGCCACGATGGGGAACTGGTATACGGATGACGTGAAATACATCGCCGGTGTCGGCGAAGCGCGGGCCAAGCTGCTTGAGAAGGAGCTGGGCATCGCGACGGTGGGCGATCTGCTCTACCATTTCCCGTTCCGCTATATCGACCGTACGACAATCTACCGCATCGGCGAGATCGGTGCTTCGGGACAGACGCTCGTTCAGTTTCGGGGGCGCATCACCGGCGTGGCATATGCCGGTGCAGGGCGCAAGCGGCGCTTTACGGCCTACGTCTCGGATGCTACCGGACAGGCCGAATTGGTGTGGTTTCAAGGGATCAAATGGATCGAGAAGCGGATCGAGGTGGGGCGCGAATACCTCGTCTTCGGCCGTCCGTCGTTCTTCCGCAACGAACTGTCGTTGGTGCATCCCGAAGTGGAAACCGTCGAAAAAGCGCTGTCGCGCCGTGCCGAAAGCGGTTTGCAGGGAATCTACTCCTCGACCGAACGGTTGTCGTCGGTGCTGGGAACCAAAGGGTTCTATACGATCGTGGGCAATGCGTGGCGGCTCGTGGGCGAACGCATCGGCGAGACGCTGCCCGAAGAGATGCGTCGCCGGTACGGGCTGACGACGCTGCGCGAAGCACTCTACAACATCCATTTCCCCCAGTCGCCGGAGGCGTTACGGCAGGCGCAGTACCGCCTCAAGTTCGAGGAGCTGCTCGGCGTGCAGCTCAATGTGATGGCGCGCCGTTCGGAACGTCTGGCCAAGAACAACGGCTTCTACTTCACCCGCGTAGGGACAATGTTCAATACGTTTTACAAAGAGATGCTGCCCTTCCCGCTGACGGGGGCGCAGAAGCGCGTCGTGCGCGAAATCCGGCAGGATACGGTGACGGGCTACCAGATGAACCGCCTGCTGCAGGGCGACGTGGGGTCGGGCAAGACGCTCGTGGCACTGCTGGCGATGCTGCTGGCCGTCGATAACGGTTTTCAGGCCTGCATGATGGCGCCCACCGAGATTTTGGCGCGGCAGCATCATGCCACGCTTACGCGCCTGCTCGACGGACTCCCTGTGCGGGTGGCGATCCTCACGGGTGCATCGAAGGCCCGCGAACGCCGCGCTGCACTCGAGGGGATCGCTTCGGGCGAGGTGCAGCTGCTGGTGGGGACTCATGCGCTGATCGAGGATAGGGTGCGCTTCGCGAATCTGGGGCTGGTCGTCGTCGACGAGCAGCACCGTTTCGGCGTCGAGCAGCGGGCGCGGATGTGGACCAAGAACGAGCAGCCGCCCCACGTGCTGGTGATGACCGCCACGCCCATTCCGCGAACGCTCGCCATGACGCTCTACGGCGATCTCGACGTCTCGGTGATCGACGAGCTGCCGCCGGGCCGCCGGCCGATCCGCACGGTGCATTACACCGATGCCGCACGGCTGCGGGTATGGGGATTTCTCAAGGAGCAGATCGCCCGGGGACGGCAGGTGTATGTGGTCTATCCTTTGATCGCGGAGTCGGAGACGATGGATTATAAGGATTTGCAGGATGGTTTCGAGGCGATCTCGCGCGACTTCCCCTTGCCGGAGTATGTCACCGAGGTGGTGCACGGCCGCATGAAACCCGAAGACAAGGCGGCGGCGATGCGCCGCTTCAAGTCGGGTGAGGCGCAGATACTGGTTTCGACGACGGTCATCGAGGTGGGGGTCGACGTACCCAACGCCTCGGTAATGGTCATCGAGTCGGCCGAGCGCTTCGGGCTGTCGCAGCTGCATCAGCTGCGCGGTCGCGTGGGGCGCGGCGCCGAGCAGTCGTATTGTATTCTCATGTCGGGCGAGAAGCTCTCGAAGGAGGCGCGTGCGCGCCTCGACGCGATGTGCGAGACCAACGACGGCTTCCGCCTTGCGGAGCTGGATCTCAAACTGCGGGGTGCGGGTGATATTGCGGGCACGCAGCAGAGTGGTATGGCCTTTGATTTGAAGATAGCCAATCCGACGCTCGACGTACAGATCCTGCAACTTACGCGCGAGGCGGCAGGCGGGGTGCTGGCCGTCGATGCGATGCTCGCGGCCTCCGAACACGCCGGACTGCGCGATCTGAAACGCCGTTACTCGGGAGAAAAGTCGATCGATTTCTCGATGATCTCTTGACCCTGCGAAAATAAAAGCGTCGAGAAAACCGTTTGAATAAGAGATGAAACAGCATACAATGAAGCAAATCCTCATACTTTTCTTGCTGACAGCCGGAATTTTCCCCGCAGCAGGGCAGATTTATGTGCCCGGCGAGGAGTTGTTCTATACGGTCAGCTACCGCGCCAAGCTGGTGCCCAACACCGAGGTGGCCACCGTCGTGGTGCATACCTCCGAGGTGGAGCTGGAGGGGCGTACCGTCTACAATGTTTTCGGACGGGGCAAGACCATGCCAACGTTCCGGTGGTTCTTCTCGCTCGACGACCGCTACAATATCTGGGTCGATACCGCGACCTTGCGCACGGTGCGTTTCACGAGCGACATCAACGAAGGATGTTATACCTTCCGCAGCCAGTACGACTATGATTGGCCGGCACGACGCGTGATGACCCGCTGGCAGCGGCGTACGCTGCCTGAAAAGCAGAAGGAGATGGCGCTGACCGACGTGAGTATGGACGCCGTGTCGCTCTTTTTCAATATGCGCAGCACCGACGCAGCGTCGTTCCGTGTCGGTGAGCAGCGCGTCCTGCAGATGGTGCTCGAAGATACGATCCGTCACCTGAGATATCGTTTCGAAGGGCGCGAGGTGAAGAAAATCCGTAATGTGGGGAAATTCCATACGCTGAAATTCGCCTGCCAGATCGGAACCTCCGAGAGTTTCTCGTTTACCGACGGATCGGAATTCTTTATCTGGCTGTCGGACGATGAGAACAAAATCCCCCTCCACCTCGAATCGCCCATCCGCGTGGGAAGTGTCAATGCCTATATCACGGGATACAAGGGACTGAGATATCCGTTGACCAGCAAAATCAGGTAAGGATGAAACGGATGGAAATCGAATGGACGAACGAGTGCCGTGAAAGGCTGCGGGAGGTGTCGGCACCGGAGGCAGCTGCCCTCGCGGAGGAGTCGCACGAAGGCACGCTATTGCTCTTCGAACCTGCCGCCGCACACGGCGCGTCGGTTTGATTTCGCCGTTTTTGAAAAAAATTGTATCTTTGAAACCAAAACCGTATCGTTATGGAAGAGAATAAAGAGTATAATCCTTCGCAGTACGAGGACGACGATCGGATGGACGCCCCGAAGAGCGCCAAGTCGATCCGCGGCTACCAGACGATTATCATCATTCTGGCCGTGATTCTGGCCGCGCTGTCGATCCTCTACTTCAACATCCACCGTCAGCAGCAGCAGGAGTACGATCTGTTGCTGGTCGACCGAGATTCGATCAAGAGCAACCTTTCGCATCTGATGGATGACTTCGACAATCTTCAGATTTCGAACGACAGCATTTCGCAGAGCCTCGGTCTCGAACGCACTCGTGCCGATTCGCTGATGGAACGACTTACCAAGGAGCGTTCGTGGAGCTATGCCAAGATCAAGAAATACGAAAAGGAGATCGGAACCATGCGGACGATCATGCGCGGTTACCTGCGTCAGATCGATTCGCTCAATACGCTCAACAAGAGTCTCATCAAGGAGAACGTCTCTTACCGCAAGGAGATTTCGTCGGCCAACCTGCGTGCCGAAGTGGCCGAGGAGAAGGCTTCGGAGCTGAGTACCAAGGTACGTCAGGGGGCGGTGATCCGTGCGCGGGGCATTCAGCTCGTGCCGCTCAATGCCCGTGACAAGGATGTTTCGCGCGTGAAGAACGCATCGCGCCTGCGCGTCGAATTCACGCTGGTGGGCAACGATCTGGCCGAGCCGGGCGAGCGGACGGTCTATGTGCGCATTACCTCACCCGACGGGTACGTGCAGTCCAATGCGGCGGCAGCGACCTTCGAGTTCGAGGGCGAACGGCTGACCTACACCGCTTCGCGCGACGTCGATTATCAGAACGAAGATCTGGGCGTGGGCGTCTACTATAACGACGGTGCCGGCTTTACGGCGGGAACCTACCGTGTCGAAATTTATGCCGATGGCCGGCTGGCCGGTCAGAGCGACATCGTGCTGCGGTAGCGAGTGACGATTTCGAATTGCACGATATGAAAAAGGAGTCCCCAATGGAGGACTCCTTTTTCATATCGTCTGATCCGTTTATTTCGCTCCTGCCTGCTGGATGGTGATATCGGCGGCACCGACCATAGGACTTTCCGTCCAAAGGCGGAATCGCATGATTCTTGGGATGATAAATCTGTTTTCCGTTGCGGATATTCGGATGGTTTGCAGGTAGCGCGGCCACTCTTTGTGCTCGACGCCCCAGGAATCGACGATGTAGTCGTATACCTCGGCCTCGTCACGAGGAGTCAGGAGCGCGAGTGAAAATGCATCGGGGAGGTTCTGGCCGAAGTGGTCGGCATCTATCGATGTCTGTCTGTATATTCCCTGCGAAATGATTTGCAGATCGATCGAGCACTGTTGTGCGGGGAGTTCAATCGTATGGTTGTGTGCATAGATCAACTCCTGACCGACGAGAATCTTTGCATCTTTGTAGTCCCAATCGCCACCGACCATTTCCTCTTCGCAACTCCAGCCGAGCACGGTGGTCAAGGCGATGAGGATGGCTATCTGTTTTTTCATAATCGGTGCTCGTTATTTCGCTCCCGCCTGCCGGATGGTGATGTCGGCGCATTCGAGCATCGGATTCTGTGTGATAATTCGGAATCGACAGTCTCTCGCTTGCTTTTGCCCATTCGTCTCTGCGGCTATTCTGAGTGTTTGTACATATCGCGGAATGTTCCGTGTCTCGCCATCGAAATCGGCCGGAATATAATCGTAAATAACCGCATCTTCCCCTGTGAATCCGGTCAGGATAGCAAGGAAAATTTCGGGCGATCGATCCAGTTTTTCAATCTTTACGGCTCCTTCCGATACGATTTGCAGATCGACATCGCGTTGTTTGGAGTCGATATCGATCGTATGTTCGTGCAGCAAGATCAGTTTGTTGTCATCGAGCAGAAAGACGTTGTGGACGAGGTACCCGCCTTTGGAATCAACGTCGTCCTTGCAGGAGGTGTTCAGCATCGCGCCCAGCGCAAGCAGAACGGTAATCAGCTTTTTCATAATCAGTAACCGTTATTTCGTTCCCGCCTGCCGGATGGTGATATCGGCGGCACTGCTGTCTAAGGCCCCGGGTGTCCAGATCCTGAACTTTACAATTCTGGGGAGTTTGAACGCATTTTGTTTTGCACTTATGCTGACGGTTTGCAGGTAACGCGGTCGATCTTTGTGTACGACGCCCCAAGAATCGACGGTGTAGTCGTAGATCTCGGCCTCTTCGAGTTTCTTCGTGAGCGTGACGGAAATAGCGTCGGGGAGATTCATACCGAAGTGATCCAGATCGATACTTTGTTGGCTGAAGATTCCCGACGAAACGATTTGCAGATCGACGGTGCACTGCTGTGCGGGCAATTCGACGGTGTATTCGTGCGCCTCGACGAGATTTCCGCCGTCGAGAATATAAGCGTCGTGGAAATCCCAGTCGCCGCCTACCGGCTTTTCCTCACAGGCACAGCACAGCAGCGCGAGCAGGGCGATGAAGATGGTTGTATGTTTTTTCATAATCGGTGCTCGTTACTTCGCTTCTGCTTGTCGGACAGTGATCTGACTCCACTCCATCCAATAGTTCGGAATCTTCGTGATGAACCGTATCTGGATCTCCTTTTGCTGTCCTGTGTTCGTGTCGGCGCTGAGACGAAACGTTTGGAGATAGCGCGGAACGCGGTGCTGCCCGCCTTTGTATTCCACGTCGATATAGTCGTAGATTTCCAACTTCTCCGATGCCGGATCGGGGGTGACCTTTATGGTGAATCCCTCGACCTTGTATTCGGCGAGGCCGGACATCGGGTATCCTACGATGTTGACACCCTTTACTCCTTTCGAAATGATCCGTAACTCGACGGTGTTTTGCTCGGCCGGCAGTTCGAGCAGGTATCCGTCGGTTTCCACAAGCTGTTGCCCGTCGAGCATATAGATTCCACCGAAGACAAGACCCCCTACAATATATTCTTCCTCCTTTTCCTTGCAGGAGAAGTTCGAGAGTGCCGACAGCGCAATCAGTATGGTGAATAGTCTTTTCATAATCAATAACTGTTTATAATTATATCTTGTCGGCTGGATGTGAAATTATCAGCCATGCCGGATTCGAAAGTCCACCCATTATGATCTCCACCCCAACCCCAATTTACGTGATAATAACTGTTGGTTGCATGGTATACGCGATGGGAATCCATTTCGTTGTATGCAGTGTGCGAGGCGTTGGCAGTATATAGTTTGTATTCCGTATAGGCGTAAACCAGTTTGTAGCCGTCGATGATCCAGGCATGGCCTTCCTGTGCGATATTATCGTATCCTTGTGTATAAGCAGGCTTTCTATTTTGCAAAGAAGTTTTAACGGCAGATGCATCGTGATTCTGTCTGCTACAATTATATCCATAATTGTTCAATACTCGTATTGCTTCGGAACTGGTAGTTGCTCCACCATCCGTAACGTTCAACTCTGTTCTTAGTTGCGCCAAAAAAGACGATAGCGTCGGCGTCGTACCATGATAGGGCATATCCGACCAGTTGAATGATGCAGGATGTTGGTAGTAGCGTATCAGTTGGCCGACGGCGATGGTGACGCAGCCTAAGGGTAGATTTTGACCGACATATTCATTGTATGGCCCATATTGATTCCATTCGGATTGGATGAAGGGTCCGTCGGGATGGATTTCTTCGATGTATTTTTCCGTGATCACGGCCGTATTCATGCAATCGTATTCCGTTTCGTCCCAAGCATCGTCGCCTTCGGCGGTTTCGCAGAATCGTTGATAAATATCTTCCGGTAAATTTTCAGGCCGTTTATATAGGAAATAAGTATCGGCTCCTTCGTCATACCATTTTTGGAACCATTCGTCCTGCATGGCATAAAACTCATCGCTCAGTGCGCGCGTTTGTGCCCGTTCGGGGCGTGTGCGTTCTTCGTAGGGGAGCCATGCGGAGCGGCAGTCGAAGACGACGGTGGAGTCGCGTGCGGCCTCGATCGTCTCGAGCATCTCCTGAAGAATGACATCCAGCCCGCTCGGTTCGCGGTCGAGCGTGAAGGTGCCGCGGTCGATCTGCGCCAGGATGGGGTAGCAGCGTTTGGTGGCGGAGATCAGCAGGTAGCCCTCTTGCAGGTTGACTGCATAGATTGCCGGATGTCCTGCGGCATCGGGGATCGTCACGACGTTGCGGATGGCTGTACCGCTGCCGGCGCGGGTCGGACGGTTGCCGTTGCGGAAAATGCGGGCGACCGTAACTGCGTCGCCGGCCGACAGATCGGCGTCGTCTGCGACGAATTCCGCCGCCGGTGCGGGAGAAGGCGGCGTCGGAACGGTGTCGGACAGTTCGGTTTGCTGGCAGGCGCCGATCGTTACGATAATGGTCACCAAAAATACACCGAAAAGAGTTTTTGGTATCTTCATAAGCGCGTGTTATTAAATTATTACGAAACAAGCACTCAATTATAATAAAAATAACGGATACTACCAAATATATTTACAAAAAAAATGCGACCCGCGTTATGGGCCGCACTTTTTTCGCGCGAAATGCAATGCGGGAAAAAATCTATTTCCCGTGTGCCTCTTTCAGAATATCTCCGAACTCTTTGAGCGAGAGTGCCGTGATGTCGGGCTGCGGGTCGGACGCAGCGGCGATCTCCTCGGTCGTCTCGCCCGAAAGCACCAATACGCCCATTGCACCGGCGTTGCGGGCCATCGCTACGTCGGTGTAGATGCGGTCGCCCACCATGGCGATCTGGTCGGCCGCGAGTCCGAAACGTTCCTTAATGCCGGTGAGCATATTGGGGTCGGGCTTGCCCAGCACGATGTCGGGCGTGCGCCCCGTAGCGTGTTCAAGGCATTTGCAGATCGAACCGCAGTCCACCAGCACGACGGGCTGGTCGGTGGGGCATACGCGGTCGGGGTTCGTAGCGATGTAGGGGATGCCCTGCGACACCCACCATGCGGCGCGGCACAGACGCGGGTAGACGAGCGTCATGTCGAAGGCTGCGACCACCACGTCGGGAACGTCCTCGGCGCTGTCGGTCGTCGACTCGAAGCCTGCGGCCTCGAACTCCGAGATCATGCTCGGCGTGCCCAGCAGAAAAAGACGCTTGGCCGTCGGATAGTGCGATTTGATGTAGTCGATGGTGGCCAGCGCCGTGGTGTACATCTCTTCACGTGTAGCCTCGATACCCAGTGTTTCGAGTTTGTGCAGATAGTCGGCGATGCTCTTCGAGGGGTTGTTCGTCAGGAACGAATAGCCGATGCCCATCTGTGTCAGGTCGGCCAGAAATCGTTTGGTCCAAGGAAAGAGGGACATACCCATATAAATGGTGCCGTCCATGTCGAGCGCCACGTGTTTGATCTTGCGGGCGCGTTCCATCAGCTCTTCGTGTGAAAAGGGCGAGCGGTAGGATTCGATTGTTGCCATGAATGTAGTTTAGTGTTGTTGCGTAAATTTGTGAAGTCCGGCCGCATACAGCGGACCGGACTTCGCAAAGATAGTGCAAGCCGAGCGCAAAAGCAAACTTGTTTGCGGATTTGCCGAGGCGCCGCCTATCTAAGCGGATGCTTGTCCTCCGCAAAGTGTGCAAGCCGAGCGCAAAAGCAAACGGAGTTTGCGATTTTGCCGAGGCGGAGACTATCTTCGCGGAGGTTGTCCTCCGCAAAGATAATCATTTTTAGCGAGTAACCCGATTCCGAAAGGTTACTGACGAGGATAGTTCGCTACGCTCGGATAGTCGACCTGTGAATTTGTCGTAAACTTATCCTGCTTGTAGACGTTTCCGAATTTGTCGGTCGCCCGGATCTCTACGGCCGCCGTTTCATTTTTGAGCGTGTAGTAGTAGAGATGGTCGAAGTCTACGCGTGCGTGGGATGAGCTGGCTCCTAAAATACCTACGTGATAACCGATCGCCCATACGTCGCCGCCCTTATAACGGGTCATCTCCCCCGTTTTCGTGCCGTTTTCATAGACTTCGATTTTCCAGTTCGTGGTGTCTGAATTCCAAATGTTGGCTGCGATCTGGTTCGAAGCGTGGTAGGTGAACTGCTGGAGGCTGTTGTAAGCGAAACGCTCGTCGCCGCGGTACATACGGACTTGGAACTGCTCGTCCAGACAGGTCGATTTGTAGTACCAGTTGGCGATGCCGGCTCCGTCGATCTCATAGACGCCGTATCCATTGGGAGTACCGTCGACATTGATGGTCGATTTCCACCAAGCGCCGCAAGCTGCACCGTGGATATGCTCGTAGACGTTCCGACTTGTATCGATTTAGTTCTGAGCATAGTGTGTGTGGCCGGCCATAATGTGCCCTTCGGCAAACCCCTTGAGCAGGTCGCGGACGGCGCCCATATTTCTTGCCGTGCCGTTGCGCAGGGGAATATGGACGCAGAGAATCACCATCTTCTCCTTGCCGACCGATTTCAGATCCTGACGCAGCCACTCGACCTGAGCGTCGGTGAATCCGCCGTCGTATACCGAAGGATTGGTGCACAGAATATCGTCCATGCCGATGATATGCACATTTCCGCGGTCGAACGAGTAGTTGACCGGACCGAATTTGGTTTCGAAGTCGCGTTGTGCCGCCAGATCGATCGTGCTGCTGCCGTCGCTGATTTTCGGCGAGGAGCAGTTGTCGTGATTACCCATGACTTGGAATACCTTGATACCGGTGTTCCCCTGCTGCATGGCGGTTGCGATCTGTCCCATCATCGTCGGCGTGACGTATTTGCTGTCGGTGTTGAAGACGACGTCGCCCAGCGTGATGCCATAGACCGGCGTATCCATCTCGGCGGCGTGCTTCTTGATATCGGGCACCGTCTCCTGTTTGAAGCGGGCTATGTCGGCATCCGTCTGAACCTGAGGGTCAGCGATGCAGAAGAGTTTGAATTTCGTTTCGACGGCTTGTTTGGCTCCGAGTGTGAAGTCGTACCGTTTCTGCGATTTGGAGAGGCGCTGCCAGAAACAGGGAAGGCCGTTGACCACCGGAACTTCCCGGTCGGCGGCAATGCGATAGTAAACATGGAATGCGTCTTTGTTACGGGCCATTTGATAGACTCCGTTGTCATCGCTCTCGACACACTGGAAACCGTCGCTTACGACCACGCCGGTTACGGGTGCGCCCGAAGCGTCGAGAATCATGCCGTAGAGATCGCTTCCCGGTTTGAGGGGCGTTTTAATCTCCGGTGCGGTCGGGGTGGGTTGCGTATCGTCCTTATCGCTCGAGCATCCGATGAAAACGAATGTTCCTGCAAGCACGAAAAGCAAAGAATAGATGTACCGTTTCATTTGAAGTGATTTAAAGTTAGTATAGACCTCCAAACGAGGGCTCCTTCAAAGGAGCCCTCGATAGAAGTCGGTAAAATAAATTGTTATTCAATCCATTGGATGTTCTGCGCCAGATTCTCGTTGTTGTCGATCGCTACCTTGGGGATAGGATGGACGTAACGCTGATCGTTGAAATGGCGTTCGAGATTGATCGTCAGACGACCGTAGGTGTTGTGTTCCAATCCGCGGGCCGACGAGAGCATGATGTACTTGACGCCCGCTTCACTGCCGGCCTTGCCGTCTACGACGCATACGTCGTTGATGCCGTCGTTGTTGAGGTCGTACGCCTTGTCGAGAGCACCGATGTAGATACCGTACCACTGCTTGTTGAGCAGGTGGCCCAGATGCCAGCGCATCAGGTCGTCGTAACGACGGCCTTCGAGCAGCAGCTCGATTGCGCGTTCGCGACGGATCTCCAGAATATCCTTATCGCCGATTTTGGCATTGCCGTCTTCTGCGGTGTAGTAATAGTCCTGAAGATAGGTGTCGATTTGCGAGGGACGATTACCGTTGACGCCGGAGCGTTCGCGCAGCGGTTTGATGGTTTTGTTCCAGATCGCATCGTCGAATTCTCCCAGTTCGGCCTTCGCTTCGGCGTAGTTCAGCAGGATTTCGGCGTAACGGAGAATCGGCAGCGAGTTGGTGCAGATGCCGGATGCTTCGAAGGAGTCGTCGTCGATATTGAACTTGATTACCTGATAACCTGAATAGCTGACCGAGAAATCGGGGGCGTAAAGTTTGGATGTACCGCCTACCAGCTTCCGATAGTCGGGAGAGATGACGGATTGTGCCAAACGGCAGTCGCGGTTTGCAAAGATCTCGTTGTAGGTCTTGGTCTTGAATTCCGAATCGGCGGTGAAGCGGCTGCCGTCTCTGTTCAGATAGGTGTAGACGAAATCGGCGTCGAGCGACCACCCCTGACCCATCGAGCCGGAGGTGTAATACCACGTGATGTTGTGCATGATATTCTTCTCCTTGCTGTACTCACGGGCCCAGATAACCTCCTGCTTCTTCACTTCGTCCGAAGTGAACAGCGAGCGGTACTGCGACTCGACGGCGGCCGGAGAGTTGACGAGCGAATACACGCCGCCTTCCATCAGCTTTTCGCAGGCGTCGACGGCTTCACGCAGCCATTTGTCGTTTTTGTTGTACTCGGGGTTCCAAGCCTTGCCCGTGGAGGGGTCTACCTTATGGTACTTGCGGTAGGTTCCTTCGAACAGACAGATGCGCGACTTGATTCCCAGCGCGATCCATTTGTTGATCTTGGTATTGTCGACCCACTCTTTCGAAGCGAAGCAGTGGTCGCAGGCAAAGTTCAGATCTTCCAGAATCTTGTCCATGACGTACTCGCGGCTGTCGCGCGGCTTGTAGAGCGCTTCGAGGTCGGTCGACTTGATGACATAGTCGTACCAAGGCACGCCGCCGAATGTTTTGATCAGTTCGAAATAGTTCCAAGCTCTCCAGAAGCGGGCCATACCCTCGTAGTGTGCGAAGGCCTCTTCGCTTACCCCCTTCGCCTCGTGCATACGCTCGAGGAACGTGTTGATGTAGTAGTTGAAGTTCCATGTACTGGACGTCCATCCTCCCTGCAACGAGGGGTTCCAAGTCGGTTGGAAGAGGTAGGAAGAGGTATTGATGACCTGTACGATGTCGCTGTTGCCGTCGCCGAAGGTCAGGTCGGTTGCGGAGGGAAGGTAGTAGTGGATGAATCCGTTCGTATATTTTTCCAACGAAGCCTCGTCTTTGAAATATACGTCGGTACCGATTTTTTCAATCGGCTGTCTGTCGAGGAAATCTTCGCATGAAGTCAAGGTCAGACAGGCTAAAATCGCCGTATATACTATTTTTTTCATAAGTCGTATCAATTTAGAAGGTAATGCTCAAACCGATGCTGTAAGAGCGCATAACGGGATAACCGTCGCCGTCGCCCGAACCGTCGGCGCCTCGGGTATCGGAGAAGTCGGAGTCGCCGGCATAGATATTCTCAGGGTCGAAGTTCTTGGCGTATTTCTTCAGCGGGGTGATCGTGAAGAGGTTCTCGCCGGAGAGATAGATGCGCAGATTCTGAATGCCGGCCTTGCTCAACAGCTTCTTGGGGAAGGTGTAGTCGATGGTCAGGTTCTTCAGACGGACGTAACGGGCCTTCTGGAGATAACGGGTATTCGGCTGAGAAAGAATACCTTTGGCGGATGAGGCGGTATAGCCGATCAAGCGGGGCCAATAGGCATCGGTGTTGCCGTTTTCATCGGTGTAGCGATCGTTGTGCCAAGGCAGAGCGACGCTGTACGGGCGGCCGTACTGTCCCCAGAAATAACCCGACTCTTTGGCGGGATACCAGTCGCGCTGGCCTACGCCCTGCCATACCATCGACAGACCGATGCCGTTCCAGCGGGCGCCGGCGGTCATGCTGTAACAGTAGCGGGGCGACGTGTTGCCGATCACGCGCAGGTCGCCGTGGTCTTCCAACCGGTTGGAACCGTTGTCGATACGGCCGCTCTCGTCGAGATCCTCGAATTTCGGGTCGCCCTTCTGCCATACGATCTTGTCGTGCGTGAACTGCGAATAGTCGATTGCCTGCGCCTCTTCATTGCTTTGGAACAGCCCGTTGCAGGTATATCCCCACAATTCGCCCAGCGTCATACCTTCGTAGTAGGTCGAAGTGGAAAAATTGGTCGGCAGCGTATTGGTCGTAGCGGTGTATTTGGTAATCTTGCTCTTGCTGTCCCAGATGGCGAATTTCAGGTTGTAGCTGAAATCTTTTCCGCCCACTTTGAGATTGTCGCGCCACGAAACGCTGGCCTCCCAACCGTCGGTACGCATATCCGCGTAGTTGCCTTTGGGGGCCGTGTTGCCGAATACGGCGGGAAGTTCGCGTCCGGTGACGTACATATCGGTCGTATTCTTGCGATAGATGTCGCCCACGATTGACAGGCGGCCGTTGAGCATCTCCCAGTCGATACCGACATCGTAGGTCGTTGCCTTCTCCCATGTCAGACCGTCGGGATACAAAGTCGGTTTGTTTGCGTAGATCAATGGGTTTCCACCGGATAAAATACTGCTCTTGGCAATGCCGATCGTACTGAGGTATTGGTACGGAGATACCAAACCGTTACCCGATGTACCGAACGACGCGCGGATCTTCAGGTTGTCCAGCCAGCCTTTGGCACCCTCCATGAACTTCTCTTCCGAGATACGCCAGCCCACCGAAGCCGAAGGGAAGAAACCCCAACGCTGATTCGACGGGAAGCGCGAGTTGCCGTCGTAACGGCCGCTGACCTCCGCCAGATATCTTCCTTTGTATCCGTAGTTCAGGCGGAAGAAAGTTCCAACGACGCTGTATGCGTTCGAACCGTTGCCTTTGGCCGTCGGAAGCTCACCGTCGGTGAGGCTCAGATTCGGATGGTCGGGATCGATCACACCAGTATTTTTCGCCAATGAAGTCATGTAGGTCATATCCTCGATATTCCAACCGCCCATGACCTTCAGCCAATGGTTTTCGCCCAGTTTCGGCGTCCATGTCAGGACGGCGTTGCCGGCAACGCGTTCGCGGTTGTAGTAGCGCTCTTCGTACCATGACGTTGTGGGACGTTCGCTGGAGATTTCGGGGCCGAGGAAATAGGTATAGGGAATGGCCATCATGTTCCGCTGGGTGTGGTTGCGATAGTAGCTGACGTCGACCTCGCCGACCAGCACGTCCTTGATAAAGTCAAGGGTGAACTTGGTCTTGTTGGTCAGGTCGAACTTATCGTCCTCGCGCCATGTATGGCCCTCGACGAAGCCGGCCCAGCCCATGTAAACGGCTGCATCGGTCCACGTTCCGTCGGGATTCTTCTCGAGCGTCATCGGATATCCTTGGTGGTTCATCATACGCACGGGGGTGATGGTGAACGACTGTCCGCCGGTGGTGATGGTCGGCTGGTGCGAGAAACGGCTCATGAACGAAGTGCTGTTCTCGGCCGAAAGCCATTTGTTGATCTTCACCGTACCCTTGGCGAAGACGTTGTACTGGTTGTAACGCTCGTCGCCGGCGTTGTAGATACCGTCCTGATGGAAGAAGCGGCCCGAAACATAATACGACGCCTTGTCGCTGCCGCCCGTGATCGAGAGATTGTGCTGGTGTCCGGTCGTATAATCCTTGTAGAAGATGTCGTACCAGTTGGTGTTGCCGAAATACTCGTAACGGCCGTTGGAGGGATTTACGCGCCATTTCTCATAGGAGGGATCGGCGTTGCGGCGATTCAGTTCTTCGTACCACGTGCGGTTGAACCTGAAGACGTTGTTGATGTTCGCGGGATCGGTAGCGCGGCCGTTGATGTACGACTCGAGGAATGAGTTCGTCCAATCCAGACCGTTGTCCACGATTTCGGGGGTCACCGAACGCTGGTAGAAGTTGTAGGAGCCGTTGTAGGTGATCTTCATCTGCCCCTTTTCCGGCTTTTTGGTGGTGATCAGGATCACGCCGAAGGTACCGCGCGAGCCGTAGACGGCCGTCGAGGAGGCGTCTTTCAGAACGGTGTAGCTCTCGATATCTTCCGAGTTGACCGTCGAAATGTCGGCTTCGACACCGTCGACCAGCACGAGAGCTGCACCGCCCGATCCGATCGAGTTTTCCACGCCGCGGATACGGATCGATGCGCCGCGGGTCGGCTTACCGTCGGAGAAAGTCACCGTCAGGCCCGGGATCGAACCTTGCAGCGAACGGGCGGCATTCTGGTAGGAGCCGATACGGTTCTCGATATCCTTGCTGGTGATCTGCTCTACGGCGCCGACGATGTCGCGTTTCTTCTGGACACCGTAACCCACTACCACGACCTCTTCGAGACTGGTATTGTCTTCCTGAAGCGTGATGTCGATTTGTATGCGACCGTTGATTAGTACGAGTTGATTTTTGTAGCCGATGTAGCTGAAGTTGAGCGACTCCTTTGCGGAGGCTTTGATGGTGTAGCGCCCATCGATGTCGGTAGAAGTACCGCGAGCTGTATTGGGAATTGTGACTGCTACGCCGATAACGGGGTTGCCGCTATTGTCTTTAACGACACCCGTGACATCCCCCCCCCTGTGCGAAAGCGGTGGAAGTCAGAGCTGTTAAAACAAGCGCAATCATAAAGAATCCCATGCGCCGGCAATAGTTCGCGAGCGTGCGGATCCCTCTCTGAGTAGAACTTTGTTTCATTATTAAAACAGTTTAAGTTAGAATTCGGTTCATATTCGGAGAAATTAATATTTTTTAATAATAAGATCTTCGATTTTGCAAGCAGATCCGATCTAAAACTGTTCCGGGAGGTTGTAAAATGAGGTTGGTTAGTTTCTGCTCTTTTGTTTTGAGATGGGTTTTAGGTTGGGTTTCGTGTATGTTTTAGCGTGTAGAGTATGTTTTCAGATACAAATATATGTTTATTTTTTATTTATCACAATATTATGAGAAAAAAATCGCATAAAAAGGAAATGATTATGGGATATAAAAGTAAAATTCGAGTGTCGGATAGGAAATTTGACGCTGAAACCATATAGATAGAGCGAAATACTGCGGCATCAGGTAGTCTTGTCGCCGGATTTCCTCATCGGGAATTTTGTTTATAATATTTTAATAATATAAGAACGTATTAATTTTAAATTTTATCGATAAAAATTTGGCGGGAAAGAAAATTTTGGTAATTTTGTTTCTGCAAGCTGATCTGCGTTATTCTTTTCTCGGAGGCAGGAGGCACCGTAGGGTGCATCCTGAAGACTATTTTTTAATAGTATTTACTCTAATACCAACTAATTTTATGAAAATAACGAAATTGATGGCGGCAGCCGCACTGCTCCTGTCATTTGGCGTTGCCGGTTGTACGGACGATATTACCGACGAGGTAGGCCAATTGACGCGTAACACCGATGAGGTGAGTGTGGCTTATAATAAAGATGCGACGACCCGCTTCTCGATCCGTGTCCCGGGGGCATGGTCGGCGTCGGTTGCATGTAAGAATGCCAGCGGTGCAAGTACGTCGGCATGGTTGAAACTCGATCCCGCAGAGGGAGTCGGTAACGGTAAGGATTACCAATGGATAAATGTCATCGCCGACCGCAATAAGGAAGGCAAACGGGAAGCTGTAATTACGATCTCGGGTGCTACGCGAAGCGAGGCGGTCGAGATCAAAGTGGCGCAGGATGCCGGTATTTTCGAGATCGGCGAGCCTTCTATCTCCGGTTCATTGAACGAGGGCGTGGAATCGTCGGCTTCGTTGGAGATCGATTACAGGAAATCGCTCGGCAGTGAGAAGGTAATTCTTGAAGCCGCCTTCGAAGGCGACAATTTCGGTTTGTCCATCGGCAAAGAGGAGTTCGAGGTTGAAACCGAAGGCGACGGCTCTTGGAAACTGCCTATCTCCGGTACGCCGGATCATATGGGCGAGGCCACGATCAAACTGAAAATAACTGTCGACGGAGTACTGACCGAGAAAACGCTCACCTACTCGATCAATCCCGAGATGCTGGTTTACAAATTCAGCTTCGACAAATTTATCTGGGGTGGCGATATTATCAATAACAAACCGGGTATAACTCCGAATCCCGACGGTTCAGGTGCATCGAAGGATTGTGTGGGAACCGAGCCTGCAGAGTATAGCTGTTCTCGTGGTACCGACGGTACGGGCGACTGCTTCGCTACGATGGGTGCCGAATTCCGCAAGAACCGCGATATTTCCGATTGGAGCGGATCGAAGGTGTACGAACATCCGGGTTATGTGAAGATCAGTACCGGTTCTGCCGGCGGTTGGATCATGACGCCTCCCCTGAGCGGTATCGGGGGGACGATGGATCTCGACGTGACGTTCAAGATCGCCTATATGGATGCGACGGGTGCCAAACACGATAATATTGTCTTTGCGGTCGAAGGGGCCGGCAGGGTTGACGGGAATCCCGTGATGATGATGCCGTCTGCCGGTTCGGCGGCGGAGGTAGCGACCAACGGTTGGACGACGGTTACGATGAAGGTGTTGGACGCTACGAGCGCTACTCGCCTCAAGTGGTCGGCAGTCGATCTGACCAGCAAGATTTCGCGCTTCATGCTGGACGACATCGTTGTCGAAGGCGCCAAGAAACTGACCGAGCCGCTGAGTCCGGTGGAGGTCGGATCGATTACCTACACAGCCACGAAGAACTCGCTGAAGTTCTCTTGGGAGGCCGTTAAGGACGCTTCGGCTTATGAACTTACGCTGTCGAAGGTGACGACACCCGATTTCAAGCAGACGATCGAAACGGCGGAGACCTCCTACACGTTCGAGAAGCTGGAGTCGGATTATTATACGTTGGCGATCCGCTCCGTCTATTCGATCGATGCAGCATTCAACTCCGAACCCGTCAGCGTATCGGCCGCTACCTTGGGCGTGCCCACCGAACCGATCGACGCTCCCGTGATTTCGTCCGTCGCAAGAAAGGCGAAGGCCGTTACCGTGAAGTGGGCCGAGGTCGCCAGTGCAACGAGTTATGCCGTAACGTTTACGGATGCTACGGATCAGGTCATCTCTTCGACAGAGACGGAAGCGCTGAGTGCCGAACTGACCGGCTTAACGCCGGAGACCGCCTATTCGGTCAGTGTCACGGCGCTGTTCGCTCCGAATGCGGAGATGAACTCTCCGGCAACGACGCAGGACTTCACGACGCTGCCCGCGCAGCTTGCCACGCCGGTCGTTACGCTTTACAAGCAGCCGTCGTATGCCAAGGCGATCGTAACATGGGATCCGAGTTGGAAGAACGAAGAGCAGGAGGATGGATATATCTACGATGTCATCCTCTATGAAGGATCGAATGCGATTCGAGAGTATCTCGAATTCCCATTCGGCGCATCGCCCGCGAACTTCTTGAAGTATGCGAAGAATGGAATGCGTTTCGCCTTCGCAGGTCTGAAGCCTTCGACGACCTATACGGTGAAGATTGCACGCTATCCGGGCAAATCGTCCGATCAGCTGAAATCCGAATTCGGCGAGATGAACTTTACCACGACGGCCGAGCCCGACTATGCCGATTATCTGCTTTACGAACATTTCGACAAGCATCCGTGGGGCGGCGACGGTCTGAACCTCGCGTTCGGATTCTTCCCTGAAAATGACGGCAAGAATCTCGATGTCGAGACCGGAACCTGCCCGGATGGCTGGGAGTATTGTACGCCTGTCAAAAACTGCGGCAATATCGGTAAGGGCGTAGGCGAAGTTGCTCCCGCCGGGACGCCGAGTCCTTACCACCGGCTCTTCATGCCCGCATGGGACAGCGACGAACTGAAGATCAATTCGGAGGCTGAAGGCAAGACGTTCAATGTCTATCTGACCAACGGCCTGATGAAATTCGGTACCGGTTCGGCGCGTGGTCATCTCACGCTGCCGAAATTCCCGTCGCTGACGGCACCCTCGACCATCGAGGTGAAGTTCAACGCCTCGCCTTACTGCGAACCGAATAAGGATACCGGATCGCTGGAAACTGGGTTGGCCGTATGCGATGGCGTCGAGTTCTATGCGAAGATTCTCGAAGGCCCGGGCGAGATCGCCGAGGCCGACGGTAAGAGCCTGACGGCCACTACCGAGGTGACGCTGACGAACAAGACTCCGGCACAGATGAACGCCGATGCCAACGGATGTTTCGCCTATACCGAGCATACGCTCAAGATTACGGGTGCAACGGCCGAGACGCGCGTTACCATCTTCACGAAGAAAGCAGCCAAATACTATCGTATGTGGCTCGACGATATCCGTGTGAAAAAACTCTAATCTTCTCTGATCTTCTTTTTCGGTAAGACACTGCCAGAGCGGCGGTGTCTTACTTTTTGGATTTGTGAGAGGTCGGAAAGATTCTGTTTGTGCCGTAAAACGGGTGAATCGTGTCGCTTATTTGCAAAGGGATGCGATTGCATTGCTATTTTTTGTATCTTTCCATTATAATCGTTACCCGTTGGCGGAATTAAAAAGATAATATATTGATGTTTAAAAAGTTGTGCATAT
>URRP01000029.1 GCA_900550375.1 uncultured Alistipes sp. | reverse complement strand
TAAAAGAGTTTTTTTCATTGTTTCAGAAAATTACGTTAAACTTTTAGGCAAATTCTATCATTGGCAATTGATTTCGTTTTCATGTTCTGTCCTACTAACGTGCGGTCCGGTGAAATATTTTATTTTTAGTTGAAAAACGTACCTGAGGTATGCAGGCAGCGATTGTCTCCTTCGCCATTCATCCATTATCGGGTCGGGTTGCGGACGGTCGGGTTCACACGGGATCGTCTCGGAGCGTATTTTTCCGGTCGGCGATGTTTCGTATGAACAGGAATGATCCGCTGCCGCGAAGATTCCCGGCCTTCCGAGACGACTGCTACTCCCCGGGTTCGTGCGTGTATCCCTCTTCGTCGTATACCGGACGGTTGTCTTCGACGATTTCGTCGATGCCGTCGGGGATACGGTCGTCCGTAGCGATTTCGGAGTCCCACAGGTTCTCGTCGACCAGCGTCTCGTCACGTTCGTTGCCAGCGTAGCCGTTGTTGTCTGTGGAGAGAATGGTGCGGTCGTTCGGAAGTATGATTTTTCCCATGACGTTGTTTTTTAGGTCTACCGTTTCGTCGCAAGAATAATACCATGCTGCGGTGCTCTGCACTCGATGCGAAGGCCCTTTTTTGAATCGTCCGAATATGGGGAACCGGATAAAAAACGGGACGGAGACCCTAAGACCGCCGTCCCGCTTTTCATCGTTTTCTTCGTCAGAGTCCGAAGTCTTTGCGGATCAGCTCCACGGCGTCGAGTTTCTCCCAGCCGAAATATTCGACCTCCTGCTCTACCTCTCGTCCGTCACGCCAGAGTTTCTCGGTCTGGGTGTACGGGCGATTGCCGAAATGACCGTAGGAGGCCGTCGCCTCGAAGATCGGATTTTTCAGACCGAAACGCTTGACGATCGCCGCCGGCCGCAGGTCGAAGAGCTGCTGGATGCGGCGGGCGATCTCGCCGTCGGTCATTGCGGCAATCGCTGCGGGGCGTTTCGAGCGGTAGGTGTCGACATAGACCGACAGCGGCTGGGCGATGCCGATGGCATACGACAGTTCGACGAGTACTTCGTCCGCGATGCCCGCCGCGACCATGTTCTTGGCGATATGGCGGGCGGCGTATGCGGCCGAACGGTCGACTTTCGAGGAGTCCTTGCCCGAAAAGGCGCCGCCGCCATGGGCGCCGCGGCCGCCGTAGGTGTCGACGATGATCTTCCGCCCCGTGAGTCCCGTGTCGCCGTGAGGGCCGCCGATGACGAATTTGCCCGTGGGGTTCACGTGCAGGATGTAGTCGTCGCCGATGAGCGACGCCAGTTTGTCGCCGGCGCGTTCCAGCCGTGCCTTGACGCGCGGAATGAGGATCGTGCGCACGTCCTCGCGGATACGCTCCTGCATCCGTCGCTCGGCCTCCTTCTCGCTCAGGCCGTTGCCGGCGGCGATGAACTCGTCGTGCTGCGTCGAGACGACGATCGTGTGTACCCGCTGCGGGCATCCCGTCGTCTCGTCGTATTCGATCGTAACCTGCGATTTCGAGTCGGGACGCAGGTAGGTCATCACCTCGCCCTCGCGGCGGATGACAGCCAGCTCCTTGAGAATGACGTGCGAGAGGATGAGCGTCGCGGGCATGTATTCGCGCGTCTCGTTGCAGGCGTAGCCGAACATGATACCCTGATCGCCTGCACCCTGCTCCTCTTCGGCGTCGCGCACGACGCCCTGATTGATATCGGACGACTGCTCGTGGATGGCCGAGAGCACGCCGCACGAATTTCCGTCGAACTGGTATTCGCTCTTGGTGTAGCCGATGCGGTTGATGACGCGGCGCGCCACGCCCTGTACGTCGACGTATGCTTCCGAGCGAACTTCGCCGGCCACGACGACCAGTCCTGTCGTGCAGAGCGTTTCGCAGGCGACTTTGGCCCCCGCGTCGTGACGCAGGAATTCATCCAGAATGGCGTCCGAGATCTGATCCGAGATTTTGTCGGGGTGTCCTTCCGACACCGATTCCGACGTAAATAAATACCCCATTTTCAATACAATTTAACGTGAGTCCGGCAAGATTTGTCAATTGTCGAGGGCTGCGATTTCGGACTTGCCGGACTCACTCCGTGGTCTGCAGCGTGCAGGCCGGTCTTTCGATCGGACAACCCTCTCGAGTCCTCCGACGCGTGCGGAAGACCATTCGCAGAGTTAAACGTATCGAAACGGGAAAAATTGGCTGTTGGGAATAAAAAACGAAGCTGTTTTAGCGATTTTTTATTGTGGTTTGCAATCAGTCAAATCTTTCCACATTCCATAGCCGCGCTCCTTGCGGGATTGCGACGTGCAAAGATACGCAAAGTCGCGCGCAAAAGCAAATTTATTTGCATTTTGCTGAGACGGAGTATCTGAGACGAAGCCAAAGACAGGCAGAAAAGCGGGAACGGAAGAGGAAAAACCGAAAGATTTTTCACCGCTTCGCCGCTCGATCAGTTGGAATTCTCGCGCGGAGTTCCTATTTTTGCAGTAGAAGCACGCGGAGCGTTTGCGCACCGCAACGATAAATCGAGATTTCCATGGCATATATAAAAGAGGTAAGGGGCCATACGCCCCGTGTGGGCGAAGGGACGTTCGTGGCCGAGACGGCGGTATTGATCGGCGACGTGACCATCGGGCGCGACAGCTCGATCTGGTTCAATGCCGTCTTGCGCGGCGACGTCAATTCGATTACCGTCGGTGACCGCACCAACATTCAGGACGGGACGGTGATTCATACGCTTTACGACGGCGCTCCCCACCCTTCGCAGGCCCATATCGGCAACGACGTCTCGATCGGTCACAACGCTACGATTCACGGCGCGATCATCGAGGACAACTGCCTGATCGGCATGGGTGCCACGGTGCTCGACAATGCCGTTGTGGCGTCGGGATGCATCGTGGCGGCCAACGCTTTGGTGCTGTCGGGTACGAAGCTCGAGCCCAATTCGGTCTACGCCGGCGTTCCGGCCCGCAAGGTCAAGGAGATCACCTCCGAACAACGCGAGGAGATCATTCAACGCATCGCCCGCGACTACTGTATGTACGCCTCGTGGTACGAAGAGGATAAATAAATCGTAATGCCCCGCCCGTCGAAATATAGCGGAATCGTCGTCAACCTGCTGATCGCAGTGGCCATCTCGCTGGTGGTCAACTTCTCCTATGTGCTGCTGCTGGTGGTCGAGAAGGGCGACGACCGCCATCCGCCGTTCAATCGGGAGACGGAGACGAATCGGGAGAATATCCGCGTCGAGGGCGACGTGTGGATTTCGCCTGACGGGCACGGCTATCTGTTTTATGCCTCGCCGAAGCGGCTTTCGGACGACGACTCCGTCGCGACGGGGCTTGCGGAGGTCGTTCCGATGCGTGACAGCGTCTATATCCCCCGCAATTCGGTGCGCTTCCTGCGGCTGCAATCGGGCGACCGCATTTTGGCCGACGCCCTCGAATCGCGTTATCCGGGCGGACATCCCGTGCTGGGCTTGGTGCTGGAGCGCAACGGTGAACCGTTCGATTACGGGATGCTCTTCGATCGTCCGCAGGAGGGGATGATCTTCGCGCTGCAACTGTTTTACTTCTTCGTGCTGGCGTTTCTGCTGCTCTCGATCCTTCGGCTCGGCGATCGGGTACGGCCGATGTCGAGTTTCCTGAAGCGTAGTCTGTTGTGTACGGGACTTACCGTCGCGCTCTACTTCATCGCGCCCGTCGTGCGCTGGCGGACGCATGAGCTGACTCTACTGGCGCTCAGCGGCAGCTGGCTCGACTACAATCTGATTATGAAGTGTTCGTTTACATTGGTCGTCGTACTCCTCTACGGGCAGATCAGCCTGCTGCTCCATCAGCGGCAGGTGATGGCCGTCGAGAACGAACAGCTCAAAAGCGAAAATCTGGCCACGCGCTACAATATGCTGGTGAGCCAGATCAATCCCCACTTCTTTTTCAATTCGCTCAATTCGCTGGCGATGCTCGTGCGCGAAGGGGACGAGCAGAAGGCGCTCACCTATATCGACCAGCTCTCCTTCTCGTTCCGTTATATCATCCGCAACGGGCAGAATATGCTGACGACCCTCTCGGAGGAGCTTCGTTTCGCCGAGGCGTACGGCTACCTGTTTAAGATTCGCTATGCCGACAAACTCTTTTTCGACGTCGACGTCGATCCGAAATATCTGGACTACCGGCTGCCCGTACTGACGCTTCAGGAGCTGCTCTCGAACGCCGTCAAGCACAATGCCATCACCATGCGCCGGCCGCTGCATGTCTCGATTCGTGTCGAGGAGGGCCAGCTGATCGTGTCGAATCCCCTCTCGCCGAAGCTCGACGCCGAACCGTGTACGGGAATCGGCCTGCATAATCTCGACAGCCGCTGGCAGCTCATTACGGGGCACGGCATCCGTATCGACCGCAGCGAGGAGACCTTCTCGGTTTGCCTGCCGCTGCTGAAACCTCAGACGAAATGAAAGCCGTAATCATCGAGGACGAGACCGCCGCTGCGGTCAATCTGCAATCGATTCTGCGCAGTGTGTCGCCGAACGTAGAGATCGAGGCGGTGCTCGAAGGGATCGAGGAGAGCGTCGAGTGGTTCGCATCGCATCCGCAGCCCGATTTGGTGCTGATGGACATTCATCTGGCCGACGGCGAATCGTTTCGGATTTTCGAACGGGTTTCGATTACGGCCCCCGTTATTTTCACGACCGCTTACGATCGTTACGCCCTCGAAGCCTTCAAGGTCAACAGCATCGACTATCTGCTCAAGCCGATCAAGGAGGAGGAGGTGCGCCGTGCGCTGGAGAAGCTGCGGCGGCTCTCGGGACTGGAGCGCAGCCATTACAACGAAAGGGTCGAACGGCTGGCGGAGCGAGTCAACGAACAGCAGCAGGTCTTTCTGGTGCGGGTGCGCGACAAGTTTATTCCTCTGCGGCGCGAGCAGATCGCCTTCTGCTATACGAGCGACGAGCGGGTGACGGCCTGTACGCTGGACGGCGGCACCTATCCGCTCGACAAACCGCTCGAAACCTTGCAGGCGTTGTTGCCGGCGAGCGATTTCTTTCGCGCCAACCGCCAGTTCATCGTCTCTCGGCAGGCCGTCGCCGAAATCACGGTGTGGTTCGGCAGCCGTCTGGCGTTGAGGCTGAACGTCGAAACGCCCGAGCGGATCATTATTTCCAAAGCCCGCGTACCCGAATTCAAGCGCTGGCTGATGTCGGTTCACCCCGTCGATTAGTCGGTTCACCCTCCGATTTTACCTTTTGACCCTGCCTCCGGTACCGAAACCGGAGTCGGCGTTCTATCTTTGTATCAGCAAACGAAGCGAATATGAAATTGACTGCGAACATACTGCTCTTGGGCCTATCGCTGCTTTTAATAGCCGGAGCGGCTGCCCGCCCGTCGGACGACCGGCAGATGCAGAGCAGAACGCCCGAACAGCGGGCTGAAGTCGAAGCACAGCGTCTGGGACATGAGTTGTCACTCGACGACCGGCAGCGCCGCGATGTTTGCAAGATTCTGCTCAGGCAGGCTCGTCAAAAGGAAGAGATTCAGATGAAGCGCAGGGCCGCTGACAATGAACGTCGTAAAAGGTTGGAAAAAGTGGTTATCGCCGAGAGGTCTGCCATGAAGCGTGTGTTAAACGACGTACAATATCAACAATGGGAGAAGCAACAGTCGGCGGTCCCTGTGCATCATCTTCATCGCGCCGTGCCGCGGCAATCACGGGATTCGCTGCACATCGAGCGCAGCGGGAAGCGGCCGCCGGCGGGCGGTACGCGGCACAACGCAAAAGGAATGTCCGGCGTTCGTGCCGGTACTCGATAAACCACTTCACATTTTAATAGGGCTTCAAAACTGATTTGGTGAGAGGGTGTCAAGTCTCTTGGCACCCCTTTTTTTGAAAAGTCGAAGCGCTTGCGGAGTGCTGGAGAGTGTGATAAAAAGCGAATTCGTATCGGGATTTTTCCTCCGTTCGCCGATTTTTTGCTACATTCGCAAAAATTTGCCTGTCGGTGGACGAACGGGTCCCGGAGAAATAAAGAAAGAAGATGAGACGAACGATTTTACTCTTTGTGACATTGTTTACCGCGATGGGGGTTTATGCTCAGTCGGGCAGCGTAACGGCGACCGTGATCGATGCTGCGACGCGCGAAGGCGTGCCGGGCGCTGTCGTGGAGTTCGCACCGGCAAATACGACGGCCGAGAAACGTTATTTCACGACGGGGTATCGGGGACGTATCGAGGCGACGGTTCCCTATGGCACCTATAAGGTCTCCATTTCGTTTTTGGGGTATGAGACGCTCGAACGGGAGCTGAAGCTTTCGGCGGCTAAGAAGTCGCTCGGTACGCTCGAGCTGGCGCCTTCGTCGACCCAGATCGAAGCCGTGGTCAAGGAGGTGAAGTCGATGCGCACGTCGCAGAAGGGCGACACGGTGAGCTACAATGCCGGCGCCTTCAAGGTGACGGCCGACGCCGATGTCGAGGGACTGCTCAAGAAGATGCCGGGAATCACCATCACCGACGGCGCGGTCGAGGCGCAGGGCGAAACCGTGAAGAAGGTCTTCGTCGACGGCAAGGAGTTCTTCGGCGAGGATGTGACCTCGGCGATCAAGTCGCTGCCGGCACAGGCGGTCGACAAGGTCGAGGTCTACGACAAACTGAGCGATGCGGCCGAGTTCTCGGGGATGGACGATGGTGAGGGGTACAAAGCACTCAACATCGTCACGAAGCCCAATATGCGTCAGGGACAGTTCGGCAAGGTCTACGCCGGCTACGGCTATCAGCCCGAGACCGAAGGTACGACGTCGAACCACAAGTACAACGTGGGCGGCAACGTCAATCTGTTTCACGGTTCGAGCCGCGTGTCGGTGATCGGACTGTTCAACAACGTCAACCAGCAGAATTTCTCGTTCGAAGATATTCTGGGGGTGTCGGGCGGCTCTTCGGGACGTGGCGGCGGCGTGGGTGCGCTGATGGTGCGGCCGCAGAGCGGCGTTGCCTCAGTCAATTCCTTCGGTATCAACTATTCCGACAGCTGGGGAAAGACCGGCCGGCGGGAGAAGGTGACGTTGCAGGCCAGCTATTTCTTCAATCGCACGACGACCAAGAACTATTCGACGGTGGACAAGTGGTACGAAGACCCTTCGCCTCTCGATACCCTGCATAAGAACGGATATTCGAACAATACGAACGGAAATCACCGCCTCAATGCCCGTCTCGAATGGCGCATTTCGGAGAATCAGTCGCTGATGTCGCGAACGGGACTCAGTTTCCAGAGCTACGATCCGTACAGCATGACCAACGGCCACCAGTTCGGCGAGAGCGGCTACCGCGTAGTGCGGAATTTCAGCAACGGCGACCGCACGGGTCTCAATCTGAACCAGTACCTCTCCTACCGGACGAAATTGGGAAAGGCGGGCCGCACGCTGACGCTCGACGGCAACGTTCGTTACCGCAATAACGAAGGGGATACGAACAGCTACTCGAATCAGGCGAGAGTAATCGATCCCGATTTGATCGACGCCGTGAGCGATACCCTGCTGCTGCGTTACCAGCGGGCGCATTCGCCGTCGTTCAACTACAACCTGCGCGGCGAGGTGACCTATACCGAACCTGTTTCGCAGTATGCGCAGCTGAGTCTGCAATACCGTGTGGCCTACGATTATCAGGAGAGCGATAAAAAGGTCTATGTGACGGAGAACGACCAGTTCGATACGACCGGTATACAGCCCGATCCGAGTTTGTCGCAATCGTCCAATACGGGCTATCTCACGCAGCGCATCGGCCCGGGTTTCCGCATCGTTAAGGGCAAGAACCGTTTCGTGGCCAATGTCGCCTACCAACATGCCCAGCTGACGGGCGAGGTGCTTTCGGCGACGAAGGTCATGGGTGCCGGCGAAGATTCGCAAATGTCGCAGGGTTTCAACAACTTCACCTACTTCCTGATGGGACAGCTCAACATCAACAAGGAGAATTCGATCCGGCTGTTCATCAACTCTTCGACCGACAATCCGAACATCGGCGAGTTGCAGAATGTTTACGACATCTCCAATGCGCAGAGCATCTCCAAGGGTAATCCCAACCTGCGCCCCTCCTACTCGAACAACGTGCGGTTCCATTATACGAACTCCAACGTCGAAAAAGGCCGGACGTTCATGTGGATGTTCTCGATGCAGAATACGTCGAATTACATTACGTCGAGTATGGCCTACGACGTCGAGGTGGAGGTTCCGACCGGAGAGACTGATGACAGCGGCAATCCCGAGACCAAGACCTATAATCCGCACACCTATTCGACCTATACCAATATGGACGGATACTGGAATATGCGCACGCATCTGAGCTATGGACTTCCCGTTTCGTTCCTCAAGAGCAACCTCAACGTGATGGCGGGCGTCAACTATACGATCTCGCCGACGCTGGTGGCACGCAAGGCGACCGACGGCAGCGTCTATCTGGACAACGGCGAGATCGTCGGCGGCGAGCGCAACGACGCCAGCCGCATGAGCTACGATTTCCGTGCCGTGCTGGGCAGTAACATTTCCGAAAATATCGATTTCACCCTTTCGTGGCACGGGGCCTACAACATTGCCAAGAACTCGCTGGTCGTCAATGACGCGGACAACAAGAACCGCTATTTCAACCATGTGGCTACCGCGGCGATGAAGTTCATCTTCTTGAAGACCTTCACCTTCACGGGCAACGTCTCCTACCAGCAGAATATCGGTTTCACGAACGAGTACGACAACTCCTACGTGTTGTGCAACGTCTATCTGGGCAAAAAGGTCTTCCGCAACCGTCGGGGCGAGGTGATGGTCGGCGTCAATGACCTCTTCAACCAGAATACGGCCTTCTCGCGTACGACAGGGTCGGGGTATACCCAGAATTCGATCAACAGCGTGATCGGCCGCTACTATACCGTGCAGTTCGTGTATAATCTGCGTAATTTCGGCAAACGCGGTTCCAAAAATATCAAGGATTACGATGGCGTGGAGTCGACCGGCAGAAGCCGCAGTTCCGGCCGGCCGCCGATGGGACCTCCTCCGGGCGGCGGAGGAAGAGGCCCGATGTTCTGATCTGCTTCCGATTGAAAAGAGGACAGTTCAGTCTTTAATAAAAATGTCTCTATTGCAATTGGTTGCAACAGAGGCGTTTTTATTTTCGGGGGAGGCTTCGTGAAGCTGGAGCGGCTATTGTCCTTCCTCGTTTTGCTTCCGGCGCGTCAGAAGCACGTGGATGCCGATGCAGGCCAATCCGCCGTAGACGATGACCTGCGCCCATAGTATCCGAAGTTCGGGCATCACCTCCTGCAATGAAGCTCCCATCGTTCGGATTCGGATGAAGGCGTTGACGCCGCTGCTGCTGGGGAAAATCTGCCCCAGCGTGTAGAGCCATTCGGGAATCGCTTCGCGCGGGAACGAGGCGCCGCTGAGCAGCAAAATGGGGATCGAGGTCCAGAAGAGGAACAGCAGCGACTGTTCGCGGTAGCGGAACAGCGTCGAAATGGCGATTCCCATCATGATGCAGGCCAGCAGATAAGGAATGAGGAAGCCGATGACGGCTTCTGTCGAGCCGTTCGAGGGATAGTGGAACAGCTTGTAATGCACCGTCATGATGTAGAGCAGCGTGACGGCATAGATCGAGAGGTAGACCAGCGCCTTGCCCAGCACGATGGGGAGCGTGTACATGCGTTTGCAGTTGACGGGGATCAGTTTCCGGTAGAGACCGAACTCGCGCCACGTACCGCCGATCATACCGATGCCGATCAGGAGCGTCTGCTGGATGATGACGATGATGATCGCCGGCATGATGAACGATCCGTACCCCAGATAGGGAATGAAGAGGTTGTGCGACTGATAGATGACCGGCTGCGTCGTGGCCGTCGCCTGCGGAATGTCGGCACCCTTGGCGATCAGGCGCTGGAATTGTACCATCGCCCCTGTCTGTCCGATGCCTGTCACCAGCTCTTGGAATACCTGCCGGTACATGAGAAAATAGCTGGCGTCGACATAGAGCGACACGGCGGCCGACGAAACGCCCAGCAGCTGCTTCTCGTAATCCTTCGGAATGTAGACCACGCCGTAAATCTTGCGGGCGAAGAAGAGATCCTTGGCCTCTTCCATGCCGTCCGGTTCATAAGCTACATAGGTATTGGGGCCCGCGTCGAAGGTGCGGATCAGTTCGCGGCTCGACGGAGTCTGGCTCTCGTCGATCACGCCGATCGGGATGTTGCGCAGCACTTCGGGAGCGTATGCCGACGCATAGAGCGTCGAGTAGATGAAGATGGCCAGTACCATCACCAGCAGAACGCCTCCGTCGGTGAAAACGGCCTTGTATTCATTGTGTATGACCGAAGCGAATTCGATCCGGTAGGCTTGCAGTATCTCTTTGATTCGTTTCATCGCTACATCCTCCCCCAGTATTTTTCATTGGTACAGATTTCGCGCAGGCGCGGCAGGCAGAGCATCGGCAGCACGATGAAGAGCGCGATATACCCCATATCCCACAGCGAATCGATGACTGGAGCGCCGCGCAGCGCCTGATCGATGAAAATGTCGGTGTAGAACGTGAAGGGAAAGATCTTGCTGAACGCCTGCACCCACGGATACATAGCCATCATCGGGAAGGTGAGTCCCGAAAAGGTAAAGGCCAGCACCGAGTAGCCGCCGCCGATCGAAAGCGACAGACGCAGGTTGCTCAACAGCGTGATAATCAGCACCCCGATGGCCATATAGGCCAAAATGAACAACATACAGCCGAATAGCAGCGCCGTAAGGCTGCCGTGCAGAGGCACTCCGACGATCTTGAAGAGAATCACGAACATCATGAGCGTCATGAGCAGCATCATGCCGATCAGCGGCAGCATCTTCCCGACGAGTGCCGAGAGCACCGATCCGCCTGCCGTGTCGAGCCACTGCCGTGCCGTGCCGTACTTCAGCTCGGTGCCGATGGCGAAAATGGTCACCAGCATGGCGAAGATCATCAGCATCATGGGCATGAAGCTCGGCGAGAGGTAATAGCTGTAATTGATGTAGGGATTGAATAATACGTGTTTCACGAAACGCACAGGGACGATCTGTGCCATCGCCTGTTTCTCGGTCAGCCCCTGCTTCATGAGCAGTTGCAGCTGGACGCCTGCCTGAAAGGTCGTTACGGCCGTTTGCAGGTCTTTCGACAGCAGGCCGTTGACGGTGATGTTCGTCCCGCTCACCGAGCTTTCGATATGGGTCTGGCTATTGCTGAGGATATTCTTCTCGAAGAATGCCGGAATATGGACGATGGCCGAAATTCGCCCTTCGCGCATCAATCGTTCGGCCTCCTCCATGCTTTGCACCTCATAGGAGACCATTGCCGTCGGGGTGTCGTCGATCATCTGCGTCACCTTGCGCGACAGCGTCGTATGGTCTTCGTCCAGCACGGCGATCGGGATATTGCGGGCGACACCTCTCTCGAAAATGACGGCGAAAAAGGCGAACGAAATCACGGGCAGCACCACCATCAGCACCCAGTACATGGGCTGACGGGCGATGCGCCGCAGTTCGCGCCGCATGACCAGATCGGTCTCTTTGAAGTAGTTGCGCATGGCTCGTCTCCCGCTACTCGATTTCGTCCCAATCGACGATAACGCTCATACCGGGGCGCATCCCCTCCTCCGCGTTCAGCGGCTTGGCCTTGACCGCAAAGGTGCGGATGTCGAAACCGCCCTGTGTGCGCGTTGCGGCCCACGTGGCGAAATCGGCCTGCGGAGCGATATAGGTGATATGGAAATCGACGTTGTGGCCGAGTGCAGGCACATAGCCGCGCAGCTGTTTACCCATCTTGATCTTGGGCATCAGCGTCTCCTTGATGTTGAATGTCACCCACATATCGCTCATATCGAGAATGGCGACTACGGGATACCCGCTGCCCACCAGCTCGCCCTGCTCGGCGATGATCGTCGAGATTTCACCTGTCACGGGCGAATAGACCATTGCGTCGCTCAGGTAACTCTCCACCTCCGAGACGACGCCTGCGGCCTGACGTACCTGTGCAGCGGCGGCGGCTTTCTCCTCTTTCGAGGCGCCGTCGACGGCCAGATCGTACTGCGCTTTGGCGGCCGAGGCGGTCGCGGTCATGGCATTGTACTGTGCCTGCGCCTCGTCGAACTTCTGCGCCGGCACGACGCCCTGTTCATAGAGGGCCTTCACGCGTTCGAAGGTCTTCTTGGCCAGTTCGCGGCCTGCCTGCGCCTGCTGCCACATATTGAGTGCCGCTTCAATCTGCTGCACGCGGGCGCCGGAGAGCACCTTCTGGTCGATTGCCGATGCGGCGCTCTTGACCGCTTCGGCCTGCGCCAGCTTGGCGTCGAGTTCGGGTGTCGAGAGCGTATAAAGTACCTCGCCGCGCTCCACATGCTGTCCCTGCTCGACCTTCATATCGACGATGCGGCCGGCGATCTTCGACGAAGCCTTGTAGGTCGTACACTCCGTCGTACCCTGAAGAAGGGTCGGCGTCTTGGCTTTCAGATAGCGGCTCACCAATACGACCGCCACGATAATGACGACGACGGCGACAATGACTGCGATGATGTTTTTCTTCTTCATATCTTTTTTATTTTTACTATTTCTCGAACGTGATGTGACGGGTGTCCTGCCGACGCATATAGGCGGTAAATTCGTTGCTGACCCCGGCCGCTTCGAGCAGCTGCGCTAACAATACGTCGTACCGATAGGCGGCCTCGATGCGCTCGGTCTTCACCTTGGCGAGGTTCAGCTCGGCGTCGATCAGGTCGGTCGACGAACTCATCCCCTCCAGAAACGCCGCGTTCTTGGTCTTGAGATACTCTTCGGCGAAGGCGAGTGAAGCCTCGATCGAGGCCATCTGCGTGCGGTAGTTCTCCATCTGGTTGTAGAGCTTCTCGACGAGCACCGAGATATCGCTGCCCGCTTTGGTCTGCAACGCTTCGACGCGACGCACGGTCTGCTTGGCCGCCGAGTATTTGTACTCGCGGTTCAGACCGTCGAAGAGCTTGAAGTTCACTCCGACGCCTACCGCCCAGCGCGGCAGCATCTTGGCGACCTGATAGTCGTAGAACGATACGCCGCCCATGGCCACCACCTGCGGCAGGAACGACGAGCGCTGCGCGCGTACCCCTTCGTAGGCCAGCCGGCGTTTCTGCTCGACTTGGTTGAGCAGCGGATTGCGTTCGGAGGCCAGCGTCTGGAAATAGTCGAGCGGTTCGATGCGTCCGAGCATGAACATGGCCGTCACGGGCAGGTAGTCGCCCTCCTTGCCCACCGTGCTGTTCAGTGCACTGGCGATCGTGGCGACTTGCGATTGAGCGTTTTGCAAGTCGCGTTCGGCCTCTGACATCTTGAATTCGACGTAGAGCTTCTCGCTGCGTGAGATCATTCCCTGCGCTTCGAGTGCCGTAGCGTCTTCGAGGTGCTTGCGCACGCCGTCCACTACCTGCTGCCGCACAACGACGACCTGCCGCGCGAGCGCCAGTCCGTAGTAACGCTCGACGAGTTCCGAGACCAGCGCGTTGCGCTGCTGAATCCCCTGCGAACGGGCCGTCTGTTCGTTGATGCGAGCAGCTCTGTTGGCGGCGTTGATCTTGCCGCCCATCCACAGCGGAACCGTCACGTCGCCGCCGACGAATCCCAGACTGCGATCCTGAAGCGGGAGCGCCCAGTTGGCCGTCATCGCTCCGCTCAGTATCTGCGAGATGGAGGGAATGTACTCCGACGGAATCATTCCGCTCTGGAGAATCTGACCGGCGAGATTCTGAACCGGCGTCTTCATGTTATTGAGATCGATTTCAATGTCTTTGCCCAGATAGGCATAGCTTCCCGTGATGCCGATCTGCGGCATACGCAGACCGATGGCGGCGCGGCGTTCCTGCTGGGCGGCGCGGCGGTTGAACTCGGCGGCTTGGATGGCAGGATTGTCCGAAAGCGTCATTTCGAGAGCCTCTTCCAGCGACAGCGTCTGCCCCTGCTCCTGTGCAAAGAGCTGCATGACGGTCGTCAGGGCGAGAATAACCAACGTGACTTTTTTCATATCTTTTGTACTTATGATGTTGCGAAGATAGATATTATCCGCTTCAAATCTATTTACAAGAAGACAAACAGGACATTTTTAGCCCATTTAGTCCACTTTTTCTTCCTTGCGGCGGCATAGATGGCTGTTAACCGCGAGAACTTCACTGCCCAATTGCGGGTAAACGCGCACTTCGACGCCGCCTTTTCGTAGCCGCACGGCACCTTCGCAGCATACGAAACACGAAGGTTCGTAGAGCGCAAAAACCGTGCGCGAGAAGCCGTGGCGCAGGATCAGTTCCGAACAACTCTCGGGTTCGCTGCTGCGTGTCGAGCAGGGTTCCATCGAAGAGTAGATGCTCGCGCCGTGCAGATCGGCTCCGGCGGCCGTCGCTTTCAGGATCGCCTCCTGCTCGGCGTGGTGTGTGGGAGACGTTTCGTGGGAGTATCCCGTGAAAACGTCGCCCGAGTGCGTTACGATGACCGCTCCCACGCAGTAGGAGGTTGCCGAGGGCGTGCAACGGCGGCTCAGGGAGACGGCCTGTCGCAGATAATGCAGGTCCTCCTCCGTTCGGTCGGGGTGCAGCGTGTAGGTCGTTACCTCCATTCCCTCCAGCAGCCGGCGCTCCTGCGGAAGAACGGCCGGATCGAATGCCGCTTCGAAGCGGGGTGCGCAGGGATCTCCGACGCGGACGGCGGAATTGACCGCCACGCGCAGCGTATCGATCAGCCCCTCCTTCAGAAACAGGCCGAGCGTACACGGCCCGCCCTCGATGAGCAGCCGCTCGACGCCCCGTTTTTCCAGTTCCGTTACGATCTGCGCTGCCGAAAGATCGGGGCCGCGGACGATCTCGGCCGCCGTTTCGAACGGCGACGCGGCGGCGTTGTCGGTGAAGACGATCCGTGTACCCGAACCTGCGGTGAAGAAGTTCGATGCGGGATCGAGCCGCAGCGAACGGCTCAGCGTGACCTTCACGGGGTCGGCCGGTCGGCCGGTTGCAAGCCGCTGCGTGCGGAGAGCTTCGTCGCGCACGGTGAGCGACGGATTGTCGCGGCGTACCGTCTCCGCGCCCACGAGGATCGCATCGGCCCACGTACGCAGGCGCATCACCTCGCGCCAGTCGGCGGGCGTCGAGAGAATCAGCCGGCGGGGCGATCGATCGTCCATATAGCCATCGCCCGACAGGGCGACCGAAGCATAGATTTTCATCGTCGTAATTCGAACAGGGTTATTTCGGGGTTTGCGCCGATCCGCATGGGGAATCCTACATATCCTATGCCGTCGTTGACGTAGAGCATCCGCCCCTGCGCTTCGTAGGGACCGCTCCAGTGCCGATACAGCAGTTGTGCGGGCGAAAAGGCGCGGCCGAACAGCCGGATCTTGCACTGCATACTGTGGACGTGTCCCGAGAGGGTCAGATCACCGTATCCCGCGTCGAGAATCTGCTCCCACAACTGCGGAACATGCGCCGCCGTGATGTTGTAAAGCGTTTTGGGCACGCCGCGGTAGGTCGTGCCGAAATCATATCCGGGCAGCGTGCGGTCGTGCCGCCGGTGGGTCAGCGAACGGTCGTAGGCGATGCCCGACAGGGCGATCGAGTCGTCGCCGCGCCGCAGGTAGACCGTCTCGTTGCCGAGCACGCGCCATCCCATCGCCTGTTGGCGTTCGACGAGCGCGGCGATATTCATTTCGGGCGGTAGGGAGAGCATATCGCGGACATAATGGCCCGTGTCGTGGTTGCCCGTGATCGAGAAGGTTCCGTAACGGCTGCGGATGCCGCCCAGCAGGCGCATGGCCGAGCTGTCGAGTTCGGTATAGCGGATGTTGACCAGATCGCCGCAGAAGATCACCAGATCGGGTTGCAGTGCGTTGAGCGAATCGACCAGTGCCCCGATCTCTTTGTCTGCATCGAGGAGCGTTCCGATATGCAGATCGGTGAATTGCGCGATGCGCAGCCCGTCGAATGCCTCCGGCAGCCGGTCGCTGTATACTGCGACGCGATGCACGACCAGCGTGCGGCGGCCCGATGTAGCACCCTGAATCAGCACGCCCGTCATACCCAGTGCGGCGAGCAGCGCGAGCATACGTGTCACGCGCCCGCTGCCGAAGGCGCGCACGACGTAGTAGGCCATGCGCGGTAGCGTGAGCAGCAGATAAGCGAAAAAGATCCACATGGCCGCTGTCATGACACCGGAGGTGTTGTCGCGTACCAGCCAAAAAAGGACAATGCCTGCCAGCGGCAGCAGATCGCTCGCTGCGACGAGCGCCAGAAGCAGGCTCCGGTAGCGGTACGTTCTGCGGTGGCGGCGGAAATACCATCCGTCGGCGACGAGCGGCAGCAGAATCAGAAAAAGTACCATCCACATCATAGCTGATAGATTATGAAGATGTTGCAAATATACGAAAACGGGCGGAATATCCGATCGCGTCGATTCAAGAATCGAGCTAAATTTTTTGGCATATATCTTGCTTCCGGTAAGGGCGAATATTAACTGGCTGTTATCCAACATTAATAAACAGTTCTAAATCAAAAAAAACACAAGAGCTTATGAAAACAGTTCGACTTTTTATCGCTGCGTTGTTCCTCACTACCGCGGCTTCGGCGCAGCCTTACACGTCCTCTGCTCAGGACGGGAGTTCGCCTACGGTTTACATGATCTCGGTTCAGGAGACCGATACGCTTATCCCCTGCGAGTGGCGTGCCCGTGCAGCCCGTAACCGGATAGCCATGATGGACGCCGTCGACGATTATAACCAGACGCAGCGTACCGGTTTCCAGCAGCCCGGACGGCCGCAGTTCCTCTTTGCGCACAAGCAGAACAAGTATTCGCTGGCGCTCGGAGGGTTCATCGCCCTGCGTACGAGCTACGACTTCGACGGAACGCCGTCGGCGACCGATTTCGTTACTTCGTCGATTCCGATTCCGGGCAATTACGCCACCCGGCAGAGGCTGTCGATGGACGCCTCCACCTCGCGTATATATCTTAAAGGTATCGCCAATACCCGTGCGTTGGGTCGCGTAGTCGTCTATGTCTCCACCGACTTCCGCGGCGGTGCGCAGGGCAGCTATACGCCGCGTCTGCGCGAAGCTTACGTTTCGTTCAAGGGCTTTACCTTCGGCCGCGACGTGACGACCTTCTGCGACCTCGATGCAGGTCCCACGACGATCGACTTTCAGGGGCCGAACGCCTACAACTTTACCTTTGCTACGATGATCCGTTACGAAGTTCCCTTTGCCAACGACCATCTGAAGTTCGGTCTTGCCGCCGAGCTGCCCAGCGTGAGCGGCACGTTCGGCGAGACGTTCGATCCGATTCCGCAGCGCGTGCCCGATTTTCCGGTCTACTTCCAGTATGCTTGGGGTGCCAAACGCGACAGCCATTTCCGTGTGACGGGCGTCGTGCGCGATCTCTATCTGCACAATGCGACCACCGAGAACAACACTTCGCTGCTGGGCTGGGGCGTTCAGGCGAGCACCTGTATCAATATTGCCCGCGTGCTGACGATCTACGGTAACGGTGTCTACGGCGAGGGCATCTCCAACTACATTCAGGACTTGTCGGGACTGGGCTACGACTTCACACCCGATCCGCAGGACCCGAACCGAATTCAGACCATGCCGATGTGGGGCTGGTACGGCGCAGCGCGTATCAATATCCTGCCGCAGCGTCTCTTCATCTCGGGCGGTTATTCCGAGGCGCACATCCAGCAGAAGCACGGCTATTTCTCGGGCGACCAGTATCGCAACGGTCAATACATTTTCGGGAATATCTTCTATAACTTCACCTCGCGTTGCAGCATCGCCGCCGAGTATCTCTACGGCCGCCGCGAAAACATGGACGGCCTGAAGAACCATGCCAACCGCGTGAGTATGCAGGTGCAGTATAACTTCTAAACGACGACTTTCCGCCTGCGGTGCGAGTCTCCTCCTTACGGTGTGCGGGTCTCCTCCGAGGGCTGAGTCGATACAACCGGCGATCCTTTTCACGGGATCGCCGGTTTTTTCGTGCGTCGTCCGCGGGGAGAATCCGATTCGGCGGGAGGTGCTGCGAAGGGTTCGGCCCTTTGATTGCTTGCGGGGCAGTATCCTTGCGGGGATGCCCGTTTTTTTGTACCTTTGGCTACTTCGCCTCGGCAAAATGCAAATTCAATCGGTTGATTCCCACGCTTCGTTTCACTTCGCTCGGAATGACAGTTGCGTTGTCATCCTGAGGAGCGCTGCAGGTGCGACGTGAGGATCGGCCGCCTTTGGCTACGCCTTAGATACTCCGCCTCGGCAAAACTGCAAACTCCGTTTGCTTTTGCACTCGGCTTGCATCTTTGCGGGGCAAGGCCCGCTTAGATAGGCTGCGCCTCGGCAAAACTGCAAACTCCGTTTGCTTTTGCACTCGGCTTGCACTATCTTTGTCCGTATGATGGAATTTTTAGAGACATATCATCTCGCAGGAATCGTCGTCGGTGCGGCGACCTTTCTCATTATCGGCCTCTTTCACCCCTTTGTCATCAAGGGCGAATACTATTTCGGCGTGCGCTGCTGGTGGGCTTTCGCCGTGTCGGGCGTGGTGACGCTTGCGGCTTCGCTGTGGGTCGAGAATCTGATTCTCTCAATCCTGCTGGCCGTGTGGGGTGCTTCGTCGCTGTGGGCGATCGGCGAACTGTTCGAGCAGCGCGAGCGCGTGGCGAAAGGCTGGTTTCCCAAACGTGAAAAGAAGAGTTGAGGACTGTCGGATGAAGCGCTTGGTAGGTAATTTCGCCGTTCTGCTGCTGATGGCCGCTTCGGTCGTCGTCAGTGCCGCATACCTGCGGGGTGTTCGGCCGCAGCCGGTGACTACGGCGCCGCTGCTGCGGGAACGCGTTTTTCGTGCTCGGTTGCTCTTTGCCGGCGATGTGATGGCGCATCTGCCGCAGTTGACCGCGGCGCGCAGAGCCGACGGGGCATATGACTTCTACGAACAGTTCCGCTACGTAAGACCCCGCTTCGAAGCGGCCGATCTGGTGGTGGTCAATCTCGAGACGACCCTCTCCCCGACCGCTCCCTATACGGGGTATCCCTGTTTCCGTACCCCTTTGTCGCTGGCTCGTGCCCTGCGCCGAGCGGGCGTCGATGCGGCCGTCACGGCCAACAACCACTGCTGTGACGGCGGTGCGCGGGGCATTGGCACGACGCTCGCCGCGCTCGACGATGCGGGCATTCGTCATACGGGAACCTTCGTCGATTCGCTGCGGCATGGGGCCGACCACCCGCTGCGCTTCGAGGTGAACGGCATCCGTTTCGCGCTGTTCAGCTATACCTATGGCACCAACGGTCTGCCCGTGCCGGCGGGCACGACGGTCAACCGGATCGATACGGCGGTCCTGATCCGCGATCTGGCGGCCGTCGACCGCCCGTCGACCGATTGCGTCATTGTTTTTCTGCATTGGGGTAACGAATACAAACGTCAGCCCAGCCGCGTGCAGCGGGAGCTGGCCGGTTTGCTGCGGCGGCAGGGTGCGGATCTGATCGTCGGCAGCCATCCGCATGTAGCGCAAACGGTTGAGCAGGATTCGACAGGCGTGGTCTTCTACTCGCTGGGCAATTTCGTCTCGAACCAGCGGAAGCGGTTCTGCGACGGCGGTCTGCTGGGAGAGGTGGAGGTCGTCAAACGGATTGCGGGCGATTCGAGCTGCCGCCGGACGATGCGCTATGCGGCGCAGGCCACTCCGGTGTGGGTCTCCCTGCCCCGCTACCGTATCCTACCGCCCGAAGTGGGTGATACCCTCTCGATGCCGGCTTATGCCCGCGCGGCCTATGATCGGTTTATGCAGGACACCCGAACGCTGCTCGGCGTGCCGGATTGAAAAAAGCGAACCTGTTGGGGTTCGCTTCATGCTTGCGTCTTGTGGCGGCCTAATAGTTCTCTTTCTTCGGTTCGAAGTAGGCCTGAGGATGCTTGCAGGCGGGGCAGATCTTCGGAGCCTCGGTACCCTTGCAAACGTACCCGCAGTTGCGGCACTGCCACCAGATTTCGTGGTCGCGGATGAAGAAATTGCCGTCGGTCAACCGGCTCAGCAGCTTGAGGTAACGATCCTCATGCTCGCGCTCGGCGACGATCACCATGCGGAACGTGGCGGCGATCTCGGGGAAACCCTCCTCGTCGGCCACCTTTGCGAATTCGGGATACATATCGGTCCACTCCTCGTTCTCGCCCATTGCCGCGGCCTTGAGGTTCTCTTCCGTAGTGCCGATTATTCCTGCCGGGAAGCTAGCCGTGATGGAAAGGCATCCGCCTTCGAGGTACTTGAAGAACTTTTTGGCGTGCTCTTTTTCCTGATCGGCCGTTTCGAGGAAGACACCTGCGATCTGCTCGTAACCCTCTTTCTTGGCTACGCTTGCGAAATAGGTATACCGGTTGCGCGCCTGCGATTCGCCTGCGAATGCCGTAAGCAGATTCTTTTCGGTCCGGGTTCCTTTGATACTTTTCATAACTGTCTATTTTTTTAAGTGGAATTCGTTTTTTTGCATCCCAAAGATAACAATAATTGTCGGATGTGCGTCGAAGAATTCAATTCTTTATTTTTATAGCGGGATAAGATAATTTTATAGGAGCCGGTTCACTCTTTTTTTGTGCAGGCGGCGGTTGTAACCGGATTATGCCTATCTTTGGAGAAACGTTTGACGTATGAAGAAAATCTTTGCGTTGTGCCTTTGCGGCCTTTTTGCCTGTTCGGGGCCGGACACCTGTCTGATCGAAGGATCGGTCGAGGGGGTGGAGGACTATGTCCGTGTGGTGCGGGACGGGCGGACGATCGATTCGGTCGGTGTGGTCGAAGGCCGGTTCCGCATGGAGGTGCCGGTCGAGGAGCCGATGCTCGTGCATCTGATGAACGACGGGACGATTCTGGAGTCGTTCTATCTCGAGCCGGGTACGGTGCGCGTCGAGGGGACGATGTTTCCTGAATGGCCCGTTTACACGTTCGACCGGTCGTGGGTACGGGCCTATGGAACGCCGTCGAACGATGCGCAGAGCGGGTTTTCGGATGAGCGGGAGCGGTTGATGGCACGCATCAACAGTCGCGAGGTACCTCAGTCGGAGGTTGCCGCGAAGCTCGACACGCTGATGCGTATTTTTCCGATGCTCTACATGGAGCGCAATCTGGATAACCTTTTCGGGATCTATCGTCTCGGAGCGATCGCCGAGATGAAGCTGGCCGATTCGGCGGAGCTGCGCCGTCTCGCGCGGCGTTTTACGCCCGCCATGCAGCGGACGCAGGCTTTGCGGGAGGTGCTGGAACGTCGCACGGCGGAGGAGGAGAGCCGGTCGAAGCAGACAGAGTGTCGGATGACGCATTATGTCGAAGTGGAGCTGCCCGATACCGAGCGGCGGCCGATCCGGTTGAGCGATCTTATCGAGCGCGAAGGGGTGCGTTACGTGCTGGTCGATTTCTGGGCGACGTGGTGCAGCCCCTGCATGGAGGAGATTCCCTATTTGCTGGAGACCTACGACGCTTGTCGGGAGCGGGGATTCGAGATTTATGCCGTTTCGATGGACAGCCGTCTCGACCGGTGGCGGCAGGTGCTCGGTGAGCGCGGGATCGCGTGGGTCAACGTCTGCGATCCGAACGAAGGATCCAAAGCCGCCAAGCAGGCTTACGGAGTGAAAACGATCCCTTCGAATTTCCTCGTCGACTGTGCGACGGGCAAGGTCGTTGCGACCGATCTGCGCGGCGACCGGCTCGGTTCGGTCGTCGGAGAACTGCTGGAAAAGTAGTTTCGGGCGTTTTCCCTGAATATCCTCGGAGCGTATCGGAAAATACGCTCTTTTTTCGTACCTTTGGCTGCGCCTTAGATACTTCGCCTCGGCAAAATGCAACTGAATTTGCTTTTGCGCTCGGCTTTTTCGTCATCTTTGGCTTCGCCTTAGATACTGCGCCTCGGCAAAATGCAAATAAATTTGCTTTTGCGCTCGGCTTTTTCGTATCTTTGTCGTCCGAGTCGCTTCGGTATTTTGGGCGGTTCGGCAGGCATAGGGTTTCCTTTGTCAAAAGGAAATGTCGAAACGGAGTCGGCGTTTGTAAAAACGCCGTTCATGTGAGGAAGACGGATTCCGTTCCGGCAGGCGAACCCTTCGATCATATTAATTCCCCGTCTTCCTCGCATGAATCTATGGCAGACGAAAAAATCATCTTTTCCATGGTCGGGGTCTCCAAGACCTTCACCAATCAGAAAAAGGTACTCAACGACATCTATCTCTCCTTCTTCTACGGAGCCAAGATCGGCATTATCGGTCTGAACGGTTCGGGTAAGTCGACGCTGATGAAGATCATCGCGGGTCTCGATAAGAATTTCCAAGGCGAGGTGGTCTTCTCGCCCGGTTACACGGTCGGCTATCTGGAGCAGGAGCCGCAGCTGGACGATACGAAAACCGTGCGCGAAGTAGTTGAGGAAGGTTGTGCCGCAACCGTATCTCTTCTGAAGGAGTACGAAGAGATCAACCAGAAATTGTGCGAACCGATGGACGACGATACGATGGCCAAACTCATCGAGCGGCAGGGCGAGCTGTACGAGCAGATCGACCATGCGGGGGGCTGGGAGCTTGACAGTGTATTGGAACGTGCGATGGACGCCCTGCGCTGCCCCGATCCCGATCAGTCGGTGCGGGTGCTGTCGGGCGGTGAACGCCGCCGTGTGGCGCTGTGCCGGCTGCTGTTGCAGCAGCCCGACGTGCTGCTGCTGGACGAGCCGACCAACCACCTCGACGCCGAGTCGATCGACTGGCTGGAGCAGCACCTGCAGCAGTACAAGGGTACGGTCATCGCCGTGACCCACGACCGTTACTTCCTCGACAACGTGGCGGGCTGGATTCTGGAACTGGATCGCGGCGAGGGTATTCCGTGGAAAGGCAACTACTCGGGATGGCTGGAGCAGAAGTCCAAGCGGCTGGAGATGGAAGAGAAACAGGCTTCGAAGCGCCGAAAAACCCTCGAACGCGAGTTGGAATGGGTGCGTATGTCGCCTGCGGGCCGTCATGCCAAGAGCAAGGCGCGTCTGTCGGCCTACGACAAAATGCTCAACGAAGATGCCAAGCAGCAGGAGGAGAAACTCGAAATCTATATTCCGAACGGCCCGCGTCTGGGCGACGTGGTCATCGAGGCCCACGACGTGAAGAAGGCTTTCGGCGACCGCGTGCTTTACGAGAATCTGAATTTCTCGCTGCCGCCCGCAGGCATCGTGGGTGTCATCGGTCCCAACGGGACGGGGAAGACTACCCTCTTCCGCATGATTATGGGAATCGAACCGCCGACGTCGGGAACCTTCACCGTCGGGCAGACCGTCAAACCCGCGTATGTCGATCAGCAGCACAAGTCGATCGATCCCGAAAAGACGGTTTACGAGGTGATTTCGCAGAACAGCGAATGGATTCAGCTGGGCAACCGTCAGGTGTCGGCGCGGGCATACGTGGCGCGTTTCAACTTTACGGGCGCCGATCAGGAGAAGAAGTGCGGCGTGCTGTCGGGCGGCGAGCGCAATCGTCTGCATCTGGCCCTCGCGCTCAAGGAGGGCGGCAACGTGTTGCTGCTGGACGAGCCGACCAACGACATCGACGTCAACACGCTGCGGGCACTGGAGGAGGGTCTGGAGAACTTCGCCGGCTGTGCCGTTGTCATCTCGCACGACCGCTGGTTCTTGGACCGTATCGCCACGCATATCCTCTCGTTCGAGGGCGACTCGGAAGCGGTCTTCTATCAGGGCTCGTACAGCGAGTTCGAGGAGTGGAAGCGTGCGCAGGGCGGCGATACGACGCCCCACCGCGTGAAATACAAAAAATTGATGGAGTAAAACAGACGGTATGGGCATTCAGAAACCTTCGATTCCAAAGGGTACGCGCGACTTCTCGCCCGCCGAGATGATGCGCCGCAACTATATTTTCGACTCGATCCGGCAGGTGTTTCGCACCTTCGGCTTCGCGCCGCTCGAAACTCCCGCGATGGAGAACCTCTCCACGCTGCTGGGCAAGTACGGCGACGAGGGCGACAAGCTGCTTTTCAAGATTCTCAACTCGGGCGACTTCGCTGCGGGACTTGCGCCCGACGAGCTGCGTCAGGCGTCGAAAATCTGCGAAAAGGGGCTGCGTTACGACCTGACCGTGCCCTTCGCACGCTACGTCGTGCAGCATCAGAGCGAGATCGTGCTGCCGTTCAAGCGGTATCAGATTCAGCCCGTATGGCGTGCCGACCGGCCGCAGAAAGGCCGTTACCGCGAGTTTTACCAGTGCGACGTTGACGTCGTAGGCTCGCGTTCGCTCTTGAACGAGGTGGAGTTGGTGGAGATCGTCGAGCGCGTCTTCCGCAAGTTGCGCATCGGCGTGACACTCAAGATGAACAACCGCAAAATTCTCTACGGTATCGCCGAGACGATCGGCTATGCCGATAAGATGGTCGACATTACGGTGGCCATCGACAAGCTGGAGAAGATCGGTATCGACAACGTGAAGGCCGAACTGCGCGGACGCGGCATCGACGATGCGGCGATCGATAAACTTCAACCGATTCTCGAACTCAACGGTGATAACCGGCAGAAACTGTCTGCGTTGCGTACTGAGATCGGTACGTCGGAGACGGGTTTGAAGGGCATCGGGGAGATGGAGACCGTCTTCGGGTATGTCGAGCGGCTGGGCATCGCGTTGCCCATTGAACTGGATTTGTCGCTGGCGCGCGGGCTGAACTACTATACGGGCGCGATCTTTGAGGTTAAAGCCAACGATTACGCCATCGGCTCGATCTGCGGCGGCGGCCGTTACGACGACTTGACGGGTATCTTCGGGATGCCCAATACGTCGGGTGTGGGTATCTCGTTCGGTGCCGACCGTATCTACGACGTGATGGTCGGGCTGGAGCTTTTCCCCGAGGAGGTGAATTTCTCGACGAAGGTGCTCTTCGTCAATCTGGGCGCCGACGAGGAGGCCGCATCGCTCGGCCTGCTGCGCGGGTTGCGCGATGCGGGCATTGCGGCCGAGATCTATCCCGAAAACGGCAAGATGAAGAAGCAGATGGAGTACGCCAACCGCCGCGCGATCCCCTATGTGGCGATCGTCGGCAGCGACGAACTGGCACAGCAGGTGGTGACGCTCAAGGATATGCGTGCCGGCGAGCAGCGGCAAGTGCCGTTTGCGGAGTTGGCTGCCCAGTTGCAGTAGAAGACCGGATAGCGACGGAGACCGTGTGGCGGAGGCGTTCGGCCCGGCCTTACGGCTCCGTTGCGTTATTTTTAAAGAAGAAAAAATGAAACGTCTGATTTTTATGATCGCCGCGGCGCTGTTCATTGCTCCGTGGGGCGTGCGCGCCCAGTTCGACGACCTGTCGGCCGCACAGTTGCAGAAACTCGTGCAGGCGTATCGTTATGTGGATGCCACCTATGTCGATTCGCTCGATACGGCACCGCTGGTCGAGGAGGCGATCCGCGGGATGCTGACTCGTTTGGATCCGCATTCGGCCTATCTTTCGACGGACGAGATGAAAGCGGCGGACGAGAGTTTCGACGGCAGCTTCGGCGGCATCGGCATCGAATTCAACGTACTGAACGATACGGTGGTGGTGGTCAACACCATCGCCGGAGGTCCTTCGGCACAGGTGGGACTGCTGCCGGGCGACCGGATCGTCGGAATCGACGGCGACGGGGCGGTCGGCCTGAGCCGGGCCGAGGTGCCCAAACGATTGCGCGGGCCGTCGGGCACGCAGGTACGGCTGGAGGTGCTGCGGCACGCTGTGAAGGAGCCGCTCGCGTTTACCGTGACGCGCGGCGATATTCCGCTCTATACGGTCGATGCCGCCTATAAAGTCGATCCCGAAACAGGTTATATCAAGATAAACCGCTTCGGACGGACGACGATGCAGGAGTTCGTCGAGGCGTTCAAGAAGATGAAGAACGTCCGCTCGCTGATTCTCGATCTGCGGGGCAACGGCGGCGGATTGCTCGATCAGGCGGTGGGGATGGCCAATTTCTTCCTGCCGCGCGGCAGCCGGATCGTCTCGACCGAGGGACGTGCCGTGCCGCCGAACGCCTATACGGCTCCGGTCGACGGCGCATTTCTCAAAGGGCCGGTCGTGGTGCTCATCGACGAAAATTCGGCCTCGGCCAGCGAGATCGTCGCCGGTGCTTTGCAGGATTGGGACCGGGCCGTAATCGTCGGCCGCCCGAGCTTCGGCAAGGGACTGGTGCAGCGCCAGTTCCGGCTGGGCGACGGCTCGGCGATCCGCGTTACGGTGGCGCGCTATCATACGCCGTCGGGGCGGGTCATTCAGCGTCCCTATGAAAAGGGGCACCGCGAGGAGTATTACGCCGCGCATCGCGAGCGGCTGCTGAATGAACAGGCGGACAGCGTAGCTACTGAGACGCCGCAGTTCGAGACGCTGCGCACGCACCGGCCGGTCTATGGCGGCGGCGGTATTCATCCCGACATTCGGGCCGAGGCCGATACCGTCGGGCAGACCGACTATTGGCTGGAGTTGATGCGTCACGGCGTGGTCAACGAACTGGTGCTGCGCTATCTGGATCGGGAACGTCCGCAATTGGCGGCCCGCTACCCCGATTTCGAACGGTTCGATGCCGAATTCGGCGTATCGCCCGAGCTGATGGCCGAGCTGGCGTCGCTGGCTGCGGGACGGGGAATCGAGCCTGCCGGTGAAGAGGCGGCGCAGTCGGACGAACTGTTGAAGATGCAGATCAAGGCGTTAGTGGCCGAGCGGCTCTTTCCGCGCGAAGGTTTCTATCGGGTGATGAATGCGGCCGGCGGATCGATGTTCCGGCGTGCGGTCGAACTGCTCGAGAGATGGCCCGAGCAGGGAAAAAACATTCTTTCGAGGGAAAATTAGGCGAATTTTGGTAGATTCGTTTGGAGTTTTCGGATATTTTTATTAGTTTCGTGTACCGTGCAAAATCACAAGTGGGTAGGAGCCGATTGGTTAGGGGCCTTCGGCACGGAAAACGACAGTTGAAACCTAATATATCTAACATGTTTTCTCGAACGGATATACCGCGCAAAGAGAGTGAGGAGTTCGGCGAACAGATTCTGACGAAAGCCGTGAAAGCGGGCCGTCGGACCTATTTCTTCGATGTTCGTGCGACGCGGGGTAATGACCATTATCTGACGATCACCGAGAGTCGTAAGACGACGTGCGCCGACGGTACGGTCGTTTTCGACCGACATAAGATTTTTCTTTACAAGGAGGATTTTGCCCGTTTCAGCAGTACGCTGCAAGAAGTAATGGATTTTATCGTTACGTGCCGACAGGCGGACGATGCGTCCGCGAGAGTGGAGACGGAGGTTCCCGTCCCGGAGTAAAAAAAGCCGTATTGCAAAATGAACTGCACCCCAAAAGTTAGACAAAAAACTTTTGGGGTGTTATGTATAATCATTACACATTAGAGCAGAAACGTACAGCAATCTCCTTGTATAATCAAGGTCATGGAAGCACCGTTATCAGTCGCCAGTTAAACGTAACGGAGCGTATTATCCGACGCTGGATCCGACGTTATCGGGAAGTCGGGTTATCCGGGTTATCCGGGCTGTCTTATAAAATTCGAAATGGTCATTTTAAGGAATCTATTGTACGGGAAATCCGAGAAAAACATGTACCTTTCGAAGAGATTTCAGCCCGCTATGCCATAAGCGAGGCTTCTGTACGCCGCTGGGTAAAGGCGGTTCAAGCTGAGGGTTACGCTATACTATACAAACCATCAAAACGCGGACGACCACCAAAAATCATGGGTAGGCCTAAGAAGAAAGGTACACAAACGGAGTTAGAGAAATTGCAGGAAGAACTGGAATATCTACGAGCCGAGAATGCACTATTAAAAAAAGTGAAAGCCTTAGTCGAAAAAAAGGAATCCCGACTACGCTCGATTGGGCAGAAGCCATCGAAGAACTAAGGCTCATTTATAAGCTTGATTATTTACTCAAGCTAAAGAAGATGGCTCGATCGACGTTCTATTATTACCGCAGCCGGTTCTTACAGGAAGACAAATATAAACATCTGCGAGGACGAATAGCAAACTTGTATCACCAGCACAAGGGATGTTATGGCTATCGACGTATAACCTTGAGTTTGCACAATGAGGGGATTACGATCAATCATAAGACCGTAGAGCGCTTAATGCGAGAGATGGGACTGAAAGCACAAGTGAGAAAAGTACGTTATAGGTCTTATAAGGGCGAGGTGGGGAAAATAGCGCCGAATCTGTTGCAACGTAATTTTAAATCGGATGCTCCGAATCGCAAATGGGCGACAGACGTAACTCAAATTGCGATCGGAAATCAAAAGTGTTACCTCTCTCCAATACTCGACATGTATAATGGTGAGATCATTACGTACACGGTATCTCTGCATCCGAATCTGCCGATGGTAATTTCAATGTTGAACAAGGCGTTCAAAAAAATTGAAAACACACAAGGAATCATTTTGCATTCGGATCAGGGATGGCACTATCAACACGATTGTTATCGAAGATTACTCCATGAAAAAGGTATAATGCAGAGCATGTCCCGAAAAGGAAATTGTCTGGATAATGCAATGATGGAAAACTTTTTCGGAATACTAAAGTCGGAATTGCTATATTTGCAAAATTTCAAATCTATAGAAGAATTTTCGCGTGAATTGAAATATTACATCGAATATTACAATAATGAGCGTATAAAAGTTAAACTAAAAGGAATGAGCCCCGTGAAATACAGAACTCATTCCTTACAAAACTAATTATTAATCGGTCCAACTTTTTGGGGGCAGTTCAAAAAATACGGCTTTTTTTGTATATGCTATTTCATTGGAGGCGGATACCCGAAAGCCGCCGAAACGGGAAAATTAAGGATAAATTAACTTCGGCAGCCCCTTGCGGCCGACTGTATCTCGTGGAATTCGATTATCTTTGCGGAGGATAAATCTCTGCATAAGGAGGCAGCGTCCCGACAGAATCGAATAAATTCGCGTCGTGTCCGGTCTGCGCCGCCTTTGCAGATAGAGACCTAATTTGCAAGCAGACTCAATGACGAATTATTTGTTGCTGGCGCTCAAAGGCTGCGCCATGGGAATGGCCGACGTGATACCCGGAGTGTCGGGCGGTACGATCGCCTTCATTTCGGGTATTTACACGGAACTGATCGAGTCGATCAAGAAACTGGGCGGCCCGTCGCTGCGGCTGTTGGTGTCGCTGCGCCTGCGGGAGTTCTGGCGTGCGGTCAACGGAAATTTTCTGGCGGCTGTTTTTGCCGGAATCCTCGTGGCGGTCTTCTCGCTGGCACGGGTGATGACCTATCTGCTGGAGCACCATCCCATTGAAATCTGGTCTTTCTTCTTCGGCCTGATCGTCGCCTCGGCGCTGCTGGTGGCACGCGACGTTACGCACTGGCGTGCGGCATCGGTCGTCTCGCTGCTGTGCGGTGTCGCTGCTGCATGGTGGATCACGGTCGCATCGCCGTCGCAGACGCCGGAGACGTGGTGGTTCATTCTGCTGTCGGGCGCCGTCGCCATCTGTGCGATGATTCTGCCCGGCATATCGGGCGCTTTCATCCTGCTGCTGCTGGGCAAGTATCAGTTTATTCTCAATGCCGTTTCGACGTTCGATATCGGTGTCTTGGCGTTATTTGCCATAGGCGCCGTCGCCGGATTGGTGAGTTTCTCGCACGTATTGTCGTGGCTGCTGCGGCGTTTTCACGATATGACGATCGCCCTGCTGATGGGCTTCATGGTCGGATCGCTCAACAAGGTATGGCCGTGGAAAGAGACCCTCGAAAGTTATTTCGACAGCCACGGTGCGGCGCATCCGCTCGTCGAACGCAACGTGCTGCCCGCGACCTTTACGGAGCTGACCGGCACGGAGGCGCAGGTGGGATGGGCCGTGGCGCTCTGCATCTGCGGGTTTCTGCTCATTTGGGGAATCGAATATATCGGCAGCCGTCTGGCCGCTAAACGGAGCGAGGCATGAGACTGTACGGATTGATCGGCCGTCCGCTCGGCCACTCCTTCTCGGCCCGTTACTTCGCCGAAAAATTCCGCAGGGAAGGGGTTGCGGAGTGCGACTATGCGCTTTACGAGCTGCCTTCCATCGAAGCGCTGCCCGAATTGCTGGCGGCGCAGCCCGAATTGCTGGGGTTCAACGTGACTATTCCTTATAAACAGCAGGTTTTCGACTATCTGGACGACGTGTCGGAGGAGGCCGTGCGCATCGGTGCGGTGAATTGCGTGCGCCGCGACGGCGGGCGGTTGACGGGGTTCAATACCGATATCGAGGGAATCCGCCTCTCTTTGAGAATGCTGCTCGGAACGGACGTCCCCCAAGCGGCGCTGGTGCTGGGAACGGGCGGTGCTTCGCAGGCGGTGCAGTATGCGCTTGCGGAGGCGGACGTCCCCTATGCGGTCGTTTCACGCGATCCGGTGCGGGGGAATCTCTGCTATGACGATCTTACGCCGGAGATCGTGGCCGAGCACCGGCTGATTGTCAACGCTACGCCGGTGGGAACTTTCCCGCATATCGATGAAGCGCCGCTGCTGCCCTACGAGGCGCTGACGCCGGTGCATTATCTGTTCGATCTGGTTTACAATCCCGAGCGGACGCAGTTTCTGCTGCGCGGCGAACGGCAGGGCGCGCATACGCTCAACGGCCGTTCGATGCTCGAAGCGCAGGCCGAAGCCTCGTGGCGGATCTGGAACGAGTTTATTTAGCAGCGTCCTCCCCGTCCATCGAGCGGAGCAGCGCCGAAGCCCATTCGGCATCCTCTTCGCGCACGACGATCTCGGCCGGCATCGTCCCAATGGGATAGATGGCCGACATATACTCGTTGCGGATCGTGGCGAAGATACCTTCGCTTTCCAGAAGCGATTTGGCCATTTCGGCCCGGGTAATCGAGTCGTATTCCCGAATTACCACCAATTCCTCATTATCCATACTCGTAGATTTTAGGTTGCACGAAAGATAATCTCTTTTCGTGATAAATCCAAAAATATTGCCATACAATTCATAAGCGGTTTCGGTCGACGGATTGTTGATAATTCGAACGGCGGACGGTTGCCTTTTTTCCATTAAATGCGTACCTTTGGCTTCACCTTAGATACTCCGCCTCGGCAAAATGCAAATAAATTTGCTTTTGCTCGCGGCTTATTCGTATCTTTGT
>URRP01000028.1 GCA_900550375.1 uncultured Alistipes sp. | reverse complement strand
TCGCTAAAAGTTTATTTCTCAATCGGTTAAGTCAAACCGAGAAAAATCTAAAATAGTTTCCACTCGAATTCTTCGTGAACCGAGTTCACATTTATAAATGTTTCGAAGAGAGGATTACTGCATATTTTTTAAAACTTTTTTAAACACCTATATATATGATAATCAATAGACTATAATCAATTTAGTTCTCCCATTTCAGTCTCAAAATATCCGGTTTTACTATTGATTTTTCCGGCTTGGGTAGGAAATTCGCACAGCGATACGAATAATGCTTCGGGCCGGTTCGCCACAGCCGTTCGACGGGATCGATCGGGTGGTTGTCCCTTCGGCCGGCGAAAAAAAATGTCGGCTCCGCTTTCGCCGGCCCTGTTTTGGCGGAATGTCCGACTTTTGCTACCTTTGTCATGCTTGCAGCTCCACCGGCCGTATCGCCCGTTTCGACAGCGACATCTTGCCGATCCGAATAATACAGTCGTCAGCAGCAGCGGAAAGAAAGTGAAACAAGAAGAAAATCAGTTCGCAGATGCCTCCCATACCGATCCATAAAGCCGTCGTGCAATCCGCCTGCGGAATTTTTCTGAAAGAGGTGTCGCCCTCTTCGCCGCAAAAACCGGTCGGATACGCCCATCGGGACGATTACTATCTATTCGGCATCGTGAACAGCGGTGCGTGTCGTCTCTGTGTCGATTTCAAAGAGTATCGGCTCTCGGCCGGCGAACTGATATGTACCCATCCGGGACAGGTTCACCGTCTCATGGATGCAGGCGATGCAGCGGCCTCGCTGCTCTTCGTGGACAGCGTATTCGTTGAACCCTCGGATAAACAGATTCTTGCCGAATACGCTTTACGACCTGAGCCGCTGCGGATAAATACGGCGGAACGCGCCGAGTTGAAGCAGATTTTCGCCTTCATCTCCCGACGGATAAGCTGCTCGGAGAACGAAAATTCGAAAGCGGTCGTGCAAAATCTGTCGCGCGCCGCCGTAGGGATGATTACGGAAATCATTCGGAATACCCCTCACCGACAGCCGAAGAGCAGGCGGCACCTCGAAATTGCATTGGCTTTCAGGGAACTCCTGTCGAAAGAGCATCCCGTCGACAGAAGCCCGTCCCGTTATGCAGCAGCGCTGCATATCTCATCGGGTTATCTGAACGAAGCGATAAAAGATACGACAGGGGAGAGCGTCAGCAAGTACATCCAGAACGAACTCATCGTAAGAGCCAAGCGGCAGCTGGTCTATACGCCGCGGAACATACGGGAGATCGCGTTCGATTTGGGCTTCGACGATTATGCCTATTTCACTCGTCTGTTTACGAAAATCGCAGGAATGAATCCGACCTCTTACCGCAAGAAATACCTCGAATAATACAACCTTTACCGCGGATCGTCTATTCTTCGGCTTCCCGATAAGTTGTTTCTTTGCAACAAAAAAAGGCTATGAATAGAAAGCGTTTCATCTATCTTACGGACCTTGTATTGGTCCCTCTCTTTTTGCTGTCAGCGTATACGGGCATAGCGCTGCACGTGGCGGGACACGGTGCGGATCATGAAATCTGGCACCGCTGGGCGCTCCTCCATACGATTGCCGGCCTGTTGTTCGCCGGTGCCGCAATCCTACATATCAAAACGCATTGGACATGGTACAAAGCACTGAGAACGAAGGATGTAAGAAGCAAATCGGTATGGGTCTTCTCGTTCGCCTTTGCCACCGTCGCCGCGACAGGCGTATTGCTGCTGCTCTGGATCGAAGGAGCCGGTTCTCCGACCGGAATATTCCATTACAAAATCGGTCTTATAACCATCGTCTTAGGAGCCTTGCACCTGCTGAGGCGGATCCGTTTTCTGCGCAGGGGATAACGCCGCCGCTATTTCCCGGGAACGCACGCGCAGACCGGTCTACGGCCGAAAAATAAAATAGACCGCCAAGACAAGACAGAAGAATCCGGCGATGTGATTCCACTGGAGCGACTCGTGTTTGCAGAAAAACAACACGAAGGTAGAGAATACGATAAGTGTGATTACCTCCTGAATTACTTTCAGCTGCCACAGGGTGAACGGTCCACCGTACTCGACGCTGCCGATGCGGTTGGCCGGAACCTGAAAACAGTATTCGAACAGAGCGATCCCCCAGCTCAGCAGTACGATGGCCGCCAGCGAGAACCGTTCGAGTTTCGACTTGAAAACGATGTGACCGTACCATGCCAGTGTCATAAAGGCGTTGGAGCAGACGAGTAACAGAATGGTAAGGATTCCGCGCGGCATTTGTCTCTGATTTTGTTTCGGGCGCAAAAATAGTAAAAAACACATCCCGATATCCCGCTCTGCGAATTAATCTGAGGAGTAAAGGAAGATTCGGATAAAATTGCTACTTTTGTGGACGCAACCGGAACTTGCGGGGTGCAGCGTCAAAAAGGATCATCCGATATCTCCGCTCCGCGAGGAGATCGGCTGCCTGCGGCCGCTGCCGGTCGCAGAAAGCAACTATTGAAAGAGAACCGTATGAAGCAACACGCCAAGAGGGTCATCGCCTTTTATCTACCTCAATACCATCCGTTTCCCGAAAACGACCGGTGGTGGGGAACGGGATTCACGGAGTGGCGTAATGTCGTGAAGGCACGACCGCTCTTCAGAGGGCATTACCAGCCCCATCTGCCGGCCGACTTGGGATTCTACGACCTGCGGGTAGCCGAAGTGCGCGACCGGCAGGCCGAGCTGGCCGAGCAGTACGGGTTGTCGGGATTCTGCTATTATCACTACTGGTTCAACGGCCATCAGCTCATGCAGCGGCCTGTGGAGGAGATGCTCGCTTCGGGAAAGCCCGATTTCCCCTTCATGCTCTGCTGGGCCAATGAGAACTGGACGCGGGCGTGGGACGGCGGCGAGCAGGAGGTGCTGATCCGGCAGGATTACTCCGAGGAAGACGACCGCGCGCATATCCGCTACCTGCTCGATCGGGTCTTCTGCGATCCGCGTTACATCCGCGTCGACGGCAAGCCGGTCTTTGCCGTCTACCGTTCGGCGCTCTTTCCCGACATCCGGCACACGATCGAAGTATGGCGCGAAGAGGCGGCCACGCGCGGCATGGAACTTTATCTCTGCCGTGTCGAGAGTTTCAACGCTGCCGGAAAAGAACAACTGGAGACCGGATTCGACGCCGCCATCGAGTTTCAACCCTTCACCCCCGCGATGACCGATTTCTGGGAACACCGGCCGTGGCGGCAGAAACTCGTCTACCATCTGCGTAAATTGTGGGGCGACCGCCGGAAGATGCGCAAGGCCGACTACGACGCCTACGCCGCATACAGCCTCGGACTTCCCCGTCCCGACTACAAACTCTATCCCTCGGTAACGCCCTCGTGGGACAACACCGCGCGGCGCAAGCGGCGGATGTTCCTGTTCCACAACGCCACCCCCGAGAAATACGGCCGCTGGCTGCGCGAAGTGCTGCGCCGCTTCAAGCCCTACTCTGCACAGGAGAATTTCGTCTTCATCAATGCATGGAACGAATGGGCCGAGGGCAACCATCTCGAACCCGATATGAAGTGGGGGAGCCGATACCTTGAAGCAACGAACAAAGCGATTGAAGAAGATGACCGAGAACAGCGTTAAGGTAAGCGTCGTCATTCCGGTGCACAATGCGGCGCCGTGGCTCGAAAGGTGTGTCGAATCGGTTCGGGTGCAGACGCTCCGCGACTTGGAGATCATCTTGGTCGAGAACCGGTCGACCGACGATTCGGCCGCACTGTGCGACGCCTATCCGGCCGTCGACGCACGCATCCGCGTGCTGCACCTCGAACAGGCGGGACTGTCGCGCGCCCGCAACGCCGGACTGGCCGTCGCAACGGCTCCCTACGTAGGATTTATCGACAGCGACGACTACATCGAACCCGATATGTTCGAGCGGTTGCTCGATGCCGTCGAGCAGAACGGTGTGCGGATCGCCTACTGCGATCTTGTCAGCGAGTCGGAAGAGACGCCGCAAACGGTGCTTCCGACGGCTGCCGTGACGCTGCAAACGTCGGAGGAGGTACTGCGCGATATGCTGCTCGAACGCATCAGCGCTTCGGCCTGTACGAAACTCTTCGATCGGACGTTGTTCGTCGAGCTGCAATTCCCGCTCGACGTCTGGTTCGAAGATCACCGCGTCGTGCACGAATGGATCGTCCGATGCCCGCAAATCGCCCATGTGGAGACGGTCGGTTACCACTATATCCAGCGCGACGGGAGCATCTGCCACTCGTTCAGCGCGCTGAAGCATTATCACTTCTTTCTGGCCAACTACGAGCGTTTCGAGTTCGTCCGCAGACAGCGGCTCTTCGAAGGACGGGCCGAGCAGGATGCGATCTACGACAAGCTGACGCACGACTGTCTGTGGAACTTTCGGGAAGCGCTGCGCCGCAGGCGTACCTCCGATTTCGATGCTGCCGTCGGAGATATGCGTCAAAAGCTGGCACGGATCTACGAGGTGAAAGCACAGCTTTCGCCCGCGATGCGAAAGCGATTGCGGCGGGTCGTGAAGCACTATGCGTGGTACTATCTGACCCATTTCGCGTTCCGTAAAAAAAGATGAGATGAAGAAGATTCTGTTTATCATCAATTCGCTGGGAGGAGGAGGCGCCGAGAAGGCGCTCATCGAGTTTCTGCGTCATATCGATTACGAGCATTACGACGTGTCGCTGTGTCTGGTTTTCAACGAAGGCTGCTATCTGAACGACGTTCCGCCGGCCGTGCGGGTCTTTTCGCTTTATAAACGGGAGCGGAATTTCGCGCACCGCAAGTCACTGAAGCTCTATCGCAAACACGGCATACGGACCCTGCTGCGGCTCAATGCACGCTGGAAAATACGGGGACATTATGACGCTATCGTTTCGTTTCTGGAGGGCGACGCCCTGCTGTTCCACGATCTGGTTCGCGACCGCGCCGAGCGGAATATCGCATGGCTGCACTGCGATCTGCGGCTCTTTCACTGGACGCGCAAGACGTTCCGCAGCGACAGCGACGAAGAGGGGGCGTACAGCCGCATGGATACGATCGTCTTCTGCTCGCACATCACGCAGAAGAGTTTCGAACAAATGTATCGTGTCGATACTCCCAAGACGGTCATATACAACATTATAGATCAAACATCCATCCGCCGTCAGGCCGACGGCGAACAGGTGCCGCACGAGCAGTTCACTATCACCTCGGTGGGCAGTCTGTCGGAGGTAAAGAGCTACGACCGGCTCGTCCGTGTGGCACGGATGTTCAAGGACGCGGGGTATCGCCTGCAGTTTCAGATCGTGGGCACAGGTGCGATGGAGGAGTCGCTCAAACGTTTGTGCAACGAACTGGGGTTGCAGGATTCGTTTCATTTTCCGGGATTTCGGAAACCTCCGTATCCCTTCATGAAGGCCTCCGACATCTTCGTCAGCACTTCGAAATCGGAGGCGGCCTCGCTGGTGCTCTGCGAAGCGCTGGTCTTGGGCATTCCCATCGTCGCCACCCATACGAGCGCTGCGGAAGAGTTTCTCGGCGACGACGCCTACGGCATCGTCACCGGACACTCCGACGAGGAGATTTTCGAAGGTCTGCGCCGCATGGTAGATGACGAAACCCTGCGCGCGCACTATCGCGAACAGGGTTTCAAAAGGATCGAACTGTTTTCGTCCGAGCAGACCATGCGTCAGCTCGAAGCGCTGCTGTAACCTCGCGTCGACTCAGAGCGACCGGAGTCGTGCGACGCTCATCTGCGTGAAGTCGTCGATCACCAGCGCAGCGGTCGTCCGTTCCAACTCTTCGCGCGAAAGGGTGGTAGCGAGCGCCACGACCTTCATACCTGCACGACGGCCCGCCTCGATTCCCGCGCGGGCATCTTCGAATACGATACACTCCTCGGGACCTAGCTGCAACGCTTCGGCCGCTTTGAGATAAATTTCAGGATCGGGCTTGCAGCGGGAGACCTGCTCGCTGCTGACGACAGCCTGAAAATAGTGTGCGATGCCGCACTTGTCGAAGACGAAGCGGATGTTGCGCATACCGGCCGAAGAGCCGACGGCGCAGCGAATCCCCGCCCGACGAAGCGCTTCGAGAAAGTCGAGCAATCCCGCAGTCGGTCGGATGGTCGGTTCGTAGAGGTCGCGATAGATCGCCTCCTTCTCTTTGCTGAGCAACTGCCAGCCGCCCAGTTCGGCAAGCCGCTCGGGCGGGAAGAGGCGTTGCATAATCTCGTCGTTGCCCAGACCGCTGAACTCTTTCAGTACGTTCTGCCGGCTGGCGATGCCGTGCCGTTCGTAAAAAATATCGTACGCCTTAGCATGGATGTGCATATTGTCTACCAACACGCCGTCCATATCGAACAATGCTCCTTTTATCATATTTTTCGGGAAATCTGCGGGTCGTCGCCGCATCGGTGAATAAGGGGTATTTGCGCCCGAACAGCGCCGAAACCCGTCGGAATCCGAAACTCCCGCCGGCGAGGTGAACCTTCTGCCGGCGGGAGCTTCCGTCCGATCGGGATCACTTCGTAAAACGCTCCCACGGAATCTCTTCCGACGTAGCCTTTCCTTCGATGATCGCATCCATGTGCATCAGCAGCGGGAAGTCGTTCGCATCGAGTTTTCCGTCCTTCGCCAATTGCTTGACGGCCTTGTTGATCCGGCCGATAATGACGAGCGACTCCAGCGTCACGCCCTTCAGTTCGGCCAGCGCCTCGTCGATGGTGTATCCACGTCCCAGCAGGGTGCCGATCAGACGGGTACGGCCGCCGAAAATCGTAACATACATATCGCCCGCCGCCGAATCGATCTGGCGGTCGCTGCCCGTGAGATAGGTGAGCAGTTTGCGGATCTCCTTGACGCTCTGATAAAACATCGCCGCCTGCGAGTTGTAGTGCGGCGTGCTGCCGACGCCGTTGACCTTTTCATTGAGACCGACGGCCAGCGCCACGCCCAAGGCATAAGCGTTCTTGAGCGCTACGGCACTCTCGACGCCCATCACTTCGGTGGAGAGATGGATGTGGTAATAGTCCGTGCGCATCAGGTCGCGCAGCAGTTCGAGCGTCTTCATCTCCCGACCGCAGAAAGAGACGATCGTCTGGTCGTGTGCCACAAGCTCGTAGCTGGTGCAGGGACCGCCTACGGCGTTCAGATTCATCTTGCGGGGTGCGATGTTCCGTTCCCAATACTCAGGATAACTGATAAGCGTGCCGTCGTCGTAGGCGATAAGCCCCTTGGTGACCGAAAGCACGGGCGTCTGGTCGGGAATATGCGGAAGCACCTGCTCCATAAACCAGTCCACGCCGAAACTGTTCACGCCGCAGATGACCATGTCGGCACCTTCGAGCGCCTTCTCGAGCTCTTCGAAATAGAAATACTCGACTCCTTCGGGAAACGGCTTGTCGAATTTCGGATGCTTGCCCGAGTGTTTCGATTCGGCGATAATCTCCTTGTCCAGATGCGTACCGGTCAACCGGACGCGATGACCGTTCTCCCGTGCGGGAAACGCCAGTGCCGAACCCATCATGCCGGCACCGACGATCGTAATGTTGCTCATAACGATAAATTATTTTAAATTTTCCAAGATTACAAAGATAACTTTTTTATCGGAGAACCGCGAAAAATCGCTGTAAATTCGCTATTTTTGTTCGATGGCTGCGAAAAAAATCGAAAAGACCAATGCCGCCCGTCTGCTCGATCGGGCGAAGATACCGTACACGCTGATTCCGTATGAAGTCGACGCGGACGATCTGTCGTGCACGCACGTCGCCGCGCAGTTGGGCGAGGCGATCGAATGCGTCTTCAAAACGCTCGTTCTGAAAGGCGACCGCAGCGGCTATTTCGTCTGTGTGGTGCCGGGCGACCACGAGGTCGACCTGAAAGCGGCGGCGCGTGTTTCGGGCAACAAGAAGGCCGACCTGATCCCGATGAAGGAGCTGCTGCCCGTGACGGGGTATATCCGGGGCGGCTGTTCGCCCATCGGCATGAAACGCACCTTCCCGACCTATATCCACTCGTCGTGTCTCGGACAGCCCGAAATCTATGTGAGCGCCGGCGTGCGCGGCCTGCAAATCCGCATCGCACCCGATACGCTGATCGCTTTTACACAGGCCCACACGGCCGACCTGAGCCGCAAAGGAGAGTAGTATGGAGGTAACCTTCGAAATCGAATACCGCACGGTGTGGGGGCAGCAGCTCGTCTGGTGCAGCGGCGGACGTCGTATTCCGATGGAGTACCAGCACGACGGCGTATGGCAGTGCCGCATGACGCTCGAAGCCGGTGTCGTCAGATACGGTTATGAGATGGAGTCCGACGGGCGGACGGTCCGCCGCGAATGGCAGCTGCACAAGCAGACCATTCCACAGGAGGGAGCGGCGCACGTAACGATCTGCGACCGTTGGTCGGAGCAGCCCGCCGACGCTCCGTTCTACACTTCGGCCTTCACGGAGGTGATCTTCGCCCGGCCCTCAAGTAAGCAGACCGCCCGTTTGACGTGCGGTGCGCTGGAGTTGCAGGTCGAGGCGCCGACCGTGCGGCCCGACGAGGTGCTGGCCCTTGCCGGCAGTACATCCGAGCTGGGCGGTTGGCAGCGATTCGTCGAGTTGGACGACCGCGATTTCCCGCTGTGGCGGATTGCGCTCGACAGCTCGGCTCCGTTCGAATACAAGTTCGTGCGGCTCGACCGCCGTTCCTGCCGGCCGATCGCGTGGGAGGAGGGGGCGAACCGCTGCTGCGACCGGATACCGGCCGCAGGCGAACGCATCGTCCTCGCGGGGCTGCGGCTGCGCAGCACAGGCGAGTCCGCGTGGCGCGGTGCCGGTACGGCCCTGCCGCTTTTCTCGCTGCGTTCGGAGTCGGATTTCGGTGTGGGGGAGTTTCCCGACCTCAAGAAGCTGGTCGACTGGGCCGCAGCGACGGGACAGCGGATCGTGCAGCTGCTGCCGGTCAACGATACGATCCGCACGGGGACATGGAGCGACTCCTATCCCTATAATGCCGTTTCGAGTTTTGCGCTCCATCCGCTCTACCTGAGTCTGACCGCAGCGGGATTGCAGCCCGAAGCCCGTTATCGCCGCCAGCAACGCCGGCTCAACGCCCTGCCTGCGGTCGATTACGAAGCGGTCATGCGGCTGAAACTCGACTGGGCGAGAAGCCTCTTTCAAGAGAGTTGGGAGCATATTCGGACAACGGATGATTACACAGCTTTTTATGCACAGAACCGCCGCTGGCTGGAACCGTACAGTGCTTTCAGCGTTCTGCGCGACCGTTTCGGCACGGCCGATTTCCGGCAGTGGGGCGATCATGCTCGTTATAATGAACAGCGGCTCTCCGAATTTAGAAACAGCAATCGTGAATCGGTTGATTTTTACTGTTTTTTACAATATCATCTTCATCTTCAGTTGAGCGACGCCAGCAGCTATGCGCGCCTGCGGGGCGTGGTGCTCAAAGGCGATATTCCCATCGGCGTCAGCCCTTCGAGCGTCGACGTGTGGCAGTATCCGCATCTGTTCCACCTCGACGCACAGGCCGGAGCGCCACCCGACGCTTTCTCGGCCACGGGGCAGAACTGGGGTTTTCCGACTTACGACTGGGAGGCGATGGCGCACGACGGTTACGGCTGGTGGCAGGCACGGCTGCGCAAAATGGCGGAATATTTCGACGCTTACCGCATCGATCACATCCTCGGCTTTTTCCGTATCTGGGAGATACCCGCCGATGCGCGGCACGGTGTGCTGGGCCACTTCCGTCCGGCACTGCCGTATACGCGTGAGGAGCTGGCCGCCGAGGGATTCCTGTTGCCCGACGCCCGCTATACCTGTCCGCAGGCGACCGACGCCGTGCTGCGCGAACTGTTCGGCCGCGACGCGGCGGAGGTGAAACGGAAATATGTCGTCAATGGAGACCTACGCCCCGAAGCAGCGACGCAGCAGGCCGTATGGAGCCTTTTCGGCGACGCGCCCGATGCGCGGCAGCGCCGCATCCGCGACGGGCTGCTGCGTCTGACTGACGACGTACTCTTTCTCGAAGACAGAGAGCGTCCGGGACACTATCACCCGCGTATCGCGGCGCAGACGACCTTCGCCTACCGGAGGCTCGCACCGGAACAGCAGCAGGCGTTCGACCGTCTTCACGAAGAGTTTTTCTACCGCCGTCACAACGATTTCTGGCGCGACGAGGCGCTGTGCAAACTCCCCGCACTGCTCGATGCGACCGGAATGCTGGCGTGCGGAGAGGATCTGGGAATGATTCCCGCCTGCGTGCCGGAGGTGATGGAACGTTTGGGTATCCTCTCGCTCGAGATCGAACGGATGCCCAAAGCCTTCGGCGCGACGTTCGGAACTCCCGAGCAGTATCCGTATCTCTCGGTCGGCACCACCTCGACGCACGATATGTCACCCCTGCGCAGCTGGTGGCGGGAGGATGCAGCCCTTACGCAGCGCTATTTCTCCGGCATGTTGCACCGGCGGGGAAAAGCCCCTGCGGAGTGCACACCGGCATTGTGCCGGCAGATCGTCGGCCGCACGCTCGACGGTCGGCCGATGCTCGCCATCCTGCCGTTGCAGGACTGGCTGGCGACGAACGACCGTCTGCGCCGAGACGATCCCGACGAAGAACGGATCAACATCCCCGCCGACCCGAATCATTACTGGCATTACAGGATGCATCTCACAATAGAAAAACTACTTGCATCGGATGAGTTCAACCGGAGCCTGAGGAAAGTGCTCCGCACCGCCGATCGCAATCCATAACCTTAAATAAATCGAAAAACCATGTACGAAAAAGACAAACGCGTGGTAATTACGCTCGACGCCGGAGGCACCAATTTCGTCTTCGGCGCCGTGCAGGGTGATCGTTTCATCGTCGAGCCGATCACGCTCCCGTCCAACTCCGACCGTCTCGACCACTGTCTCGGAACGATGGTCGAGGGATTCCGAGCCGTCATCGACCGTCTGCCGAAACCGGCGGCGGCCATCAGCTTCGCTTTTCCCGGGCCGGCGGACTATCCGCGGGGCATCATCGGCGGCTATCTACCCAACTTCCCGTCGTTCCGCGACGGCGTGGCGCTGAAAGACTTTCTGGAGGAGCGGTTCGGCATCCCGACCTTCATCAACAACGACGGCGACCTCTATGCCTACGGCGAGGCGCTGGCGGGCGCATTGCCCGACATCAACGCCCGTCTCGAAGCCGCAGGCAGCGCGAAGCGCTTCCGCAATCTGATCGGGTATACGTGGGGCACGGGATTCGGCGTGGGAATCGTCTCGGACAACCGGCTGCACATCGGCGACAACTCGTGCGTCGAGACCTTCTGTCTGCGGCACAAAGACCTGCCCGACGTCAATGTCGAAGAGGGCGTCTCGATTCGCGCCATCAAGCGGCTCTACGCCGAATATTCGGGCAGCAGTGACGCAGCGCTCGAACCGAAGGAGATCTTCGAGATCGCGGAGGGGCGCCGTCCGGGTGACGCCGAAGCGGCGCGGCGCGCCTTCGCTCGGTTCGGCGAGGTGGCAGGCGATGCGATGGCCACGGCCGTGACGTTGGTCGACGGGTTGATCGTCATCGGCGGCGGCATCACCGCCGCACGCAAATACATCCTGCCCTCGCTGCTGACCGAGATGCGCAGCCAGCTGCATACCTTCAAGGGAGAAACGCTCAACCGTGTGCAGATGAAGGTCTACGATCTGGACGACGCGGCGCAGTTCGCCGATTTCGCGCAGGGCGACTCCCGCCGGATAAAGGTCTACGGCAGCGAACGCGAAATCGTCTACGATCCGCAGAAGCGCATCGGCGTGATGACCTCGCGCATCGGCGCCAGCCAAGCTATCTCGCTGGGCGCCTACGCCTTCGCGCTGAACAGCATCGATCGGGACGCACGCTGACGCGAACCCTGCCACTGAAGCGATTCGCCCCTGCCGCAACGTGCTGCGACAGGGGCGAATACGTTAAGGCCGACGGTCAGCGCAGACGATGCCGGAGCACCGCTGCAACAAAGAGGATCAGGTCGCGCGCGGGAACCAACCGCGCGAATCCGTTGAGCATCCCCCAATCGTGGATCACGCCGTTGAAACGCACGGTGGTCGTCTCGACGCCCGCCTCATCCAGCCGGCGGCCCATCGCTTCGCCCTCGTCGCGCAGAATGTCGTTCTCGGCAACGGCGATCAACGTCGGCGGCAGACCGTACAGCTCCTCCGGCGAGGCATTGACCGGCGAAATGAGAATCTCTTCACGAGCCTTGGGATCGGAGGTATACTGATCGAACATCCACTTCATCAACGGCACGGTAAGGAATCGCTCCTCACCGTAAAGGGCATAGGATTTCCAATCGAAGGAGGCGCTCGTCACCGGCCACAGCAGTACCAATGCCCGAATGACGGGCGTATGCCACTTTTTGGCGAGCAACGCCGCGGCGAGCGTCATATTTCCACCCACGCTGTTGCCGACGACAGCCATCCGGTGACGGTCGAGATCGAGTTCCTCGTCGTTTTAGGCTATCCATTTTACGGCGGCATAAATCTCCTCGACCGCCTGCGGATACTTCGCCTCGGGCGACGGGGTATAGTCGACGAAGACCGCCGCAACACCCGATTCGACGACCAGATCGCGCACCAGACGTTTGTGCGTAGGGTAGTCGCCCAGCACCCAGCCGCCGCCGTGAATGAAGACGAAGAAGGGGCAGCCGCTCACGGTTGTCGTGCGGCCGCACGAGATGCAGCGTCAATTCGTGGCCGTCGGCAACAATCTCGCGTTCTTTCTCGTCGATACCGTCGAGATCGACCTCGGCGCCCGCCTGTATATCGACGAGCACTTTGCGCGCTTCGGCGACGGGCAGCGACTCGACGGGACAGCCGCCGGCATTGAGTACTTCGAGATATTCCCGCGTGCCGACACTCAGATGTTCGTCATGCAGATAATCCATCGGTTTGTTTTCCATACTATCGAACGTTTAAGTTAAACCATTGCCGCAAGGGGATGGAACGCCGGATCGTTCTTCTCGTCGAGCGCATCGTCCAGAGCGATGCCGAGCACGTCGGCCAGCCCCTTGCCGTAGGCCGGATCGGCGCGGTAACAATTGCGCACGTGGCGCTGCTTGATGAAGCGCTTGCAGTCGCCCATGGCGCGCGCCGTATTCTCGAACAATGCCTGTTTCTCTTCGGGCGTCATCAGGCGGAACAGCGCACCCGGCTGCGAGTAATAGTCGTCGTCATAGGCGCGTTCGTCGTAGTTGTCGACCGGACCGTGCAACGCCAGCGGCGGCTCTTTCAGCTCGGGCGAATCGGACCAGACGCCGAAGCTGTTGGGCGTATAGCTCACCGTCGCACCGTAGTTTCCGTCCACGCGCATCGCGCCGTCGCGATGATACGAATGCACAGCCGTATGGGGCCGGTTGACCGGAATCAGATCGAGATTCACTCCCAAGCGGTACCGCTGCGCATCGCCGTAGGAGAACAGACGCCCCTGCAACATTTTATCGGGCGAGAAGCCGATGCCATCGACGGTATTGAGCGGATTGAACGCCGCCTGCTCCACCTCGGCATAGAAGTTCTCGGGATTGCGGTTCAGCTCCAGAATCCCCACGTCCTGCAACGGGAAATCGCCGTGCGGCCACACTTTAGTCAGGTCGAAGGGATTGATGCGGTAGTTGCGCGCCTCCTCCTCGGTCATGGTCTGTATCTGAAAGAGCCAGCGCGGGAAATCGCCCCGTTCGATGGCTTCGAACAGATCGCGCTGATGCGATTCGCGGTCTTTGGCAATGACGGCCTCCGCCTCGGCGTCGGTCAGATTCTTGATTCCCTGCATCGTGCGCAGATGGAACTTGACCCATGTGCGCCGGTTCTCAGCGTCATAGAAACTGTACGTATGGCTGCCGAAACCGTGCATATGCCGGAACGACGCGGGAATGCCGCGCGTGCTCATCGTGATCGTCACCTGATGCAGCGCTTCGGGCAGCAGCGTCCAGAAATCCCAGTTGTTGTCGACGCTGCGCATTCCGGTGCGGGGATCGCGCTTGATGGCGTGGTTCAGATCAGGAAACCGTACCGGATCGCGCAGGAAGAAGACCGGCGTGTTGTTACCCACCAGATCCCAGTTGCCGGCATCGGTGTAGAATTTCATCGCGAAGCCCCGTATGTCGCGCTCGGCATCGGCAGCACCGCGTTCGCCCGCAACGGTCGAGAAACGGACGAAGCACTCGGTCTGCTTGCCGATCCGGCTGAAGATCGAGGCGCGGGTATAGCGCGTGATATCGTGCGTCACGGTAAAGGTGCCGTACGCACCCGAACCCTTGGCGTGCATACGCCGTTCGGGGATCACCTCGCGGTCGAAATGGGCGAGTTTCTCGAGCATCCACGGGTCCTGCAACACGACGGGACCGCGCAGTCCGGCCGTCTGCGAGTCTTCGTTGTCGGCGATCGGCCTGCCGTTGACCGAAGTCAGTTTTTCCGGCTTTTCAGAACCGTTTCCGGCCGGTCGGGAATGTTCTTTTTTCTCCATAGGTCACAAGCGTTTTTGAATTTACCCGATTCATTCGAAAAACGTGCCGTTCGCAGACGGCCGCAGAAAAAAAATCCGCGACAGGAAACTGTCGCGGATTCTACCGGATCGTGTTTTATTGTAACCGATGCACCTCCAAGCGCGAGGGACGGCGGCGATCGTGATAAATACGCACGTCGCAGGGGATGAAGTCGGCCGCCGTACAATGATAGATGTCGACGAACTTCTGGGGATTGCGGTCGGCCAGCGGGAACCACGAACTCTGTACCTGCACCATGATCCGATGCCCTTTGAGGAAGGTATGGGCGATGTCGGGCAGCGTGAAGGCCACTTCGGTCACCCGATCCGGCGCAAAGGGTTCCGGCACCGAGAAACTGCGGCGATAACGCCCCCGCATGATGTCGCCCCGCACGAGCATTTGATAGCCCGGATGCTCCGAGTCGTCGGGCCATACGTCGATGAGCTTCACCGCGAAATCGGCGTCGGTCGTCGAAATCGCCGTTTGCAGGACGGCGCGGATACCGCCCGCCAGCGTCACCGCCTCGGTCAGCGGTTCGGTTGTAAAACTCAGCACATCCGCACGGGCCGCAGCGAACCGCTGATCGGCTACCATATAGGCCTTGTCGCGCGACGCTCCCATCGGGAAATTATAGGGTACAGGCGACGCCGGATCGGAGAGGTAACGGCTGAACGACTCCTTTGCAGCAGGCCGTTCGGTCGACAGCCGGCCGTTTTCATGGAGGTAAAAGATCTCCTTGCGCGCCTCCTGCGGCAGCCACGCACCGAAGGTGCGCCAGCGGTTCTCGCCGGTGAAAAAAATCGTCGCACCGGCCAGATCGTCGCCGCCCTTACCGAGCAGATAATAGTTGAAGAAGGGTACTTCGATCCGCTGCTGATAGTAGTCGGTAAGCGACTCTTCGCTGAATCGTATCTTCCCGAGCCGGTTACCGCCGTTCGACGACCGCCAGCCGCCGTGCACCCACGGGCCGGCGACCATGCGGCACGATGTACGGGGGCTTTGACGCCGGATCGAGGCATAGGTCGTCCATGCGCCGTAGCAATCCTCCGCGTCGAACAATCCCCCGACGACCAGCATCGCAGGCTTCAGGTCATGCATGGCGCGCACCGCACAACGTTCCTGCCACCATGCGTCGTAATCGGGATGACGCATCATCTCGCTCCAGAAGCGGACGGTGTCGCCCAAAAGCTGCGTAAGAGAGTCGACGGTTGCCTTACGCAGGAAGAAATCGTATTCGTCGGTGCGAACGTAACGGGGCGCTTTCGCAGAGACGGTCGTGGGGGTATCCATCGGACGACCGAAACTGCCGCCGACGAAGGAGAAGGCGTCGCGCAGGAACAGCACGCCGTTGTGATGCGTGTCGTCGCCCATGAACCAGTCGGTGACGGGCGCCTGCGGCGAGGCGGCTTTCAACGCAGGATGTCCGCTCGCCGCAGCCATCAGGGCATAGAACCCGGGATAGGAGTTGCCGTAAACCCCGACCCGCCCGTTATTGCCGGCGACTTCACGTACCAGAAAGTCGATCGTATCGTAGGCGTCGCTCGCCTCGTCGATCTGATCGGGCGTGTGTTTGTCGGCGACAAAAGGTCGGAGATTGACATATTCCCCCTCGCTCATGTAACGTCCCCGCACATCTTGGAAGACGAGGATATAACCCTCCTCCAAATAGAGTTTCAAGAACGATTTCCAGAGCGACGAGGTGAATTCCGCACCGTAGGGACGGCAGGAATAGGGCGTGCGCGTCAACAGAACGGGGTGTTTCGCCATCGTATCGCGCGGGGCGTAGACGGTCGTATGGAGCCGCACGCCGTCGCGCATCGGAATGCAGTACTCGGTTTTGCAGTAATTTTTCTCGACCCACGTCCGGTCGATCGCCCCTTCGGCCGCGGCATCGAAACCGAGACACAGAAGCAGCAGGAGAAACAACAGTGTTTTTTTCATGATAGGGTAGCAGTTACCCTACAAAGATAGCATTTCCGGCGATATTTGTCAATCCCCGCTCTTTTTCCCCGTATAATACTGAGAGATGTAGACTGTGAAGATCGGGAAAAAGATCATGCCGACGATGGGTAGCAGCACACAGACGACCTTCCCGACAGCAGTGACGGGAAAAATCGCGGCGCCGACCGTTGTGACGTTCATCCACGCCCACCACAGGGCGTTTCCGTAGTTGGTCAGGTGGGGATTGACCAGAATTTCATAATCGTAGAAGACCAGCGACGCCAGATAGGTGAAGACCAGAACCGAGAAGAGATAGGCCGCCAGCAGTTGATTGAACTTATTTTTGGCAAGCCACGCCACGATGATATAGAGTGCCAGAAAACCCCGAAACATCGGCGTCAACCCGATGAGCATCGACCAGTCGCGCGACAGATTCAGCGAGAACCAGTCGACCAGATTGAGGTAGGGAATCGACAGGAGCAGAAAGAGCAGGTTACGGACGAAAAAGCGTCCGCGACGATCGCTGCGCGCCATCCGAACGAAAAAATCGATGAGAAAAACGATACAGACGGCGAACTGTATCCACAGGTAGGCCTTCGAGAAATGCCTGTGGTCCACCGTGAGAATTTCCACGGACATAGCCAGCAGCAGGACGACGCCGGCCGCCAGCATGATGAGATTCAGTGAAATATTTCGGACACCCGAGGAGGTTTGCTGTTGATTCATAACCGATTGAAGTTTATACCCGACCGGACAAAATCGATGCCACAGCCGCCGCAGCGCTTTTTTCGATAAAAAAAAAGCGTTGAAAACTTTTGTGCGAATAAAAATTTCTATTACCTTTGCACTCGCTTTCAAAGCAATGGCGAGATAGCTCAGCTGGTTAGAGCGCATGATTCATAATCATGAGGTCGAGAGTTCAAGTCTCTCTCTCGCTACGAAGATTACAAACAGTTTATAATCTGACGTTTAGCCCGCTTCTACGCGGGCTAAATTGCGTTATATAACTATGCAACCGCCGAACGTCCGATAAACACTCTTTCCCGGGATTATCGAACGTCAGCGTGGCGGATTTCGCAACTCAAAAAAAGGAGAGCAATTACGGCTCTCCTCTCGGCAGATTATTTTCTGCAATCGATAACGCGTTTCAGGGTTTCGATCATCCGCCCTGCATCAAGCTGCGGCCCTTGACGGTGGAGATCGTTGAATGCAGCCTCGATCAGGCGATGAAGTTCGTGCAGAAAATCGACCGCCTGCGATGTCGGGAGCCTTTTTATCAGCATTACATAAATACCCAGCAATTCGAGGAGCTGCCGCGGAATCTCGATTCCGGCAAGCCGATCGGAAGGGTAGCGCAGATAGTGGCGGAATGTATTTTCTCCGATCCCGAAGAGATCGCGGACGATAAGCGTGTAGCAACGGCTGTGGCACCAACGTGCGTCTCCGGCCTCATAAAACAACGAATCGATATAACGGACCAGAGCGATACGGAAAAGACAAGGCTTCTCTACGAACGACAGGCGCGCCGATTCGAGAATTGGAATTTCCGGTTTGAGTTCAGTATTCTTCATAAACTGCATATCTTGTTGAATGGTTAAATTCAAGAATATACGCGACCTTGGCTCGTCATTCACCGTCCTAAGTCTGACATAAAAAGGAGTAATAAAAACTTGCCAAGAACCGCGTATATAACGGCTCTTGGCTGTTCATCTTTATTACTTTTTTAGTTTGTCAGACTTTTCTCGGTTTGAATAAACAGCCATGAGAAATTCAATATTTTAATTCAAATATACTCGTTCTCTTTCAAAAAAACAAAATTATATTATGCTTATATTTTAATTAAATAGTGCTTATATTCTAATTTATCTTCTGATTTGCCTCAGGCAAACCATTTCAGAATCCTATCATCCCATTTTTTAATGCGATAGCGGGGAACGACTCCACCGAGATGCCGATTATTCGATGTCCCGAGTCCTTTTCCGGCAACCGTCCTAAAGCCGAAAGGGATAAAGCGGGAGACAAAAGTACGGAATACTATTTTGATTACCAAAAGATTCGTTCAAAAAAAAAGATCGAAACGAACGCATTGCTGCCAGCCATTATGCGGAAGATTGCCACCACGCCGATGTCGTGGCAGGACCTTGAATCCCACCCATCCGACAGATGCGGGCCGTCCGCAGATGACTTGCAGACGCGGCGGTGGAGATGCTGCAACGTTCAGGCGGATCTATTACACCCCGACGTCCTTACTATCGGCTTTGTGGCACTACTATTGAGGCTGTTAGCCAAAAATCCGATATCGAATATGGGACGGAAAGTAGCCGACCAGCTGGTCGAAACGATTTGTAAAGCGGGAATCCGCCGCATTTATGCCGTTGCAGGCGACAGCCTGAACGAAGTGAACGACGCCGTGCGCCGTGCAGAGACGGTCGAATGGGTGCATGTGCGGCACGAAGAGAGCGGGGCATTCGCCGCCGCGGCAGAGGCGCAGCTCAACGGCATCGCCTGCTGTGCCGGAAGCAGCGGCCCGGGCCATGTCCATCTGATTAACGGACTCTACGATGCCCAACGAAGCGGCTGTGCGGTGCTTGCCATCGCATCGACCTGCCCCTCGGACGAGTTCGGAACGGGTTATTTTCAGGAGACCGATCCGATCCGGCTCTTCGCCGATTGCAGCGGGTACAACCAACTGGCCGTCACGCCGCCGCAGTTTGCCCGGATGCTGCCGATGGCACTTCAGTATGCCGTATCGAAAAAGGAGGTGGCGGTGATCGGACTGCCCGGCGATCTGGCCGCTTCGGAGGCCGCCGAGTCGCCCGTCGCATCCGAACTGCTGTCGTCCCGGGCGCTTTGCCGACCTCAAGACGACCAGCTGCGGGCGCTGGCGGAGATGGTTCGCCGTGCGGAAAAGATCACGATTTACTGCGGCATCGGCGCCCGCGATGCACACGACGAGGTGGTAGCATTGTCGGAACTGCTCAAAGCTCCCGTAGCATACAGCTTCAAGGCGAAGATGGACGTTCAATACGACAACCCCTGTGAAATCGGGATGACGGGGCTTCTGGGCCTTCCTTCGGCCTATATCAGTATGCACGAATCGGATCTGCTGTTGCTGCTGGGCACCGACTTCCCCTACGAATCGTTCATGCCCGAAGAGTGCCGCATCGCACAGATCGACATACGTCCCGAACGGATCGGACGCCGAGCGCGGGTGGAACTGGGGTTGGCCGGCGATGTGAAAGATACGCTGCAAGCGCTGATTCCGCTGCTCGAAGAGCGCCGAGAGCGGGCGTTTCTCGACCGGCAGTTGAAAATCTACCGCGAGTTATGCGACAAAATGCAGCGGACCGCCGAGAAACGGGGCCGCGAGGGAAATATCGCACCCGAATACGTCGCGGCGCTGATCGACCGGCTGGCGGCACACGATGCGATTTTCACGGTCGATACGGGCATGTGCTGCGTCTGGGGCGCCCGTTATCTTCATGCGACGGGACAGCGGCGGATGCTCGGTTCGTTCAACCACGGATCGATGGCCAACGCTCTGCCAATGGCCATCGGAGCGGCATTCGCCCGCCCCGGGCAACAAGTGATCGCGTTGTGCGGCGACGGAGGGCTGTCGATGCTGCTGGGCGATCTGGCGACCGTCGTGCAATACAAACTGCCCGTGAAGATCGTCGTCTTCGACAATCGTGCACTGGGTATGGTGAAACTCGAGATGGAGGTCGCGGGACTTCCCGACTGCCAGACCGATATGTGCAATCCCGATTTCGCAGCGATCGCCCGTGCCATGGGAATCGCAGCCTTCGAGGCGGCGCAGCCCGACGAGCTGGAGGAGGTGCTGCGCAACGCCTTCGCAACGCCCGGCCCGGTCTGCATCAACGTACAAACCGATCCCAATGCACTGGCCATGCCGCCTAAAATCGAATTTTCGCAGATGAAAGGGTTTGCACTGGCGATGACGAAGCTGATCCTGACAGGGCGGGGCGACGAAGTCGCGGCAACGGCCAAGAGCAATTTCAAACATCTGTGGGACGTGATCTGACCCAGCTCCTGCAACGGAAACAGAAGGGTCGTCAGCAGTTTCCGACGTTAAAAGAGGAGTCCCGCCGGACTCCTCTTTCGATCGGATACGATTCAAACAGAACCGTTTTATTTTGCGCCCCAAACCATTAAAAGCCATTATTTTCGTAACTTTAGCGTATGAAAAAATCGATTCGCTACTTACCGGCGGAAGTCCGATGCGATCTGCGCAGACTGGTGGACCTCTTTCAAAAGAAAATAATCGAGATCAAGATGATCGTTCTGTACGACCGGCGTCTTGCCGAGACGCTCTTCGGCAAAGAGCCGCCGCCGGCCGGCGATACGCCCGATTCATACGGATTCGTTATCGTGACTCGGCGGCGTATGTCCAAACGCCGTTGGAGCGACCTGTTCAGCATCTACAACCGGTCGCTCCAAGACAACGGAAAGTTGGCTTCGACGGCACAACCGGTTTTTTTCAACATTCCTCTTTTTCAGCTGAATCGGGAGCTGAAGGCCGGTTATCTCTTTTGTTCCATGCTGAAGGAAAAGGGGATCCTTCTGTACGACAACACGGGGCGCAGACTGGCCCGCCGCCGCAAATTCGATTTTCGGAAAATCAAGGAGGAGGTACAGGACTATTACGAAGGGATGCTTCCCGTCGCAGACGAGTTTCTATGGTGTGCAAAACACTGCCTGAAGGATCGGAAAAATCGTCCCGCAATGTTCATGCTGCACCAGATCGCGGAAAACTATCTGCACATCATGTTTTATGTCTACATTCAATACCGGATCCAATTCCACGACATCGCCACATGGTTCACCTACTGCCGGCTGCTGATTCCCGAACTCGCACCGATTTCCCGGCAGACCACCGACGAGGACATCCGTCTGTACGGGCTTTTGCAGGAAGCCTACATCAAAGCCCGCTACGACACCGATTACCCCGTCTCGGAAGCGGACACGGCCGCGTTGCTGCTCCGAATCCATGCACTGCGTCGCCTGACCGCGCAGGTCTGCCGGAAACGACTCGAATGTTACGACCGGATGATTGTCCGTTCATCCGCGTTCAGGTAAGATAGCGTGATCCTTCGTCGATACCGGCCTGAAGCGGGTAGACCAACACGAAGTTATTGGCCCGGAAATATTGATCCAGATAGCGGGAAACGCGCGCCATCGACGATTCGTAGGAGAGACCGTTTCGGCGGCTCATCCAGATCCACAGCGCATCGTCGGCACGCACGTCGCGCGAGACGATCAGAAAATCCTCCCAATTGCCGAACGGAACATAGCTGACTTCGCCCGACGACTTGGCAAAACGCTCCCGAATCAGATCGAGCGTGGCGGGCAGGGCGTAGAACACCGCCTTGGCGCCCGTATTTCCGACCACGTTAGCCAGACGTTCCAGCGCACTGGGGAATCCGACCTCCTTTTCGGCCTGCGGCGGCAGAACGACCAGATGCCGCTTGACGGTCGACAGCGGCTGCGCCGGCTTGTAGACGAAGACGTTGGTGCTGTTGTCGGCGATGGTTCCCTCCGCCACGCGGCCCAGAAAACCCGAAGAGATATCTTTGCGCTCGTGCAATCCCAATATAATATCGGTAATGCCGCATTCACGGATGACGCCCGAAATGGCATTTGCCGGACTCAGATCGTATCGCAGCAGCTCCTGCAAACGGGTGTCTGTCGCTGCGGCCGTCTCGACGGCCTGTTGCAGGAGGCGTTTCGAACGTTTCATCGACGTGCCGTCGGAAGCGCGGTTCTCAATGACGGTGAGCGCATACAACCCATTCTTCACGCGTTTCGGTTTGAGCGACAGCCCCAGATTGACCAGCTCCTCGACATTCGCTTCGTTGCTGACCGGAATCAGAATCTCCACCTCGTTCCGGTCGGACTCCTCGACCTCCGGCGACTCCTGCATGGCGATATTGTGCGCCCCCTTTTGTGCCGAGAACGACGCCATCGTGCAGGTGACCAGAATCATCAGAATCGTACCGTTGAGCACGCTTTCGTTCAGCAGCCTGATCGGCTCACCGTTGGGCGTCGTACCCAGAATGACGTTGTAACCCACCAGCACGGCCGCCAGCGTCGCCGCAGCCTGCGCATTGCTCAACCCGAAGATCACGCGCCGCTGGTCGACCGACATGCGGAAGGTCTTCTGCGTGAGCCACGCGGCGATGAATTTGGCCGCCGTGGCCACGACGATCATCACGGCACCGACCTTGATCGTCTCGAAGCTGGTGAAGAAAGCACGGTAGTCGATCAGCATCCCGACGCTCAGCAGAAAGAAGGGGATGAAGATCGCATTGCCGACGAACTCCACGCGGTTCATCAGCGGCGAAGTGGCGGGGATCAGCCGGTTGAGTGCCAGCCCTGCGAGAAACGACCCGATGATTGCCTCCAGTCCGGCCAGCTGGGCGAGAAAAGCGCCCAGAAAAACCATCGCCAGCACAAAGATGTATTGTGAAATATTATCGTGCACCCGCTTGAAGAACCAGCGGCCGATCAACGGGAATCCCAGCAGCACGAAGAGCGTGAAAGCCGTGATCGACAATCCCAGCCGCACCCAGAACATATCGTCGGCATTGCCCGTCGAGAGCGCGACGACGATCGTCAGCACCAGCAGCGCGAGCGTATCGGTAATCATCGTCCCGCCCACGGTGATGCAGACCGCATTGTTCTTGCTGATCCCCAGCTTGCTGATGATGGGGTAGGCGATCAGCGTATGCGAAGCGAACATACTGGCCAGCAGCACCGAGGTAAGCCATGAAAAGCCGAGCAGGTAGTATCCTGCAACGATTCCGAGTGCCATCGGCACACAGAAGGTATACAGGCCGAAGGTCAGGCTGCGCAGACTGTTGCGCTTGAAGTCGCCCATATCGATCTCCAACCCCGCCAGAAACATGATGTAGAGCAGGCCGGCCGTACCCGACAAAATGATGCTGCTATCGCGCAGGACGAGATTGAATCCGTAAGGCCCGATCACGGCTCCGGCGATGATGAGTCCCAGCAACGGAGGAATGCGAAACTTGTTCAGCAGTAGCGGCGCTCCGAGGATGATGAGCAGGATGATGAGAAACTTCAGCACGGGATCGGCCAGCGGCAGCGTGAAATCCATTGCGGTGAGAAACGACATAGACAATTTCGGTTTATTTAATGTAAAACTACGAATTTTTCCCGATTCTTCCATACCGGCGAAGCGATTTTCCGCTGCGCCCATACAAAATAAATCGCCCTTTTGTATGCAATTTGTACGGAGAAGGAAAACTTGTCACATTTAACGATTAAAAGCCATGAAAGACGAACAGACGACCTGCACGCCCTGCGAGCAAAATTTCGAAAACAAAGTCAACGAACTGGTCGATCAGGTGGAGGATTACACCCACAAGGACCGCATCCAGAAGGAACGCGAAGTCGAAGAGGCTTTCGCGGCCGATAAGGAGATGAAGCGCTGACCCGCTCCCCGACGCCGAGACCGACGGGCAGACAACGGAATTTACCCCACGAACGGGTAAATTCCGCTTTTTCTTTGCGCCGACGGGAATGTGCATCCATTCTTCGCGGCACTTTGCGATATTATCACTATATTTGCGCGATAATTTGTCAGATGTCAGATACGAATGATTGATTTCAAGCGGGTTCCTTCGCCTTGTTTCCTGTTGGACGAACGTTTGCTGGAGCAAAATCTGGCTGTGATCGACCGCGTGCGCCGCGAATCGGGCGCCGAGGTGATCGTCGCCCTGAAGGCGTGTGCCATGTGGAGTATTTTTCCCGAGCTGGCTCGCCACAGCGACGGAGCGACGGCCAGTTCGGCCGCCGAAGCCCGACTGGTCCGCGAAGAGTTCGGGCAGCCGGCGCACACCTATGCTCCGGTCTACACCGACCGCAACATCGGCGAGATTCTCGATTGCAGCAGCCACATCACGTTCAATTCGCTCGGGCAGTTCCGCCGTTTCGGCGCCATGGCGCTGCTGCGCGGAATTTCGTGCGGTCTGCGTATCAACCCGCGCTATTCGCCGGTCGAAACCGACCTCTACAACCCCTGCGTGGCGGGTTCGCGGCTGGGCATGACCGCCGAGGAGCTTGCCTCGCAGGGAGGACTTCCCGACGGCGTCGAGGGGCTGCATTTTCACGTGCTGTGCGAATCGCGGCCGGAACACCTCCGCAAGGCACTCGAAGCCGTCGAAGCGCTTTTCGGCGACTGCCTCGACCGGATCAAATGGCTCAATATGGGCGGCGGCCACCTGATGACCCATGCCGACTACGATTGCGACGAACTGATCGCGCTGCTGCGCGCGTTCCGTGCACGTCATCCGCACCTGCGGCTGATTCTCGAGCCGGGAAGCGCATTTACATGGCGCACGGGATATCTGGTCTCGACCGTCGAAGATATCGTCGAAAACAGCGGCGTCCGCACGGCCATGCTGGACGTGTCGTTCGCCTGTCACATGCCCGACTGTCTCGAAATGCCCTACAAGCCGGCCATCGTCGGCGCCCATGAACCGCAGGCCGGCGAACGACGCTGGCGCATGGGCGGCAACAGTTGTCTGGCAGGGGATTACTGCGGCGACTGGGCGTTCGACCACGAATTGCAGATCGGCGAACGGATCGTCTTCGAGGATATGATCCACTACACGATGGTCAAGACTACGATGTTCAACGGCGTAGCGCACCCCACGATCGCCATTGCCGGTGCCGACGGCGCATTGCGCATCGTCCGCGAATTCGGCTACGCGGATTTCAAAGGGCGCATGTCCTGAAACAGAAGAAACCCAATATACTACATGGAGAATTTTACACCCACTGATTACACGCTCGAATGTGTCGCTACGGGCCGGCAGTTCGAAGACGAAGGCTGGATGCTCGACGACCCCTGCTGCAAACTGCCTTCGATGATCCGCACCCGTTACGCCGTCCGTCAGATCGACGTGCGGCCCGACAGCTACGGCTTCTACAAATTCTGCGACTGGCTGCCCATCCGCCGTATGCTGGAGGGTTCGAGCGCACCCGTGACCTATAAAAGCAAAGGACTGGCCGACCACCTCGGTCTGAAGAATCTTTATATCACCTTCAACGGCTACTATCCCGAAATCGGCGCGAAGATGACCACCTGCTCCTTCAAGGAGACCGAAGCATACAGCGTCTGCGCCCGTATCCGCGAAGGCGACGAGCGGATTCTGGTTGTCGCCTCGGCCGGCAACACGGCACGCGCCTTCGCCAAAGTATGTTCGGACAACAACATCCGGCTGCTGCTCTCGGTTCCCGAGGAGAATATCTCGGCGCTCTGGTTCGACCGGCCGCTCAACCCCTGCGTCAAGCTGATCTGTCCCGAACGAGGAGGCGACTACTTCGACGCGATCTTCCTGAGCAATCTGGCGCTCAAGTCGCGGAGGTTCTATGCCGAAGGCGGAGCGAAAAATGTCGCTCGGCGCGACGGCATGGCCACGACGGTGCTGTCGGCCGCCACGACCATCGGCGAGATTCCCGACTACTACTTTCAGGCCGTCGGCAGCGGCACGGGCGCCATAGCGGCGTGGGAAGCCAATATGCGTCTGAACGAGGACGGCCGCTTCGGCAACAAGACGATGAAACTCGTCGTCTCGCAGAACGCACCCTTCGTCCCGATGTTCGACGCTTGGCGGGTAGACTCGCGCGAACTGCTGCCTTACGAAGCTTCCAAGGCGCGCCGCGACGCCGAAATCATCGACGCCAAAGTACTTTCGAACCGCAAGCCGCCCTATTCGCTGGCCGGCGGTTTGTACGATGCGCTGAAAGCCACCGACGGCGACGTCATGGTGGCGACGAACGCACAGGCCCGTAAGGCCCGCGCCCTGTTCGAAGAGACCGAGGGAATCGACATCTACTCTGCGGCGGGTATCGCTACGGCATCGCTCGTCAAGGCCGTGGCCGAAGGCCGGATCGATCCCGAAAAGATCGTCATGCTCAACATTACGGGCGGCGGAGAACACCGCTGCCAGCAGGACAAGGAACTCTGGTATCTTAAACCGAGCCTCGTCTTTCCGCTCACACCCGATCCCGAGGAGGTCGTAACGAAAGTCGAAGCTCTGTTCGAATAAAACACAATTGCATTATGGCGGAACAACCGAACCCGACAACATCCCATCGCCGCCACCATCGGCGGCATCGTAAAAACAGCCGCAAGCGAAAGATCCGAAACGGCGTACTGATCGCTACGATTGTCGTAGGTATCCTGACCGTTATGGGGCTGAAACTCATCGGACGGGGAAAACGGCATCAAGCGGAGATCGTCCAGCGCAGTTATCCCGTACGGATAATCAGCGTGGAGGACGGAGATACATTCGTCGGAGTAGCCGACGGCGGAGATACGCTGACCTACAACGTGTACAGCATCGACGCGCCCGAGATCGACCAACCGCAGGGTTACGAGGCACGCAAATACCTCTACAACATCGTCCTGCAACGCCGTGTCGAAGTAACTCCCAAGGGCGGGCAGACACCGCGCGGCGTGCGCGTGATCGCCACCACGCGCGACAACGACGACGTAGCCGATCTGATGCTGCGTTCGGGCTATGCATGGTATCGCAACGATACGATCAACGAACTGCGCTACATCCGTTCCGAACGCTTTGCACAGGAGGAGGGCATCGGCATCTGGGCGCATCCCGACAATATCGCTCCTTGGGAGTGGAGAAAACAACACGCGAAAGAATAACGCCAGAACGCCGGTTCCTTGTGGAGCCGGCGTTTTTTTATCTTTATCGGGATACCTGCGGCAAGCTGCCGATCGAGAAGCGGGCACCCTGAAAAACGGATTTCAGTCCGGCTCAGCCGGCATTATGCGCACGATACCCTGAAAAACGGACAGGCTGCCTGATGCACAAGCAGCCCGTTCTTCTATTTAAGCGATGGTTCAGATTCCCGCTATTTTCTTTATCTCGTTCAGCTTATTAAGTGCTTCGAGCGGCGTGAGTGCATCGATATTCAACCCCTTGATCTGGTCGCGAATCTGCACCAACACCGGATCGTCGAGCTGGAACATCGACAACTGCATCGAAGCTCCCTTGTCGGTCTCTTCGACCGCATCCTTGACCGACGCCTGCTTGCGTCCCCTGAGTTTGGGGCTTTTGCTCGGCACGATTTCGTCGGTGCCGTAGACCTTCACCAGATTTTTGAGAATCTCATCGGCACGCATTACCACCGATGCCGGCATACCGGCCATCTTCGCCACATGAATACCGAACGAATGCTCCGTACCGCCGCGGGCGAGTTTGCGCAGAAAGACGATCGTATTGTTCATCTCCTTGACCGTGACGTGGTAGTTCTTCACGCGCGGATACATCTTCTCCATCTCGTTCAGCTCGTGATAGTGGGTCGCGAAAAGGGTCCGCGCATGAGCCGTGGGGTGGTTGTGCAGGTATTCGACCATCGCCCATGCGATGGAGATGCCATCGTAGGTGCTTGTGCCGCGGCCGATCTCGTCCAGCAGGACGATACTGCGGTCGGAAATGTTGTTCAGGATGCTGGCCGACTCGAGCATTTCGACCATGAAGGTCGACTCGCCCTGCGAGATATTGTCCGACGCGCCGACGCGGGTGAAGATCTTGTCCACCACGCCGATATGCGCCCGACGTGCCGGAACGAACGAGCCCATCTGCGCCATGAGGATGATGAGCGCAGTCTGTCGCAGCAGGGCCGACTTACCCGACATATTGGGACCGGTAATCATCACGATCTGCTGCTCCTTGTCGTCGAGCCGGATGTCGTTGGGGATATATTTCTCACCGACGGGCATCAGCGTCTCGATCACCGGATGACGTCCCTCCTCGATATCGATCAGCGTTCCGCCGTCCAACTCGGGACGGACGTAATTGCGTTCGCGGGCGATACGGGCGAACGACTGGAAACAGTCGATACGCGCCACGGCATGAGCATCACGCAGAAGTTTAGATAACGACTGTGAAATAAATCCTATCAGCGCATTATAAATCTCCTGTTCGAGCATCAGAATACGATCTTCGGCACCGAGAATCTTCTCCTCGTACTCCTTCAGCTCCTCGGTGATGTAGCGCTCGGCATTGGCCAGCGTCTGCTTACGGATCCACGTCTCGGGAACCTTCTCCTTATGGGCGTTGCGCACCTCGATATAATATCCGAAGACATTGTTGTAGCCGATCTTGAGCGACGAAATCCCCGTCAGCTCGCTCTCACGCTGCTGAATCTGCTGCAAGACGTCCTTGCCGTGCAGCGCGATACGGCGCAGATCGTCCAGTTCGGGGCTGACTCCGTCGGCGATCACGCCGCCCTTCTGAATCTGATTGTTGGCCGGATCGGGATAGATCTCCTGTTCGAGCTTCACGCGCAGCTCCTTCAGCACGTCGATCTCACCGGAGAGCCGGTGCAGATTTTCGTCGTCCGTCGATTCGAGGATCGCCTTGAGCAGCTCGATCGCACCGAGCGAATTCTTCAGCTGTACCAGTTCGCGTGGCGTCACACGTGCGGCGGCGATACGCGAAGCAATACGCTCCAGATCGCCGATCAGCGAGACCTGCTCGCTGACGGCCTCCGCCAATTCGGTATCGTCCACGAACCGCTGCACCACCTCCAACCGCCGGTTGATGCGTTCGATATCGCGGATCGGCATGGCCACCCACCGTTTAAGCAACCGGCCGCCCATCGGCGTGAGCGTGCGGTCCATCACGCCTGCGAAACTGCTCCGGTCGTGCGAACCGTTGGTGGTGAACAACTCCAGATTGCGGATGGTGAACTTGTCGATCCAGACATAATCGTCCTGATCGATGCGCGAAATCGACGAGATATGACCGATCTCCTTATGTTCGGTGAACTCCAGATAGTAGAGAATGGCGCCGGCGGCCGAAATACCGGCCGAGATATGGTCGATGCCGAATCCCTTGAGCGACTGCGTGCCGAACTGCTTGCAGAGTTTCTCGCGATTCAGCTCTTCCGAAAAGACCCAGTCGTCGAGCTTATAGGTGTAATAATTCGGACCGAAGGCTTGCCGGAACCGTTCGTCGAAGCCGCGCTGGTAGATAATCTCCTTGGGCGAGAGGTTCGACAGAAGCTTGTCGACATAATTGTCCGACCCTTCGGCAACGTAAAATTCGCCGGTCGAAATATCGAGAAAAGCCACGCCCGTAGTCTGTCGGCCGAAGTAGACCGAAGCCAGATAGATATTCTCCTTGTTGGCCAGAATGTTGTCGCCCAGAACGACGCCCGGCGTCACCAATTCGATGACACCCCGCTTGACGAGTCCTTTCACCAGCTTGGGATCCTCCAGCTGTTCACAGATCGCCACTCGTTCACCGGCCCGCACAAGTTTGGGCAGATAGGTGTCAATGGCATGATAGGGAAATCCCGCCAGTTCGACGTAGGCCGCCGAGCCATTGGCGCGGCGGGTGAGCGTAATGCCCAGAATACCGCTGGCCTTAATGGCATCGTCACCGAACGTTTCGTAGAAATCACCCACGCGGAAAAGCAGGATCGCATCGGGATGAACCGACTTGATCTGGTAATACTGCTTCATCAGCGGAGTCTCTACATATTTCTTCTCTATGCCTGCCATATTTATACAATATAATATACAATAGTCGATGCAAAGTAAGTCTTATTCACCTACTTCGGGATAGCAAAGATACGAAAAGTCGAGCGCAGAAGCAAATTTATTTGTATTTTGCCGAGGCGGAGTATCTAAGATGAAACCAAAGATAAGAAAAAATCAGATTATCCCGACTTTTTCGAACACCTTTCGATAGAACTCGGCCTTCCATTCCACCGGACGGGGATAGGCGCGCGACGACGACGGCATACGGAAGAGCAGCATCCGGCGTCCGGCATATTCGAACGGTACGGAGCCGCCGACGGCAGGATGTTCGCAGCCGAGCTGTTCAACCAAGATGTCGGTCGCTTTCTCGCCCGTTGTCACGATCGCCCGGCACTCGGGCAGACGCTCCAGCAGGCCGCACACGTCGGTCGGACGCACCACTTGCAGGAAATTGTCCGAAGCGTTGTCTCGGAGCCGGACGACTTCGCTGGCGGTATCGTAGAGCGCCAATCCGATCGTCCGGCAAAAAGCCATGATGCGGTCGCGGTCGAAATGCTTGGGATCGGCCAGAAAATGGTGTTTGTCACCGAAAAAGAGCAGTCCCATGATCCGCCACATATCGTTCTGGAGGTTGGGGTAGAAGAACTCCATCGACCAGCGTACGCGTTTGGGCGGAAAGCTGCCCAACATCAGCACCCGCGCGCCGTCAGGCAGGAACGGCGCAAGAGGATGGATTTCGGAAGGTAGGTTATTCATAGAATCGAGGGTCGAAATTTATCAGATACAACTTCTCGGTGGCACGCGTCAGCGCCGTGTAGAGCCAGCGCAGCATATCGCGGGTCATCGGTTCGTCGCCGAACAGGCAGCGGTCGACGAAAACGGCACGCCACTGTCCGCCCTGCGCTTTATGGCACGTCACGGCATAAGCGAACTTCACCTGCACGGCGTTGAAATGCGGGTTTTCGCGAATCTCCTTATACCGCTTGATTTTACTTTTCGTCTCGGTGTAGTCCTTTTCGACTTCGTAAAAGAGGCGGCTGCTCTCCTCGCGCGTGAGCGAAGGGGATTCGGACTTGATCGTATCCAGCAGGATTTTACACCCGATCTCCATATCCCCGTAATCGGCAAAAGAGAGCACCGCATCGGCGAAATGGAATCCGTAGAAATCCTCGAAACGCCGCAGACGGACGAGCCGTGCGATGTCGCCGTTGGCGATGAAATTCATCGCCCCCTCGGCATCTGCCGCCGCATAGTGGTAGTTGTTCTTCACGACCATCAGCATGTCGCCGCTCTCGATCTCCTCTTCGGCACCGAGGATATAGCGGCGAATCCCCTCGTTATAGCGGTTCGCCCGTTTGTTTGAACGTGTGATGACAATCACCTCGTCACGGCCGTAACGGTCGTAGGCATCCTGCAACTTCTCCATGAACTCACCGCCCTCAACCTCCTCGAAATCAGGGTAGTTCATTTCGAATTTGGGCACTTCGTAAATCGTATTCTCAAGCATACAACGCACCAGCGTCGCATTGAAGAGAATACCCGACTGCATCTGCTGACGCACCACCTCGTCCATCTGCCCGTACACGACGTCGCCGTAGCGCGAAACCGCCGCCGGATCGAGCGCAGGGCTGAAATCGCAGCCGACAGGCGGCAGCTGCGCATTGTCGCCGACCAGAATCAGCCGGCAGGCCCGCCCGCTGCGCACGTAGCTCACCAAATCCTCCAACAGCGACCCGCTGCCGAACAAGGCCCCGTCGCCCGTGGTATCGGAGAGCATCGAGGCTTCGTCCACGATAAAGACGGCGCCCTGCTCCTTGTTGAAGTCGAGCGAGAATTTCGATTCGTAATCGGCGTTGGTCCGTTGCCGGTAGATGCGTTTATGAATCGTAAGCGCCTGCTCCCCGCTGTAGCGGGCGAGCACTTTCGCAGCCCTGCCGGTCGGAGCGAGCAGCACGGGCTTTATTCTTAACTCCTTGAGTGCGGCAACTAAAGCGGCGATTAACGTCGTCTTACCCGTGCCGGCAAAACCGTTCAACACGAAAATCCGCGAAAAATCATCGTCCGAGAGGTATTCCGATAAATTTTCTATGATTTTTTTTTGACTATTTGTTGCTTCGAAACAAATTTTGGCGTAAATTTGAGTCGCAATTATCGTATTAAACATTGCGGTGTTACCTTATTGTTATTTAAACGGGATACAAACTTAAACAAATAATTGAAATGAAAAAAATCGTTCAACTGATTCTTGCCTTGGTGATCGTAGGTCTGGTATATGTCATCTACGATCAGATTTCGACACCCATCCGTTTCGAAAACGTGAAAAAAGCGAAGGAGGAGGCCGTTATCGAGCGCATCAAGGACATCCGTACTGCCGAACGTGCGTTCAAGTCGAAATACCAGCATTTTACGGGGGACTTCGATACGCTGATCAATTTCGTTCTCAACGATTCGATTGAAGGTCAGCGCCGTATCGTCGACGAAGACGACTCGGTGGCTATGGCCCAGCTGAAAAAAGCCGGCAAGAAGAATATCGAAACGTTCACGGTGGCCGTTATCGACACGATCTTCGCCCCCAAAAAGCTTACGCCCGATCAGGTGAAGAATTTCCGTTACATCCCGGGCACGAACAAGCAGGCTGAATTCTCGATCGCCGCCGGCATGGTTACGACCGAGTCGAAGGTCGTCGTTCCGGTCGTCGAGGTCAAGGCTCCCTACGTGCAGTTCCTCGATACGGTTGCGTTCCGTCAGGAGGTAATCAACCTCGTCAAGGCTCCCGAGATCATCACCTATAACAAGTATCCCGGAATCAAGTTCGGTTCGATGGAGGGCGCGAACAATGAAGCAGGTAACTGGGAGTAATAACACGACTCCTTTGGAAGAGATGTCCATCCAACTTCGGTCGGGTGGACATTCTTTTCCGAAAGAGCTTCCGGCGGGGTACGAAACCGCCGGCCGTGTCAGTTGTTCCGTCCTGACGCATAAAACCGTATTGGTGCCGAGCGAGGTGTTCGAAAAGGAGTCCGCCGCCAACTACCTGTCGCTGGCGGGACTCGGCTGCGCGGAGACGGAATGTGCGGTATACAGCGATCCGCAACGGCAGCAGATCGCCGTGATGGCTATCGACAAGAGCTGCTGCCGGCAGCTGACCGAAACGACGGATCGACTCGCCTTCACGTCGCCGCTCCTGTTCCAGCCGAAGTTCTCGGGACCGAGCCTTTGGCTGCTCCATACCGACGGGCTGCTTTACGTGAAGCTCTACGACAACATACTGCGTCTGGCCGAAGTGGTACGGGCACAGGGTACGACCGATATCCTCTATTACCTCGGCCGGCTCGACCGGATGTTTTCACTCAAAACCTATCCGCTCTGTCTGACGGGAAGCAGCACGCTGGCCCGTCAGCTGCGGAGATATTTCCGCGATGTGCGATGCGAATAATCAGTGGCAAATACAAGGGTAGGGCGATCAATCCCCCGAAGAACCTGCGTGCGCGGCCGACGACGGATTTCGCCAAGGAGAACCTGTTCAATGTCCTGACCAATCTGGTCGATTTCGAAGAGAGCGACGTGCTCGACCTCTTCGCCGGCACAGGATCGATCAGCTACGAATTCGCCTCGCGCGGCGCCCGCAGTGTCACGTCGGTCGAGATCAATGCCGTGCATTACAATTTTATCCGGCAGACGGCGCGCGAACTGGGATGCGAAACGCTCTATCCGGTCAAGGCCAACGCTTTCCTCTATCTGAAAAGCTGCCCCAAACAGTTCGACGTCATCTTCTCCGACGCCCCCTACGATCTGGCCGGCAGCGAGGAGATCGTTCGGCTGGTATTGGAAAACGACCTGCTGCGCGAAGGCGGGCTCTTCATCTTCGAGCACTCCCGTCAATTGGATTTCTCGAATTACAGCGCTTTCTGGCAATTAAGAAGTTATGGCAGCGTGCAATTTTCTTTCTTCAAAAAATAAGGCAAAGTATTGTATTTTCGAAAATTTGTGCTACCTTTGCATTCGCAATCAGCAAAAGGTGTGTTAGTTCAGCTGGTTAGAATACGTGCCTGTCACGCACGGGGTCAGGGGTTCGAG